>RECL01000278.1 GCA_007694025.1 Spirochaetaceae bacterium
TGCAGAACGCGATTTCGCCGGCAGCGCGACGCAGACGGTGCGACAGGCCGATCGCGTTCGCGCGCTCAGCCGACACCGACAGGGCGCGCACGCGCGCGGGTGTATCGTGAAACCCGGGTAACGGATCGCAGAGCGCGCCGGGATCGAGCGTCGACAAGACGGCATCGTAGTGACCGAACGCGTCGGCCACGCGAAACGCGTCTTCGTCGCTTGCGACAGTCGGTTTGCTGTATGCGTCGGGAACGCGGCGCATCACCCTCCACGCACGACCGTCGCGGACGATAAGCAGTCGTCCGCTCGGTGCCGGACGGTACTCAAGATCGTGCGCGGGCAGGTACGATCCATCGGCTCTCGCGCGAGCAAAATGCGCCGTGACCGCGCGCATGTTCGACTCCAGACACTCGAGATCGGAGAACACATCGCGGTTGATCTCCTGGAGAATCCAGTCGCTCGGCTGCGATCGGATCAGGTACGCGGCGTTGATGTTGCCCGAACCGAACGGTTCGACTCCATCGACCGGTAGCGAAACAGAGAAATCGCGCAGAATCCGCTCGATCTCGCCCGCATGTCCACTCAAGATCGCCACCGGGATACCCTCCGATCGACCGCGTCGATCACCGAAAACAGCCCAAGCCCGAGCAGACTCATCGCGACGATTCCCGCGAACATGTCCGGATACGCAAGCTTCATCCAGCTGTCGACGATGTAGAAGCCGAGTCCGTAACGCGTGAAGAACGTCTCCGCGAAGAAGAGCACGGCCAGGGCGGTGCCCGACCCGATTCGTAACGCGGTCAGCAGTCCCGGCAGAACGACCGGCCACACGACGTACCGTAACCGGTCGAGCCGCGTTCCACCGAGCGAGTCGATACTCTGCAGGTAGTGCGGATCCACACTCCGTGCGCCGTCGCGCACAGCGATGTACATCTGGAAGAAGAGCACCAGGAACACAACGGCGACCCGCGTCACATCCCCGGTCCCGAGCAGAATCAGCAGGACCGGTAGCAGCGCGATCTTGGGCACCGGGTAGAGCAGATAGGCCGGCGGCGTCACCACCCGGTCGATCGCGGCGACGCGTCCCGCGCCGATCCCGAGCGGCACCGCGACCGCGGCCGCCAGAATCAGCGCCGCGACGACACGCGCGGTACTCGCGAGCGTGTGTCGCCAGAGCGCGGGACTCCATACCTGGGCAAACCGGACTGCAACGGTAACGGGCGACGGAAGCACTCTGCTGCCGACGAGCGCGCTCGCGACCCACCACGCAACGGCAAGCGCTGCGACCGCGAATACGGTTCTACGCATCGACGCGCTCCCGGAACCAGCGGCGCACACGCGCGCACGCCTCAAGGTAGGCAGGATCGGTCCGCAGGTCGTCGCGCGACCGGTCGGCCGGTTGACTCGCCGCGCAGGCGAGCCCCGCGGTCAGATGCAGCTCGGCCGGTTCCCCGCACAGCGCCCCGACCGTATGACCAAGGTAGACCGCCTCTTCGATGCTGTGGGTCACGATCACAGTCGACACCAGTGTCGCGTCGAGCAGTTCGCGCAGGAGATCCTGAAGACCCTCGCGCGTCAGCGCATCGAGCGACGAAAACGGCTCGTCCAGAAGCAGAACGGTCGGATCGAGCACGAGTGCCCGCGCAAGCGCGATTCGCTGCTGCTCGCCGCCCGACAGCCTTCGCGGGTATGCGTCCTCAAGCCCGGCAAGCCCTACGCGCGCGAGCGCGGCGGACGCCGTCTCGCGCCGGCTCGCGCGCGCGCGCGAGCCGCGCTGTCGGTCGCGGATACCCAGCCCCAGCTCCACATTCCTGCGCGCGGTGAACCACGGGAACAGCCCGTACGTCTGCATCACTACCCCGATGCGCCGATCCGGGCCGGTCAACGGCTCGCCAGCGACGCTCACCGTACCCGACACCGGTTCGATGAGCCCCGCAAGCGCGCCAATCAGCGTCGACTTCCCGACGCCCGACCGTCCGATGATCGCGAGCGTCGATCCGGGCGGAACGTCCACCGAAACACCGCCGATCACCCGCCGACCCGAATAGCCCACGGTCAGCCGGTCGGTCTGCAGTCCGGTACTACTCGACAAGCGGGTCGACAATGGTGTCGCGCTCCGGGATCCGGGACACCAGCCCGCGCTGCACCATCCAGCGCGAGACATCGTCCACCGTAGCAGGATCCGGCACGGTAGCGGCGGCGAACACCGGGATCCTCATGACCGGTGCAACCGGAGCCGGGAAACCGGCCGCGCCGGCGATCACGTCACGGAACCGGTCGGGATCCGCGTTCACCTCCGCGACGGCCCGATCGTACGCGCGGAGCAGCGCGCGCAACGCATCGCGCTTGCGCCGCAGCGCATCTCCGGTAGCCAGGATCACGCCAGGGGTCGACTCGAGTACGTCGCTCTCTACGATCACGTAGGCGCCCTGCGCCTCGGCGACGCGTGTCAATGGCTCGGGCAGGACCGCCGCCTGGAGCCCGCCGGAGATCACCAGCTCAAGGCGTACGGGTATCTGCATCGTCGGCACGATCCGGATCCGCGAAGGATCGGCGCCGACCGCCTCAAGCATCCGCTCGGCCGTGTAATTGACGATGCTGTCGTCGATCAGTCCCGTCTCAACCAGTCCGGGAGCCGCGGGCCAATCGGCCACCGTCGCGATTCCGGAAGACCGGGACGTCACGAACCCGAACAGTCCGTTCGTCGACGCTATCGCCCGGTAGTCGGCACCGTTCGCCCACGATCGGATCGTGTTCACCAGGTCCGACACGGCGGCGTCGATCCGCCCGGCCTGGAGCGACGCCTCGCGGTAGAGCTGATCGCGAAAGAGCTCGAGTTCGACGGTAACGCCTTCTTCGGCGAAATAGCCGAGGTGCTCGGCGACGATGAGCGGAATCGAGTCAACGGCGGGCATGATCCCGACGACAAGCGTCTGCTGCTGCAGCAGCCGCTCGCCCGAGGCGGACCGATCAGCCTCGGACTGTGGGCGTCCGGAGGCGCTGAGAACCGCAGCAACAATCAGAAGCAGCCCCGCAACGCAAAGACCGGGCCGCGCGGGCGCCGAGGGGCGATATGGATGCGCGCGATCGATGCGCGCGCGTCTGGTCGACAACATGAGAACCTCCGGCTTGGGTAGTCGTCGGTATCTAGCCGGTCGGTCGGGCTGGTGTCAACCGTCAGACCGCTGCGGACTCGAACATGTAGTTCACCGAGTCCTGCCACGCGGGCACGCGTCTGCGCTCGAGCTCGGCCACGACGTTCGCTCTCGGACAGTCGACTGCGTGCCACTCGACCCACGCGCCGACATCCTGAGTCACGAGCACCGCAAACCACGCCGTGTCGCCCACGTGGAAACCCGTCGCGCCCGGGTTGAGAAGGCCGCGGTCACCGGAGAAGTACCAGAACCGATTGTGCGTATGGCCGAAGCAGACGATCTGCCCCTCCTCCACTGAGAACCGTGACAGCGCGTTCGGGATCGAGTCGCCAAGGTACTCTTCGGACACACGATCGCCGTCGAGCAGGAAGTGCTGCAATCGCACCGTCCAGTCGTCGGCCATGATCGTCAGCTGCGTGGGCATATCGCCGATCAGGTCCAGCTGGTCGGGTCTCAGTTGCGATGCCGTCCAGTCCATGTGGACTACCACCTCCGGACGCAGCCGGGCACGGATCGCTGCGGTCAGTCCAAGAAGAGGGTACTCGTCGTGGTTGCCGCGGATCATCATGACCCTCTCAGACTCAAGGAAGTCGAGCGTCTCAGACGGCCACGGTCCAAGGTCGATAGCATCCCCCAAGTGGACGACAGCGTCGCACGCGGCGCGTCTGGCGCGCCGAACGGCGGCCTCTGCGAACGGAAGATTGGCGTGAAGATCCGATAGCAGCGCAATTCTCATGGCACCCCTCTCGATTAGTATCGGCAGGTAGGCATTGAGGATCAAAACGGCCTTGACGTCGCGCGACCGATCGGTACAGAGTACCGACGGCACACGGTGGCCGTTTGGGAGGTTCCATGGGGTTCAGTGACAGGGACGAGGTGGTCAGGCTCACACCGGAGTGGACCGGCGAGCGTTTCGACGACGGACGGCCGAGGGTTGCCGACGACATCGTGGAACGGCTTGAGCGGTGTACGACCGAAGAAGCGTGGGCGGTGGTCTGGGGCAAAGGGTACCGCTTCCAGTTCCAGGGTGGATGGAAGGTCACGCATCCCGGCAAGGTGCTGGTCGGCAGGGCCGTGACCGCGGTGTTTGTACCCGAACGCCCCGATCTTCACAACTACCTTATGGAGTACGGGCACTCGCAGGAAGGGCGAGTCGGGATGATGAACAGCTGGGTGATCGAAACGCTTCAGAAGGACGACGTGTTGGTCGTCGACCTGTTCGGCAAGATCTTCCAGGGCACGTTCTCGGGTGGAAACCTGTCTACCGCGATAGCAACCAGAACCGGTCGGGGACAGGTTATCTGGGGCGGTATCCGCGACCTCCAGCAGATCATGGGCATAGACAACCTCCAGACCTTCTACCTCGACTGCGATCCTACCGGGATCCGCGAAGTGACGATGATCGGTATGAACGTACCAACGCGAATCGGCAACGCGATCTGCATGCCTGGTGACATCGTACTCGGAACCGAAAGTGGCATCTTCTTTATCCCTCCGCAGCACGCCGAGGAGATCGTCGTGCATTCGGAGCGGACTCGGCTGCGCGAGATCTTCGGCCTGCAGCGACTGCGCGAGAAGGTGTACACGTCGGCGCAGATGGACACGAAATGGACCGAACAGATCGAGGCCGACTTCGCACGGTGGCGCAAGGACAACACACCGCCGGAGTTCCGGCATCTATCCTGGGATGAGGAAACACAGACCGACCGGATGAACGCCGGCGAGCAGACGCTCCTGTAGAGCACGTCGATCACAAGCGAGTAAGGAGCAGAAATGAGCAAGCACGAAGAGCAGCACGACAGCAATACCATGGGAAGCGTAAACACGTACGGCAGCCCGTCTGACCTTCGAATCACCGACATGAGATTCGTCGATGTGGTGGGTGCACCGATGCACTGCACGTTGATGAAGATCATGACGAACCAGGGGATCGAGGGGTACGGCGAGATCCGCGACGGCGCGAGCAGGACGTATGCGCTGATCCTGAAAGACAGGATACTCGGCGAGAACCCGTGCAACGTCGACAAGATATTCCGGCGGATCAAGCAGTTCGGTAACCACGCGCGTCAGGGCGGAGGCGTCTGTGGCATCGAACTTGCGCTCTGGGATCTCGCGGGCAAGGCGTACGGAGTTCCCGTCTACCAGATGCTCGGCGGCAAGTTCCGCGACACCATCCGGATGTACTGTGACACCGACGTGAGCGGCAAGCATACGGGTAGCGACATGGGCAAGGCGCTGAAGGAACGGATGGCGCTCGGGTACACCTTCCTGAAGATGGATCTGGGAATCGGATACCTGATGGACAAACCGGGAGCGCTCAGCGCGCCGGTCGGGCTGCTGGAGGCGATGCGCACGCAGTGGAAGCAGCGCGGGTCGAACACCGCCGACGGTTCGGATGACTGGCTCGAAGCGAAGACCGCACGCAACCGTCGCTACGATCTCCAGAACATCGCGCACCCGTTCACCGGTATCCACGTCACCGACAAGGGACTCGATCTGCTCGAGGAGTACGCGGCGCAGGTCCGCGAACAGATCGGGTACGAGGTGCCCCTCGCGATCGACCACTTCGGCCATATCCCGCTGGAGGAGTGCATCAAGGTTGCGCGCCGGCTGGAGAAGTACAATCCGGCGTGGCTTGAGGACATGCTTCCGTGGCAGCTGACCGAACAGTACAGGCGACTCTCCGATGCAACGACCGCGCCGATCTGCACCGGTGAGGACATCTACCTGAAGGAGAACTTCATGCCGCTCCTGTCAAGCGGCGGCGTATCGATGATCCATCCTGATATCCTCAGCTGTGGGGGGATCCTGGAGCTTAAGAAGATCGGCGATGCCGCCCAGGAGTTCGGGATCGCGATGTCGGTGCACATGGCAGAGAGCCCGATAGCGTGCATCGCCGCGGTCCACGCGTGCGCGGCGACCGAGAATTTCACCGCGCTGGAGTATCACAGCGTCGAGAGCGACTGGTGGAGCAGCATGGTGACCGGCCTACCCGATCCGATCGTCGACCGCGGGTTCATCCGGGTGCCGCAGGGGCCTGGGCTCGGGATAGAGTCGCTGAACGACGATGTCCTTTCGGAGCACCTGCACCCCCGCTTCCCACAGCTGTGGGCGGCTACCGACGCGTGGAACGACGAGTATGCTCACGATCGCACCTGGTCGTGAGCGACGCGGCCGAGGGCGCTCTACAGCTTCGCGACCACGAAGCTGATCGGAGTGCCCTCCGCGTCGAACCAGAACTCCATCGGCGGCTCGCTCCCCATCTCTTCGGGCATCCCGATCTCCACGCTCGGGAAACTCAGCTTGTACCGCGATACGTCACCCCAGTAGTTTCGACCAAACGACCCGGCCAGGACGTTCAGAAACTC
>RECL01000281.1 GCA_007694025.1 Spirochaetaceae bacterium
TCGATGTAGTCAAACGGCGTGGCCGGCAGCGGGCCGTCCAGATATCCCGCCGCCGATGTCGCGAGGGAGAGGTTGCGGCTCTCCAGGAGGTTGACGCCGACGTACTCCGGGAACGGGTTCACCGGTTCGCACGACGCGAATGCCAGCGCCAGAGCACCGGCAGCCACGGTGATACGAGTCAATCGACCTGTCAGAGACCGCGAAGTGGTCATACCTTTCTCATCGGAAAGTGTATCGCCGAATCGACCGAATTTCCATCGGCCGATCCGACCGTCGACCTACAGGACCGCCATGACCTCTATCGCGTGGTCTTCGGGCTTGACCTGGGGCCAGGCTTTGATGATCGTGCCGTCTTCGCCGATTACGAAGGTGCTGCGCATGACGCCCTCGTACTTTTTGCCGTACATGCTCTTCTCACCCCACGCGCCGAAGCCGTCGATCGCCTTGCGCTCCGGGTCGGCCAGGAGGTAGAACGGCAGATCGAACTTCGACTTGAACTTGCCGTGGCTCGCCTCGTCGTCGGGGCTGATTCCGATCACGACCGCGCCCTTCGCAAGGATCGCGTCGTAGTTGTCGCGGAAGCTGCACGCTTCCTTCGTGCATCCCGGCGTGTCGTCCTTCGGGTAGAAGTAGACCACTACCTTCTTTCCCTTGAAATCCGACAGACTGATCTTGGTACCCGTTTCATCGGCCAGCGTGAATGCCGGCGCCTTGTCGCCTTCTTTGAGCATTGGACCTCCGTAATGGAGAAATTAGCTATTCGCCCGACGGGGGGCAATCGGATTCGGTTACGACTCGCCCGGAAGGCGAAGCCCGGCGTTGCGCGCGTAGACTTTCGCAACCGCAGCGTCGTCTTCGTCGGCAAGGCCCGAACCCGCGGCCGCCAGAAACTGCTGCAGCGCCGCCGCGGTGAGCGGCGCTGAGAAGCGCGCTTCGCGCGCGATGTCCAGGACGATGCCAAGATCCTTTGGCCAGATGCTGACCGAAGAGCGCGGTGTGTAGTCGCCGTCGACGACGTGCGGTGCGCGGTTTTCGAACATCCAGCTGGTGCCGGCGCACTGGGAGATCACCTCAACCGTCCGCGCCGGGTCGACCCCCATGGTCATGCCAAAGGTGATCGCCTCCGCCATCGCGGCGATGTGGGTGCCGGCGAGCATCTGGTTGATCGCCTTCATCGCCGACCCCGCTCCCGCCTCGTCGCCCAGTCGGAACACGGTCTCTGCCATCGCATCGAGCGCCGGCGCGGCAGCGTCGAAGGCCGCCGGGCTCCCCGACGCCATGACCGACAGCGTTCCGTCGGCGGCGCGCTTCGCGCCACCGGAAATCGGCGCGTCCAGATAGTGCAGCCCGCGTGCTTCGCAGCGCGCGGCCATCTCACGCGCGAACGCAGGCGACACGGTCGAACAGCCGATGGCGACCGCGCCGGGCGCGAGGCGCCCGGCCCAGCCGTCCTCTCCCCACAGTACCGCCTCCGTCTGCGCGGCGTTCAGTACGACGATCACGAGCGTGTCCGGGGCGCCGATCGCGTCAACGCCGCCCTCAGTAACGAAGCGCGCGACCTTCTCCGCCGACACGTCCACGCCCTGAACCCGATGCCCCGCGCGCAGGAGCGCGGTCGCCATCCCGTAGCCCATCGATCCAAGACCGGCCACGACGATGCCGTTCGGCCGCGACCGTTCGGTCATTCGCGATCTCCTCTGGCGAGCCGCATGGACGCGCGCCGTTTGCCGTCGGACGTGATCGCGTGGCTTGCCTCTCGCGTGAGACTCTTGATGTGCTCGACGCGGCGGAAGCGCAGCGCGCTCCAGTCTGCGTCGATCGCGATCTGCCGGACGCCCTCGAATCCCAACGCGCCGAGAGTCTCCCAGCCCGAGTCGCGGTTGAAGTCGCACGAATAGCGCTTCGAGCCCGCCTTCGGGTACGCGAACCAGAGAATCGGGTCGCCGGGAGCCTTCGCGACGATCTCCCGCGCGTAGCGGTCGATCGC
Source organism: Spirochaetaceae bacterium (assembly GCA_007694025.1). Lineage (GTDB taxonomy): Bacteria > Spirochaetota > Spirochaetia > DSM-27196 > SLST01 > SLST01. Next base: position 1,988 of record RECL01000281.1, read on the forward strand.
CTCCCGCGACCGGGCGAAGACGAGCGCAAACTCGATCCGGGCCGAGTCGGCGACCGACCGGTGCACGGCGACCCCGGAGAGCTCCACCAGCGCCGAAAGTTCGGCGTCGAACCCGTCGGGAGCGTCGATCACGACGATCTGCGCCTCTCCCTTCAGATTGAGCTTCCTGAAAAGCGGCGTCACCCGACTACTCCTTCCGCCCGCCGCCGAATACCGATGTGAAGAACTTCTCTGCCTCCTGGCGGACCGACTCGAAGCTGTCGCCGATGTCGCCCATCGCCTGCGCGAGCGGGTCCTTGGACGCCTTGAGCTCCTCGCGGTACGCGTCGGAGGCGGCGGTGAAGTCGCCTGCAAGATCCGCCTCATCGCGCGTGCGGATCGCGTACTCGCCCGCAAGGATCCGCTCGTAGTCGCCCGATTCGGCCCATTGGCGGATCGCACTTACGCGCAGCACCGGAAAGGGGTGCGACTGGTTCATCAGGTTCAGAAGCTTGTAGACGCCATCCAGGATGTCGCCCCCCGCGTCGTACTCGTCGGCCTGCGCGGTGAACGCGTCGACGCTCATCTGCTCCAGATGCCGCCCGCCGGCGAGTTTCATCAGGAGCGTCGTCGCGACCTTCGGGTCCTGCACGACCAGCAGGCCAGCGCGATCGGCCGACAGCTCGCTCTTGCGATCCCACTCCTTGAGCGCGGTCAGGACGCCCAGGAGCACCAGTTGCGCGACCGGAATCCGAACAAAGACCGCCGCGGCGTTCAGCAGGAACCAGAGGAGCGTCTTGTAGAGCACGTGGCCGCTGAGGATGTGCGCGAGTTCATGCGCGATCACAGCGAGCGTCTCATCGTCGTCGAGCGTGTCGATCATGCTCGAGTTCAGCGTGATGAACGGCTTCTGCACACCGACCGCCCCCGCGTTCAGCATCGGGTTCTGCGTGACGTAGAGCTCCGGGCGATCGGACACGTCCAGGACCCGGCACGCCTCGGTCAACAGCTCGTCGAGCCGCGGGAACTGCGCGGGTCCCACGCGTACGGCGGACGCCAGGAAGAGCAGCCGGATCGACTTCTCCCCGGTGAGCCCCAGGAAGAACCTGATCACATCGTCGAGCCCGGGCACCTGCTTGAGCGCGGTCAGCGCAGCGCGGTCGGCCGGATGCTCCCACGCGCGTGGGCTGATATTCGGTAGCGGCTTGTGGATCATGCCGTTAAGGTAGCTCGCCCCCGCCGGACGTGCAAGCGCCGTTTGACACAACCGGACGCCGCGTATACGATGCGCGCTATCCCAATCAGGAGCACCTCATGCGCATCGGAATCATCGGCGTAGGAAAGATCAGCGACATCTATCTCACGAACACCCGCGACCGGTTCACGGAGAACCAGGTGGTCGCCGTCGCGGACCTGCTCAAGGAGCGGGCACAGGAGAAGGCGGCCGAGTACGGCGTACCCAAGGTGCTGTCCGTCGACGAGCTGATCAACGACCCCGACGTCGACGCGGTGCTGAACCTGACGATCCCCGCGGTGCACGCCGAGATCTGCGAAAAGACCCTCAACGCGGGCAAGCACAGCTTCACCGAAAAGCCGCTTGCGACGTCGCTCGACGACGGAAGGCGGATCGTCGCGCTCGCGAAGGAGAAGGGGCTGCGGCTTGGGTCTGCACCCGATACCTTCCTGGGCGGGGGCTTGCAGACCGTGCGTAAACTCCTGGACGACGGGTGGATCGGTACGCCCGTCGGCGTGACCGCGTTCATGACCGGGCGGGGTCCTGAGAACTGGCACCCGAACCCGCACTTCTTCTACCAGCCTGGCGCGGGTCCGCTCTTTGACATGGGGCCCTACTACATCACGACGATGGTCACGCTTCTGGGGCCCGTGAAGCGGTTGTCTGCGGCGACCCGGATCAGCTTCCCCGAGCGCCTTGTGACCGCGGGCGCGCTCAAGGGCGAGCGTATTCCCGTCAGTACGCCGACCTACGTCGCCGGCACGCTCGAGTTCGCGTCGGGTGCCGTCGGGACGCTCGTCGTGAGCTTTGACGTCTGGAAGAGCAGGCTTCCGCGGATCGATCTGTTCGGATCCGCCGGGTCGATCGGCGTGCCCGACCCCAACACCTTCTGGGGACCGGTTCAGATCTTCAGGCCCGGGCAGGACGACTGGGTCGACGTTCCGCTCTCTCACGGGTACAGCGAAAACAGCCGCGGTATCGGACTGCTCGACATGACGCACGCGGCGACCGTGGGCCGGCCGCACCGTGCGTCCGGAGAACTCGCGCTGCACGTGCTGGAAGTGATGCACGGCCTGCTCCACAGCGGAGAGACCGGCGGCTTCTACGAGATGACTACCAGCTGCGACCGACCGGAGGCTCTGCCGGTTGGGCTCGCCGACGGTGAGGTCGACTGACGGTCGCTGCGCGGCCGCTGATAGTCGCGCGCAATCGCGGTATCTTGGAGCGATGAGAGATCGATTTGCCCCGTTCGTGATCGCGGGCTTGCTGTTCATTACTCTGATTGGGTGCTCGGCCCGGCAGGATCTGACGATTCAGTCGGACGGGTCGGGCAGCGCGTCGGTAACGGTGACACTCCACCCGATCATGGTCTCCTACTTCACCGACCTCATGAGCGCGATGACCGGCGCGGACGCCAGTCACCCGGTCTTTGACCTGGACCACATCCGCGCCGTTTTCGCCGAACGACCCGGAACGCGGATCACCCGGCTTGAAGAGCCCGAACGAGGCACGCTTCGCGTCGACGTGTCGTTCACCGACGTCAACGTGCTCCTTCCTCCCACCGGGAGCCAAACCCCCGTGCTCGCGTTCGTACGCCGTGCGACCGAGCGCGAACTGCGGTTGCGGCTCGACCGCGAAGCGCTCGACCGCATGATGGACCTGGCACCTCCCGGCGCGGCGCAGCTTGCCGGCCTCCTGCTTCCGCCCACCGACGGATCGGTGAGCCGAAGCGAGTTTCGTGCCGAGATGGCGTGGGCGCTTGAAGAGTACGGGCAGCGCAGCGTTGTGGAGCGGGTCCTGGACGACGCGACGATAGACGTTGTCGTTCGTACCCCGACCCGGATCATCCGGCAGACCGGGGGCCGGATCGAGCCGGGATCGGGCGACCGGGCGGTGCGGTTCAGCGTGCCCGTGCTCGACGTGCTGACGCTTACCGGGGAACGCGTCTATTCGGTCGTGTTTTCGCCCTGAGCGCGTCGGCGGTCCATTTCCTCCTGCTCGTCCTTCGGAGGTCTGAAGATCGCGTGGTAGATCCGGTCGCGTAGCGCGTCCCGGATGTGCTCGTAGTTCACGTGAATCGTACGCCCCGCGTCGCTGACCCGCACTACCGTGCCGGTCACGCGGATCTCTTCGGAGTCGGGAGCGAACCGCAGCTCTATGTTGTCGCCGGCCTTGAAGTGCTGGTCGGGATTGGACAGGCTCGCCCCGCCGCCCCCGATCTCACGGAACGTTGCGAGCAGCGGCGCTTCGGTGTCGAACGGGTAGACGTGGACCGACAGGTTCACGCGTTTACGGTAGTACTTGCGCTTCTGGTACTGCTTGATCTCTTCAGAGTGCGTCAGCATCGCTTCGCCTGACCCTTCCCCGAGCACCGTGGAGCGGAACGTGAACACACCCGCGTTGTTGTGAAAGAAGACGTCGACGCCGGCGCCCGCCGGAAGCCGCGCGGACTGATCCATGACGCGCACGCGAAACGCCTCGGGCCGCGGTGCAAGCACCTTTGCCTTGAACGGCTTACGATACTTGTTGCGCGCGATCAGTACGATCGATCCTTCGGGCACGTTCACGCTCGATCGCGGCGCGCGCTCTGACCGGTCCGACTCGAACCCGAGCGTCACGCGCAGCGCGGCGATCGATGCGGCGGTCGCCTCTCCGTTTTCGCGCATCTGCGCGGCGCACGAGTTGAACGCAACCTCGTCGGTCACCAGCTGGTGAATCTGCGCACGATCCCTCAGGTAGTGGCTCATGTGGTTGAGCAGTTCGACGCCGCTCGGCCCGACGTGGCGTTCGGCGATCTTCTGGTCGAAGACGTGCCGGGAGAGCGCGCGGTGCTGGCGTTGCCGCTTTCGCGACATAAGGATTGCGTACGTGGTGAGCCCTCCGACAAGGAGAACGATGGAGAACACGACGATGAAGATATCGAGCGGGCTCGTCTGGTAAGCTGCGGCAACCTGTTCCCAGAAGCGCTGCGCCGCGGGAGTCATCCTAGGAACACTTGTCCACCCTGGTCTACGGCCAGGATCGTTCGGCATCGCGAGCAGCGGAACCGGCCCGACCGGTTCGCGCGCAGCCGGGTGCTGCAGACCGGGCACTTGAACACACGCGGAAAGACGTCGGCTGCAGCGGGTGTTGTGGTCTTGCCGAAGTACGTGATCGCTTCTTCGAGCGTATCCATGATCGTGAAGAACTGCGAAAACCCAAGGAGCTGGAACACTTCGTAGACCCGCGGCTGGATTTCGAGCAGCACGACGTCAC
>RECL01000283.1 GCA_007694025.1 Spirochaetaceae bacterium
CGTCTTCGCATCGATCAGCCGGAACGTCTTCGCGGAGAGGTCCGAGGCGAGCGCGACCTTGGGCGAGCCGACCGGGTAGCCCACGTGGTTGTGCGCGATCTGCCCCGGGGCGACCTCCCACCCCTCGTACTGTTCGGGCCGCTCGACCTTCTCGAGGCACAGCTCGTCGAAGTAGTATCTCACCGTGTCCGTCGCCTCCGGTTCATTGCCCTGCAGCCGGTAGCGCAGACTGACCCCGAGTACCTTGTCCCTCCTGATGTGCGGGATCTCCCAGGTGACCTTGTTCCACGTGTGATTCTCAAGGATCTGGTAGTTCGAGCCGCTGTGGAGGTTGAAGTAGTAGTAGCCTTGCGTGGACTCGTAGGTCATGAACGCGTCGTCGAAGTGGAGGCTGCTGATCGCCGCATCGTCTCGATTGTCGTTGTGCAGCACCATGTTCATCGACACCGTCCGGAAGCCGGGCAGATCCGGATACACCCAGAAGCTGATCCGGTTCCACTCGCTCCAGTCCTCGTTGTCCACTCGGTAGGTCGCGTTGGCCGAACCCCACGGTCTGCCGTGAGAGGATGGGTGGTTCGGTTCCGGGCCTTTCGTGGGCGAGGTCAGCAGAACCGAAGTCCGGCCCTGGTGGAACTGCTCGGTGCTCAGGGACATCGATCCGAATCCCCTGTGTTCCCAGCCCTCCAGGCTCTCCATGTCCGAGAGCAACCTGGACTCGATTGCAGGCTTCTGTGAGGTCTCAAACGCGAGGGCATTCTCCGCCGGCGCCGACATCGGCATACGGGGCAGTTTAGATTCTGACACGGAATTCACTCCTTGTAGTGACCGGTCCGAATGGAGAGGCCCGGTCGCGTTGGGGGCAGTGTAGTCCCCACCCGGCTACACGTCAAGTACCCGAATACCCGGATACGTCGGACATCGCAGCTATCACCGCGGTGCTCCAGATGTGCGAGCCGGTAGTACAGGCGCTGAGTTGTCGGTTGTCGTGGCGTTAATAGAGCAGCGATTCCTCACTGCCGGCGACGGCTCCCCGTGAGATCGATGGTAACCAGCTCAGCCTCCTTACTTGACAGCAGCCGTGCCGATTCCCACAATTGGCACATGATTTTGAGACTCGAGCATGCCGGACTCAGCGTCGCCGATCTTGAGAGGTCGATCGCCTTCTACCGCGACTATCTCGGGATGCGTGTCATTCGCGTCATCGAATCGGGGCCGGAGATGCCCCTCGGCACCATCGTCGGCATGCCCCATGCCACCGCCCGGATTGCCCACCTGGAGCTCGACGGTATGATGCTCGAGCTCTTCGAGTACACCTCGCCTCGCGGACGGGAGATCCCGGAGGATCGGCGTCAGGCCGATCACGGACTGGTCCACGTGGGCTTCACGTCGACAGATACGCGCGCGGACTACGCGGTGCTCAGGGAGAAGGGCGTCGCCTTTCTGAGTGAGCCGGTCGAGTATCGGCCGAACGTCTGGGTGGTCTACTTCCGGGGGCCGGACGGCGAGGTCTGCGAGCTGCGTCAGACGTGACCTCATAGCCCCCGCCGCAGCACGGCGCTCAACACCCTGGACTTGCTGACGGCAATATGGTCGCTCAGGAGCGCCCTCGCCCGGGCGACATCCCGGGTCGCGATCGCGTCGATGAGTTCGAGGTGTTCTCCCGCGGCGGCGGTCCGGATCGCGCCTTCGGTGAAGCCGATCTCCCGGAAAGTCTGCATCATGCGATAGAGGCTGCCAAGGAGGCCCGCGAGTCGCGGGCTGTGTGCCGACTCAATGATGAGTTCGTGCAGGCGTGCGTCGACGCGTGCGTGGAGCGTGGGATCATCCTGCTCGCGGGCGCGTTCCACCGCGACCCTGATCTCCGCAAGCTCCGCGATCCGGAGCGTGTTGATGCCGCGCTCGAGCGCGAGCACCTCGAGCACCCGGCGGATTTCGTAGGCCTCTTCCAGATCGTCCACGCTGAAGCCGATGACCTGCGAACCTCGCTTGGGGATGGTCTTCACGAGCCGATCCTGCGTGAGCTGGGAGAGCGCCTCGCGCACCGGGGTGCGACTTACTCCGAACTCCTCCGCGATCGGATCCTCGCGCAACCAGGCGCCCGGCTTGTACTCGCGCCGGATGATTCGGTCAAAGAGTTTCCGATAGATGTTCCGGCCGGTGCCATCTGGGGTCCCCACAAGACTATGATACACGAGAGCCCGACAAATGATCAAGATGAGCGCAACGCGGCGCAATGTTGTCGACAATCCGTTGACAAAGAGCGCTTGCGTGTCTAGTATGGGCTCATGACGTGCAGAAAACTCTCGCCGGTGTTGAACTTTCAACTTTGCGAGTCATCACCGAGCGATCTCCACAAGCTGGATGTTTCGCTGGCGAACCGCATGCTCTTTCAGATCGACCTCATCAACGCTTTTGAACGTCGAGTCATCGAGCTCAAAGATGCTGATTGCGTGAACGGTCCGATTCATGTCAGCATTGGCCACGAGGCCATCGCGGCGGCGACGATGGCGGCGCTGCGCTCTTCCGACCGTATCGCGGGGAGTCATCGCGCGCACCACCATTTCCTCGCGAAAGCGCTCAACCATGTTACTCCGGAACGGTGGAATCCTGCGAACGAGGCCGCCCCTGACGCCGCCTACGAGGTTGTGCGCCGCACCCTCGCGGAGATCATGGGACTCGCCGAAGGGTACTGCGGTGGTCGGGGCGGTTCCATGCACCTCAGATGGGCGGATGCGGGCGTCCTTGGCACCAATGCCATCGTCTCCGGCGGCGTCCCGCTCTCCACCGGTGCCGCCTGGGCCGAGCGACTGCGCGAGACCGGCAACGTGGTCGTCGTGTTTCTTGGCGACGGCGGCGTGAATCAAGGCTCCTTTCACGAGGCTGCCAACATGGCAGCCGTTTGGAAGATTCCCATCATCTACTTCATTGAGAACAATCAGTACGCAGTCGCCACCAACGCCGCGGACGTGAGCGCGGTTGAGAACCTCTCGCAGCACGCGCTCGGCCTGGACATCGAGGCACGTGTTGTCTACGGCCACGACGTGGCGGGCATCGTTTTCACGGTCGAAAAGCTCGTCAGGGGAATGCGCGGTGGCGGCGGTCCGGCGATGATCGAGGCGAAGTGCTACCGCCACTACCATCATGGCGGTGGCCTCAAAGGAAGTCAGTACGGGTACCGTCCGACCAGGGAAGAGGCGGAGTGGCTCGCCCGCGACGCCTACACCACGTATCCGGCGGCCCTCATCGGGCAGAAGATGCTGAGCGAGGAGGATGCCGACCGGATCAAGTCGATGGCGGAGGAGATCGTGGATGCGGCCGTCGAGCACTGTACCGTCAAGGAGGGCGGAGCCCTTCTGGTTAAACCGGAGCTCTGGCCGGATCCCGCGTCGGTCGCGCTGGGCATGCGAAGCGACGGCGCGGAGCTCGAGGGTCTCCCCTACCGGTCGGGTCCGCTCGCCGGGGCCGACGAGACGGAGGAGATGACGTACTCTGACGCAATCGCGGCGGTGACGGGTCGGTGGATGGAGCGCGACGAGGGGACGATGGTGATCGGCGAAGAGGTCGCCAACTTCGGCGGCGGGGCCTACGGAGCCACGAAAGGCCTGCCGAAGCTCTACCCGAGTCGCGTCGTGAACACGCCGATCTCCGAGGGAGGCTTCTCAGGCGTCGGCCTCGGCCTCGCGATGTCCGGGATGCGTCCGGTGATCGAGATCATGTTCCCCGACTTCACGCTCGTCGCGGCGGACCAGATCTTCAATCAGATCGCCAAGGCGCGCCACATGTACGGCGGTACGACGGATATCCCGCTCGTTCTCCGGACGCGAGTCGCCACCGGATGCGGCTACGGCGGTCAGCATTCCATGGACCCCATCGGGCTGTACGCGCTCTTCTCCGGATGGCGCATCGTTGCGCCCTCGAGCTCGGCGGAGTACATCGGACTCTTCAACACGGCGATGCACTCGCTCGATCCGGTGCTCGTTCTCGAGCACCACTCGCTCTACGGCATCTCGACACCGGTGCCCAAGGGCGACCTGGACTACTGCATTCCCTTCGGCGAGGCCGCGCTCGCGCGCGAGGGGAGCGATATCACCGTGATCTGCTACGGGGCCATGGTCCGGCGCGTGATGAGTCTCGTTCCCGCGATCGAAGAGGCCGGCGTCTCGGCCGAGATAATCGACCTGCGGACGCTCGACCTCGCGTCGCTCGACTACGCGACGGTCGGCGAGTCGCTGACGAAGACCGGAGTCGTCGTGATCGTCGAGGAGGCGGCGGCCGGGCAGTCGATTGGGCGGCGGATCGCCTCCGAGGTGACCGAACGGTTCTTCGACAATCTCGACGCGCCTCCGGGCTGCATCGCCTCACGAGACGTTCCGAACTCGGTGTCGCGAGTGCTCGAGCAGGCTGCGATAATCAGCGACGACGAGATACGAGACCTCGTCGTTCAGATGGGGAGACGATCATGGAAGTAACCGGAAGACTCTACATTGACGGGAGCTGGACCGAAGGCGCCGGCAAGCGTTTCGAGCAGCGCAATCCGGCCCGGCTCCCGGAGGTGACCGGCACTTGGCCGGAAGCCACCGAGGCGGAGGTCCACAAGGCCCTCGCGGCCGCCGAGAGTGCCTTCCGCGAGTGGTCCCGCGCACCTGCCGTGAAGCGGGGTGATCTCTTCAGGAAAGTTCTTGCCGGGATCGACGCGCGGCGCGATGAACTCGCGGCGGCGCTCACGGCGGAGAACGGCAAGACGCTCAAGGATTCGCACGCTGAGATCCAGTCGGGGTACCGGGAGATGGAGTTCCAAGTCGGGGAGGGCCTCCGGCTGAACGGCCGCACGACCCCCTCCATCCGTGAGGGGATTTTCAGCTACGACGTTCGAGTTCCGCTCGGGGTCGTGAGCGTGGTCAGTCCGTGGAACTTCCCCTTCAACGTTCCGTGCCGGAAGATCACCCCGGCTCTGATGGCGGGGAATACGGTAGTCCTCAAGCCGGCGAGTCTCACGCCGCGGACCGGCGAGCTCTTCGTCGACCTCTTCCACGAGGCCGGCTTCCCGCCGGGCGTGATCAGCTTTCTCACAGGCAGCGGTCGGAGCGTCGGCTCAAAGCTCGTGACCGCGTCCGAGGTCCGGGCGGTCTCATTCACCGGCTCGACCGAGGTGGGAGTCGGAATCCACAAGCGGGCGTCCGGGCAGATGATCAGGACGCAGCTCGAGATGGGCGGCAAGAACGCGCTCGTGGTGCTCGCAGACGCCGATCTCGAGGCGGCGGCGGAGGCTGCCGTGACCGCCGCCTACACCTGCGCCGGGCAGTGGTGCACCGCGACGAGCCGGCTGATCGTTGAAGCGCCGGTCTACGACCAACTCCTCCGACGCGTCGTGGAGAAGGCGAAGGAACTGAAGATCGGCGACGGCACCGATCCGGAGGCGACGATGGGTCCGGTCTGCGGCAGCGACCAGGTGGAGTCGATCGCCCGCTACCTGGAGATCGGGAAGTCGTCCGGCGCGACGGTGAGCCTGGGGGGCAACGTGGCGAAGGACGGCAAGCTTGCGGAAGGCTGCTTCATCGAGCCGACGATTTTCTCGGACGTGACACGCGACATGGTGATCGCTCGCGAAGAGATCTTTGGTCCGGTGCTCTCCGTGATCAAGGCCGAGAGCCTGGAAGAGGCGATCGAGATCACGAACGAGAGCGAGTACGGGCTCACCTCGTCGGTCTATACCCGGGACATCGAGCGCGCGATGCGCTTCGTGACCGAGGTGGAGACGGGTTTCACGCACATCAATCTCATGACCTCCTACCGCGAGCCCCAACTCCCCTTTGGCGGTGTGAAAATGTCGGGCTTCGGGTTGCCGGAGGCCGGCTCGAGCGGGATCGAGTTCTTCACCGAGCATAAAGTGGTCTATATCAAGCAGTAGACGGCTCGAGCCCGTCGCCGAACCAACCGTGGGGATCGGCGCCGGACTGCGCGCCGCCGGCCGTCGTACTGGTACTTCGGCCCCTCACGCTTGAGGATGGCCATGGCTTCGGGCGTGTACGGGCTGTTCAGGCCGTACACGGAGACGTCCTCGCCGAGCGCCCTACCCATGGCAACCGCGGCAGCCGGCGCGCCGGGTCCGGGGTAGGCGTACCGTCTTCCACCGTCGCGAAGGGGAACAGCGCTTTGAACGACGCCTCGGCGAAGCGCGGCGAAGACCTTCGGCTCGTGGTTCACGTCGGGCTTGTCGCGAAGCGAACCTGCGAAAAGGGTGCCGACCCCTTCGAGGCTGATCATACCCGCTCCGATCACGCAAACTGGGAACGCGACGCAGTCGAAGTGATCGGGCCGTCACGAGAGGTCCTTCGGTCGCTTCGTGTAGTACCGCCTGTTTCGCTCCGACGAGCAGAACCTCGTCTGACCGGTTGAGGTCTACAGGAGATACTCCATCTCCGGGCGCAACTCCCAG
>RECL01000051.1 GCA_007694025.1 Spirochaetaceae bacterium
GCAGTTGAAGCACCGCCTGCAGCACGACGATCACGCCGATAATGAGCGACAGAAAACCCACGATCGGCACCGCCGATGAACCGATCGTACGACACTGCGCGGCGATCGCACCGCGGCGTCGCGACCGCCGATCGAACGGCGCGGCAAGCGACCAGAATGTAATCGTCGACGACAGCCTCAGGTGCGCCGCTGCGGCTTCCCAGCCGTCGATCAGCACGCCGCCTAGCCTTCCAAGCCACGGTTCACGCGCAACCTCGGGCCTGGCAGTCACCGAACCGGTGTCCAGCAGATCGATCAGGCCCTGAACCGGCTCCTTCGCTCCAACAATCGCAGGCGGGTCGCCCGAGCCCGAGCGTATCTCGTCCAGGAACGCAACACCGGCGCTGTCGATCCGGTCGACGGCGGCGACGTCTATGGAGGTGACGCGTACCCGCCCAAGCTTGCGGTACCTCCGATGGAGCTCGCGGACCGTCGTCCGGTCAACAGTCCCCGTTATGGTCAGAGACGAGCCGGACAATCCGATCGTAGCACGCGTCATCGCAGCAGGTAGTTGAGCCGTACGAAGACTCCGTGCTCCTGGACCAGTCGCTCGGGCGCCGGCTGAGCGGTATTCCGCAGCGTCACCCGGTAGAGCAGCGACACGTTGTTGATCAGAACGACGTTCACCGTACTCTCCAACAGGAGCGACCAGCGGCGTTCGACGTCGAACGGGACAAAGACGTCGGCGGTCGACGTTACCGTGGCGTTCGCGAACGGAATGACGGTCGCGAACGCGGAGAACTCGAGTCCGACGTCGTTCACGGTCTCCCCTCGCTCGTACACCGCGTACAGGTCGTCGTCGATCGTTTCGGTACCGGCGGGCTCGAACGTATCAAGCCGGATCGTCTGCGCCGCACCAAGCCCTCCTCGCAGACCAAGTTCGACCCGGGGAGTACGCACCGCCTGCACGCTGAGGCCGACTCCTTCGCGCAGGAATAACGGCATGAACGGCGGCGACAGACGCACCGTACGCGCGTCCAACTCCTGAGAAACGACCCGATCGCCGTCGCGTTTGATGTAGCCGGTCGGCTCTTCGAACAGCAGCCGTTCGCCAAAGAAGGTCGTGTCGGCGTCGACCCTGGTGTAGAAACCGTAGACCGGGGTAATCGCGTAGAGCAGCGTGTTGCGCAGGCGCACGCGGTCCGACGTGACGCGCAGCGGAGCGCCATCGGCGGCGCTCAGACCAAGAGCGACAAGACTACGCAGTTCGTACCGCAGCGGCGAAATCTCATATGTGAGATCGGTCTCGATCTCGGAGTCGACCACGGTCAGCGTACTGATGTCGCCCCGACCATCGGCGTTGTCGAGCGAAAAGGCGAGCGACGCGTTGATCGCGCTCGAGACCGACAACGGTGACGTCGGATCACCCGACTCCTCGGCATCGATGTTGCCCGCGCCCCGAAGGACTACCGCGCCGCTCGTCTCATCGACGTCGACGACGATGGTGAGTTCCTCGCTGCGACCGGCGACAAGGCTGACCGTCACAAAGTCCTCGAGCGTCGCAAACGGCAGACTGTTGAGCACGACCTTGTATCTGCCAGGACGGAGCACCCAGACGCGCTGAGCGGAGGCAAGCGCCTCGGAGGGAGAGAGCGCTCCACCGTAGCTGACGCCGGTCTCTGACTCGAACAGGTCGTAGCGCACGCGGACCGGACGCCGTGTCGCGTCGACTACGCTGACCGTCAGCACCGACCACGTCGGTTCGAGCACGGTGCGCCTGCGCGGTACGATTTCGACTCCGTCGGTCCTCATTCGCCGATCGGTCGGACCATCACCGTACTCGACGGTGTAGCGGCCCGCTTCGAGCGTCATCGAAACCCCGAAGCGACCGGTCCGCTCATCGCCGGTATCGGTGCGGCGGACCGTGAAGAACGGCTGATTCGCAGCCGGCCCGAGCCCCGACAGCAGGAGCTCTCCAACTCCTTCGGCGGTGGTTTCGGCTTCCGGCAGATCGGCCGCCGAATCGGTGCGCGTAGCCGGCGCATCGAACAGAACGACCTCGCCGGTAGCAAGATAGCCGAGTACCCGCTCCAGGAATGAGTCGATTTCGCGGACAATCAGACGGTTTGCCTCCGCGACGAATACGCCGACATCGTCCGCCGGAATCTGCGCTTCGGCGCGGTTGCGGTAGCGGACGACCTCGCGCTCGTCGGGCATCCGCACGAGCACCAGGTCGATCTCCACGGTCGCGACGCGCTGATTGCCGAAGACCAGGTATTCGATCGAGCCGATCGCCGACCGAAGCTCGTACGCAACCCGTTCGCGCGTGAACTCGCGAGTGGTCCGACCAAAGATCCGGTACGACCGGATTCTGCGCTCGATCAGATCGGCGACTGTCTCCGAAAGGTCGACACCCCAGAGATGGTCGTTCAGATAGACGAACGACGGGCCGATCCCGCGCAGTACGATCTGAGGCCGGCTGAAGGCGCGCGCGACGCGCGTGTCCAGGATCTGTACGCTCGCGTCGTGCGGCGTGTCGATGCGCAGTTCAGCGCGCTCGGTCTCGGGCAGCGAATCGAACGTGTAGTACGACACGAGTCGTTCGGGTCGCGTGAGGCACGACGAAAGCGCAAGCATCGAAACGACGATCAACGCGGCTGTTCGTACGAATCGGTTCATCGGCGCTCCACGGGAATGACGAGTACTGACGGATCTGCGTTGATCTGAAACGCCGCGTTATTGAGCAGCCGCAACGTATCCTGGAGAAGGTCAATGCTGCGGTCGATCGTCGATCGATTACGCCTGACGATCAGATCGACCTCTGAGACGATCTGCGTACCCTGACCTACGAGGGCGCTCACCTCTTCGCCGATCCGACCGATCCCGAAGCTCTCGATCTCCGCGGCGAATACCTCTATCTGCGTTTCAAGCCCGGCGAACGCCGCTTCGGTTCCACGACGCGTCGACGCGACCAGCTGTTCGGCCTCGGTCGTAAGCCGCGCGAGTCCCGCTGCGGCGAGGTTGAGTTCCTCAAGCGTGTCGGAGATCCGGGTTTCGTTCGCAGCAAGGATCGAGTCGATCCTGCTCAGTATGCTCCCGACGCTGTCCTGGTCGATCTGCGACAACACGCCGGAGACATCGAGCAATACGCGCTCCATCCCTTCGAGTACGCTCTGGATCGTTTCGGTGACCTGCGCGACCGTCGACGGAGACGGCGGGATGAAACCGCCGGGGGAGAGCGTGTCGGCGTCGCGGGTTCCGCCTGAGAGCTGGACCTGCGACAGCCCGGTAATTCCGACGGGCACAATCTGTGCGCGTACGTCGTCCTTGATCGGCGTGCCGCGTTCGATCGAGATCGTCACTACTATGCTCTGGATGTCTTCGGGATCGATCCGGATCGACTCGATGCTACCGACCGCGATCCCCTGGTAGATCACCGTTCCACCCGACTGCAGTCCCGCGACCGACTCATCGGTGTACCGGATGAAGTACCGGTCGTACTGTCTGAACAGCGTATCCCCGGCGACGACAAGCGCGAATACCGCGAACGCTCCGATAACGACCAGAAAGAAGAGCGCGAGGCGGACTCTCTGTACCTTCGTTGCGACAGCGATGCTGCAATTATAACCGGTTCGGGGCGCCGGGGGGAAGTTATTCTGCCGCGCAGGGGCTGCGACAGCGGTCTGACAGAGGCCTCGTTCGGTCACGTCCGGGACGTCGGCGCAATTCGGCGCACGCGTGTCACAATGACACTGATAGACGGCCGCAGAGCTCTGGCCGGCGGTTGAACCGCTCCGTTTCGAAATTGCCCACCATTTGCGGGGTTATTTGGCCCTTCTGTATCAAATTGACACGCTATGGAGCGGTGTTGCTCCGCGTGCGTCATTTTGCGCGATTCCCGGGATGGAGACGGTCGTCGCCGTCGTCCGGAGCGTTGCGGAACAGCACCTATCTCATTAAATGGAATAGACTTACGGTCTCTCAGAGAGTCTTGGCACGCTTCCTGCATCATAGTAGACGTACAAACGGGCCACGGCCCTGAATACGAGGAGGATGGTATGAACATAGTACGAAGGACACGAAACGGTGCGTGGGATCCGATGGGCGAGCTCGAGCGGATCCGCCAGGAGATCGACGAAATGTTCGATCCGTCGGCACGCAGGCTCTTCACCGAAGGGCTGTTCGAGCGGGACTTTTCGCCGGCGCTCGACGTTGTCGAGCACCAGGACAGCTTCTCGGTAGACGTTGATCTGCCGGGAGTAGACAAGAAGGATCTCGACATCTCGGTCGCGAACAACGTGCTGACGATCAAGGGTGAGAAGCGCGAGTCGACCGAGTCGAAGGGCAAGGTCTACCGCAAGGAGACGTGGTCGGGCAGCTTCCAGCGGACGATCAGTCTGCCGCGCGGTGTGGACGCCGGGAAGATTGACGCGCGCATGCGCGACGGCGTACTGACCGTCACGCTGCCCAAGATGGAAGAGGCAAAGCCGCGGCAGATCGCCGTGAGCGTGAAGTAAGGACAGGAGGATACCATGGCAACGACGGCAATTGAGAAACGAACGGTTCGGCCGGTGTGCAGCATCGCCGAAGAGAACGACGCGGTCATCCTGCAGCTCGAGATGCCCGGGGTCGACAAGAACAGCATCGAGCTGAACATCGACGGTGACACGCTGAGCGTGACCGGCCGGCGACCCGAAGCCGAGGGCGATCGGGTCTACCTGGTCCGCGAGCGGCGAAGCGGCGACTTCCGCGCGACCTATACGATCGATCAGAGAGTCGACCGCGAGAAGGTCGACGCGAAGATGGAGCATGGCATCCTGACGGTGACGCTCCATCTGAAGGATGAGGTCAAGCCGCGCCGCATTGAGGTCAAGGCGAACTGATCACCGGGTCGGGTACCCGATTCCTGCCTGCGCGCGCCCGGAGTCGCTCCGGGTCGCACGCGAGCGCAGGGTCTGCATCGTTGGCACTCGAGTCGCTGTCAGGCTCGAGTGCCAACGCTGGAGACACACAGATGGGAGGTCATATGAGCAAGATAATCGGAATAGATCTGGGAACGACCAACTCGGTCGTAGCGGTGATGGAAGGGGGAGAACCCGTCGTGATCCAGAACTCGGAGGGCGGGCGCACAACCCCCAGCGTCGTAGCATTCACCTCCAAGGGAGAACGACTGGTCGGCCAGCCGGCGCGCAATCAGATGGTGACGAACCCGAACAACACGATCTACTCGGTCAAGCGGTTCATGGGGCGACACTACGATGAGGTCGCGCAGGAAATGGAGATGGTGCCCTACCGGCTCATCAAGGGGCCGGGTGGCGACGTCCGGATCGAGGTCGACGGAAAGACCAACTCCCCGCCCGAGATCTCGGCGGCCGTGCTTCAGAAGATGAAGAAGACCGCGGAGGACTACCTGGGAGAAACCGTCACCGAAGCGGTGATCACCGTCCCCGCGTACTTCAACGACGCGCAGCGGCAAGCTACCAAGGACGCCGGGCGCATCGCAGGGCTCGACGTGAAGCGAATCGTCAATGAGCCGACCGCCGCGGCGCTCGCGTACGGATCGGGCAGAAAGAAGGAAGAGCGCGTCGCGGTATACGACCTGGGAGGCGGAACCTTCGACATCTCGATCCTGGAGATGGCCGACGACGTATACGAGGTCAAGAGCACCAACGGCGACACTCACCTGGGCGGGGACAACTTCGATCAGCGCGTGATCGGATGGCTGGTCGACAGTTTCCGCAACGATTACGGCATCGACCTGTCGGGCGACCGGATGGCGCTGCAGCGACTGCGTGAAGCGGCGGAGAACGCAAAGAAGGAGCTGTCGAGCTCGCAGTCGACAGATATCAACCTGCCGTTCGTCACCGCCGACGCGAGCGGGCCGAAGCATATGAACTACTCGCTGACGCGGGCGAAGTTTGAGCAGCTGATCGGCGACCTGGTCGAAAGGACCCGTGGACCGGTGGAGCAGGCGCTCGCAGACGCCGGCGTACGCGCGGGTGAAATCGACGAGGTGATCCTGGTCGGTGGATCGACCCGAATACCGTTGGTGCAGAGGCTCGTCAAGGAGCTCTTCGGCAAGGATCCGCACAAGGGTGTCAACCCGGACGAGGTGGTCGCGGTCGGAGCCGCGATCCAGGCGGGCGTGCTCAGTGGCGATGTCAACGATGTGCTGCTGCTCGACGTAACCCCGCTGTCGCTCGGGATCGAGACGCTCGGCGGCGTGTTCACGCGGCTTATCGAGCGCAACACGACGATCCCGACGCGCAAGAGCGAGGTTTTCAGCACCGCTGCCGACAATCAGACCGCGGTGAGCATCCACGTGCTCCAGGGTGAGCGCGAAATGGCGACGGAGAACCGGACGCTCGGCAAGTTCGAACTGGTCGGGATTCCGGCCGCGCCGCGCGGCGTGCCGCAGGTCGAAGTCGCGTTCGACATCGACGCAAACGGTATCGTG
>RECL01000348.1 GCA_007694025.1 Spirochaetaceae bacterium
TCGTGATCGACGACGGGTACTCGGGCGAGATGCGAATCCGCGTGTCCGCGACGACCGCATCCCGGTAAGTCTCGATCGGATCCCACGTGTTCGGGTGGACCGAGTAGCGACCGAAGTCGCTGCTGGTCACGTAGACGCCGATCCGGTGGCCGGCGTCGAAGACGATCGCGGTGCTCCAGAGGTCGACGGTGATCTCGTGAATGGTGTGCGGCTGCATCGGTTTCGGGGAGGCGAAGCCGTCGCGGTAGCGCGCCATCACGACGCCGTGCGCGATCATCGCTTCGTACCCGTCGGGGTAGATGTCCAGGAGCTTCACCATGAACGTCGTGTCGGGCACGTCGGTCTCGACGAAGAGCTTCGCGGTGACTCGTCCCGTGACCTCGACCGGCTCGGAAAGCGGCTCACCGGTGAAGTAGAGCACGTCGGACCGGTTGTGAAGCGGCCGCTGATCACCGGGACCGTCGGCGATCAGGCTTCGCCAGCCGATGTCGACGCGCTCTACCGGGTCGTTCGGATCGTAGGCGTACCCGGCCGACACGTTGCCCGACGGTGGATCAGAGCCGAGCCCGCCGCCGTTCTGGAAGAAGAGCCTCACCGGTTCGTGCGGCAGGGGCCACTGCGTGGCCACCTTCCAGACGTTGCCGGGCGCGTCGGGGTTCGTGAAATCGCCCATCAGAAAGTAGTAGATGACCGACTTCACCGACGCCCAGTCGACGACGCCGTTGAGGAGGCCAAACTGCGGCACGTCGGGCCAGAAGATGTCGGAGTCGCAGTAGTCGGGAGGCAGGCGCGACGGACGCGGATGCGGTCCGTGCGATCCCGCGCCGATGACCAGCACCGATCGACCGGTTGCCCTCCACGCGACCCAGTCTTCGATGCTGCCCTGCAGAAAGATGTCGAACCAGCCGGCGATGTCGGTCCGGAACATATCGACCCCGTCGTCGGGACCGAGCGTCGGAAGCAGCGTCAGCCGGTCGTGGTCGGGTGGCGTACCGGGGCTCCACGGTTCGTCCTGCTCGCGCCGAGAGCGCCGGTCGGGAGCGACCCCGCCGCGCAGCCGGTAGACTCCGGCGTTGGTCGACGTGATATGCGTGATGGTAGCGGTCAGGTGCTTTGGCTTGTGGGGAATCGCCGGCAGCGTCGCCATACCCCCGGCCGAGTAGCCGAAGATTGCGGTCTTGCCGTTGCACCACGGCTGGAGCGCGACCCACTCGATCAGGTCGAGCGTGTCGGCGGCGACGTCACGCGCGGCGAGCGGGTTGACCACGCGTGCGCCGTGTGCACCAACCGAGAGCGCCTCGCCTTCGGGAACCAGGTCCTGCGATACGCACGCGAAGCCGCGCGCCAGGTACCAGTGAGCGCCGTCCATCTGCGCGCGCCGCCTGTGCCCTCGGCATATCATCACCGGAAACGGGCCCTCACCGGCGGGAACGTAGACCTGGAGCGACAGATCGACCCCGTCGCGCATCCGGAGCACTTCCTTCCAGTGGCTCACGTTGTCGGGGAGCCACTCCAGATCCTCCGCCCCGGGGGTCAGCGGCATCACGCGCTTCGCGTGCCATCGCACCGCCTCCTCGGCGGTGATCGCGCCGTCGCCATCGGCATCTGCTTCCGGGAACTGCGTGAGCAGCCGCTGCAGCCACCGCTCGTCCTTGTAGAGATCGACGTAGAGCGCGTCCAGATCGACGTCACCGGGCATCCACCCGTTGATCTTCATCAGTTGATCGCGTGCCCAGGAGCCGTAGTACTCCATGACTACACCATGTCCGGATTGCCGGGGCCGTAGTGCTTGAGCATCACGATCGGATCAGTCGCCGAATGGTTCGTGATCTTCACTCCTTCGCGGGCAGCTAACTCGCTGACAAAGTATTCGTCGTACGTGAGTTGTCCGAACCGGATGAGCGCGGGTGTCTCGACCGGCCAGACGCCCATCGTTCCGTGTCCCTGCATCATGATCATGCCGTACGCGGCCGAATCGCGGATCGTCACGGTACGGCCCGGAAGCACGGTGAGCTCCTGCGCGCTGAACGCGTCGGAGAGGTAGCAGATCCACATCGCGCGGTACCCGTCGGCCTCCATCGCTTCGACCGGTGCGACCGGCTTCGGTTCCATGAAGTGGTCACGTCCGAAGTTGGGATTTACATTGAGATCCCAGTCGATCACGTCCATCAGGTGGTCGATGTCGCCGACCCGATCGGCCGGCGTGTCCTTCCACATCAGTTCTTCGGGTACGACCTGGCGGTTCATGATCACGCTCTGGTACATCGCAAAGACGTCGGACGCGCGTTGCGGCTCGTACGTGCAGAGGCTTCCCGGCGCGTGGAGCAGACCGGGAGGCACGTTCCATCCGGTTCCGGGCTCAAGCCGGTACGCCTTCGAGTGCATCGTAATCCGGTTGTCGCCCTTCGCAAAACCCTCGAGGCAGGCGCGAATCTGCTCCTTCGTCGTCCCCGGTTCGAGTCCGAAGTAGGTGTGCGGGAAGTCTCCGCCGTGGTTGTTCACCTGCGGAGGGAAGTAGTACGCCTCCGGCTTCCCGCGCTGCCCGACGAGCGCGGCGTGATGATCGCGGTGATGGATATGGAACGGCAACGGCTGCTGATTGTCGAAGAACTTCGAGTAGATCGGCCAGCTCTTCCATTCGTCCCAGATCCGATCTCCGACGAGCGCGCCCTTCAATACGTCGACCGCTTCGCGGAGCAGAAACACGTGCTGCTTGTGCCCGTCCTCGAACACGACGTGACTCTGGCCTTCGTCCTTGCTCGTCAACGGACCGTTTGCGGCGGGCGTCGTAGACGCGAACCAGCGCTCGTCGATACCGCCGCGCTCGCCGCCGAGCGCGTAGTAGTCGTCCGGATGGAGCTTGATCCTCCGGCCAGGAATGCAGAACGACCGCGGCACCCAGGTCGGCGTCAGCCGCAGGATACCTTTGCCCTGCTCGAATGCAGCTGCAACATACTTACTCATCGATCCTCCCTCGCAGACGACAATGTCCGCGTCTCGCAATTATCTTTCCGCCACCACCGGCGGCGCACTCCAGTCGGATAGTTCAAGCACCGGATCAGATATCCGCTCCAGCTCGGCCGTCAGTAGACGATCCAGTTCGGCGACCGTCTCGCGGTGCTCCGGGTCAGCGATCAGGTTCGTGAGCTGGTACGGGTCGGACTCAAGGTCGTAGAGATGCGACTGATCGCGAACCAGGAACCGCGAGTACATCCAGCGTTTGGTGACGTACGAACGAAAGGTCTCCCAGGGACGCGGAGTCCCGTAGAAGCTCTGATCGTACTGCAGGAGCACGGCTTCGCGCAAATCCGATACCTCTCCGCGGACGACGGGGCTCATGTCGACACCTTCCACGTAATCGGGCACCGCGAGGCCGGCGAGACCGAGCGTCGTCGGCATGAGGTCGAGACCACAGATCAACGCATCAGTGATCACGCCGGGCGGAACCGTCCCGGGATACCGGATGATGAGCGGTATGAGGCTCGACTCCAGCTCCGGTCTGGTCTTGTCGCCACGACCGTGGCTGCCCATGAAGTCCCCGTGGTCGGAGAAGTAACAGACGATGGTGTTGTCGGCCTGACCGGTCTCTTCCAGCGCGTCGAGCAGTCGCCCGACGTTCTCATCCAGATTCTCAATCTGTGCGTAATAGGCTCGAAGCGTGGAGACGCGTTGATCCACGTCGGGTCGGTCGACGGGGACGTTCGGCCGCAGCATGATGTCGCGGCCTCGAACTCGAGCCATATTCCGCTCGGGTGCGGTGTACGGTGGGTGCGGCGGTTCGATCGACAGCACGTGGAACCACGGCGCGTCGGACTCGCGTCGCGCGAGCCACTCGATCGACAGATCGACCATCGCATCGGTCTGGTACCCGTTCAGGCGCTGGATCGGCATGGGAAGGTCACCGGCGGAGTACTCGGTGTTCCACGGGCGGTTTGAGTTCTCCCATCCCACCCAGTCGTCCCAGCCGGGCCGGAAGTACGGAGACACGAAGTGACTCGGGCAGTCCCCACCGCTCAGATGCCACTTCCCGAAGTGAGCGGTACGGTAGCCCACGTCGCGAAGCTCCTGCGGGAGAACCCGGTGCTCGGGTAGCAGCGGCACGAACAGCGAGTTCACGCCGTGCGACGTGATCCGCTTGCCGGTGTAGAGGCTTGCACGAAACGGCGCGCAGATCGGCGTGTTGGAGTACGCATTGGGAAACCGCACACCGTCGGCGGCGAGCCGATCCAGATTCGGCGTGTTAACGTTTGCGTCGCCGGCACAGCCGAGCGCCTGCCCGCGATGCTGATCAGAGAAGATCCACAGTATGTTCGGCCGGTCGACTCCCATTAGATATCTTGCTTCGGCTACCGCCTACTGCCCCCCCCCGAAGTGACCGGCCACGACTATACTCTGCATGAACTCGAGTTCAGGCACGGTGACGTGCGCGTACCCGTCGCGGCTCGTCGCGGCGAGGGGCTCGTGCGACGGCTCGAGCATCGGCATCGTGGGCAAGCTGGCGCCGCCCGAGAGCCGGATCGCGACGCCGATGTCGCGGATCACCGGCATGTACTCGGTCACCGGGTACCAGTTGCCGATCAGGAGCTCGCGCCCGCTGTGGTTGACCAGGTGAACGATCAGGTCGTCGCCCTTGCGCATGGTCGTCATTTCCACCTGCGCTCCGGTCGACACCTTCACGATCGGTGACGGCTGAATCCGGTCCAGCAGGCTCCACATCAGCCGCTGCGCGTGCGGATTCGGTCGACGCCAGTACTCGCCGAAGATCGGGAGCGCGCAGTAGATGACCGTGCCTTTGCCGACGCGTCGCTCAGTTGCGGCGGCGTACCCCTCGTACGCGTGCGCGGGTGCGCGGCCGTGGCCGAACTTAGCGCCCTTGTGCCCGGCGCGCAGCGGCGCGATCTGCCGGACGATCTCCACCGCACCGCCGACCGGCTTCGCCAGAGCGCACCGCCCGCTCGCCGCGTTCGGCTCGGGGAGCTCGCCGAAGTAGGTGTACTCAAGCGGGGAGAACGCGTCGATCCGGACTCCCGCCAGTTCGAGCAACCCCTCATGGACGCCCGCGTCGCCGGGGGATTGCGTTATCAGAAGGCGTCCGCCCGACTCGACGAAACCGGCGAGTCGCTCGACGGTCTCGTCCTCCATGAACTCGGTCTCGGGCACGATCACGAGCTGGTAGCGGTCGACATCGCGCAGAAGCGTCGGCACGCTGATCGCAGTGTAGTGTCGTGCGTGGAACATGAACATCCGCGACGCGCCCTCAAACGGCGCCATTCGCTGCTGTCGCACGACGGGCTCGGGGAAGAACTGGAGGCGATCGCCCATCTGATGGTTGTACGAGTGGAGGAGAGCGGTCTCTGCGACGTGCTCGGTATCGACGACCACGCTGTGCCGCTGCTGCACGAAGGAGAAGACGTCGCGCGCCATCTCCCAGCCGCGTTCCTCGAGCGATCCGTCGGGGAGCTGGCGATCGATGATGTAGAAGCTCGCACCGTTCGCGATGGTCGCCGACGCGGTGTAGAGAATCGACTCGCGCGTGTTGTTGTTCCAATCGCCAAGGCCGTCCAGGAATCGACCGCACATGTAGTCGTGCGGGAAGCCCGTGCCGGCCGAGTAATGCGTGACCTCGCTCGCGACGACCCCCGTCGGGATGAGGTCCGCGGTGATCCGGGCGATGTGAGCGGGGGGATCGGTAGGCCGACGAACACCCCACTCCCAGTTGAACGCGACCGCCACGTTCGGGTTCGCGGCTGCAATCGCGTCGGCGGTTCGCTCGAAGAAACGATCGTACGAGTCGCGATACCACGCGACGTACTCGAGCCAGTGGGGCTCGTCGCTCGAGTGCGGGATGGGCCTGCCGAACGACGCCTTGCACGCGCTGCAGTAGCACGGCTTGAACCCGGTCATCGTATCGAGCAGGATCTCATCGACTTTGTACTGCGTGGCGATCTCGATCGCCTGCGGAATGAAGAGCTCTTCGAGGTAGGCGCTGTTCACGCAGACCGGCCGGTAGTTGCCGCTGTCGAACCCCGCGTCGACCTTGCTGTCGGTCGCCTGCAGCTCCCAGTCGGGGTGCGCCTCGACGGCGACCGTGTCCAGGAAGACCGAGAAGTACGCGATCAGGCCGAGGTCGTGTGTTGCGCACGCCTTGGCGACGGCGGCGAACATATCGTAGTCGAGCCGCGGATGCTTGGTACCCACCTTCGTATCGTAGTACGCGTGGCCGTAGTGACACTTCGCAAAGAACGCGACCGCGTCGACGCCGATCGACGCGAGCCGGGCCGCGTACGCGTCGGCGTCGAACCCGACGCCGATGTCGACGTCGGCCGGCATATGGAAGTCGGGGTGCAGCTTGCAGAGAAAGACCTTGCGATCTTCGGTCGTCTGCGCCGCGCGCTGGGTATTCGTTGTCATGCTGTCTCCTTTGAGCC
>RECL01000154.1 GCA_007694025.1 Spirochaetaceae bacterium
GATCGATCACGATGCAGTACAGCATCATGCAGCGCGCGATGGCGTCGGGTCACCGGATCTTCGAGGTCATGGACGTCGACATCGACGTCGATGACAAACCTGATGCGGTCGAACTTCAGACCGTCAACGGTCGGATCGAGTTCGACCACGTCACGTTCGGCTACGAAAAGGATCGTCCGATCCTCCACGACGTGTCGTTCACCGTGGAACCCGGAACAACGGTAGCGCTCGTCGGGCCGACGGGGTCGGGCAAGACGAGCCTGACCGCGCTCGCGCACCGGTTCTACGATGTGTGGAGCGGGCGCGTGCTGATCGACGGCCACGACGTACGCGACGTGACGCAGGAATCGATCGGGCGCAACGTCGCGATGGTGCTCCAGGAACCGTTTCTGTTCACCGGAACAATCCTGGAGAACATCCGCTACAGCACCCGCGGTGCCACGATGGCGCAGGTGACCGCCGCGGCGAAGGCGGTCGGCGTCCACGACGTGATCAGCGCGCTGCCCGACGGGTACGATACGATGCTCGACCAGGGCGGCGGAAACCTGAGCCAGGGGCAGCGGCAGCTGGTGAGCTTCGCGCGCGCGCTGGTCGCAGACACCAGGATACTGGTCCTGGACGAGGCTACGGCGAGCATCGACAGCTATACCGAGCGGCTTATCCAGCAGGCTCTGAAGCGCCTCCTGGAAGGCCGAACCGGACTCGTGATCGCTCACCGGCTGTCGACGATCCGCGGATCCGACAAGATCGTCGTGCTGCAGGACGGCCGGATCGTCGAAGAGGGGCCGCACGACGCGCTGATGGACGCCGAAGGGCTCTACGCGCGCCTCTACTCGATGAACTACGCGAGCTTCGACGACATCCCCGAGTCGCTCGTCGAGGCGATCAAGGCCGAACACACGACGACGTAGTTTTTTGTCGGTCTACCCCGAAGCTTTGCGTTATACTCGGCAATGATGGCATTCGCTACACGATCAATGCTCGGCGTTCTGGCCCTGCTCGCGCTCGGTACGCTCCTCTCTGCGTGCGCGATGATGCCGGTCTCCATCGAGTTCGGCTCCGGCGCCGGAGGCTCGTTCGCCATCGGTTCCGGCGGCGTGTCTGCCGACCACACGCAGACCGTTGCCGTCGACCGGAGGGGAACCGATGCGCACTCGGCGCAGCTGTCCGACCGTCAGATCCGGATCCTGCGTGCGGCCGAAGATATCCTGCGGACTCAGAGCTTCGTCGTGAACGGTTACCGATACTCGTACGACTGCACCGGTACGATTCTGGCGATCTACGCGATGGCCGGTCTCAACGTGGTGGACCTCTTCCCGCGATACACCGGAAACGGAGTCGCGCGGCTCTACGCGATCGCGCGCGACTACGACCTGCTCTACGACACGGTCTATCCGGCGCCCGGGGACCTGATCTTCTGGGATAACACGTACGACCGGGCGGGCGACAAGCGGTGGAACGACGATCTGACGCACGTCGGGATGGTCATCAGCGTCGACGCGAACGGTCAGATCGAGTACCTGCACCACCACTACACGCAGGGTGTCGTCGTGGACCGGATGAACCTCCGTGATCCCGAGACGCATCTGGGGCCCGGCGGCATCGTCGTGAACTCACCGATGCGGATGCGCAGCCACCGCTACATAAACCCCGATCAGTGGCTGGCAAGCCACCTCTATCGCAGGATGGGAGCGCTGCACCGCATTCCGATGTAGCCCGGGCTTCCCTATTGCGTCGGGCGGTCGTAGCTTCATTGCATGAACCAGAACCTGTTTCAGTCCGGCATCGAAGTCGACGAGTACGTCCGTACGATCAGTAACTACCGGTCGTTCGTGCGCGGTCTGATGAACGAACCCGAACCGAACGATTCGCACGTGGCCGATTTCCGCTCGCTGACGGAGTCGATGAGCACGCCGCTACGCGCGACGATCATGACCGAGGACTGGTGCGGCGACTCTGCATGTACGCTACCGATTCTGGCCCGTTTCTTTGCCGAGCTCGGGATCGAGCTTCGGATCCTGCGCGGGTCCGAGCATCCCGATCTCAAAGAGCGCTACGAGCGCGACGGGGTCGACCACATCCCGGTGATCTCGGTCTGGGACGGCTCCTTCACCGAGGTCGTCCGCTGGGTAGAAGCTCCTGCGTCGATAACAGCGAAGAAGGAAGCGTGGAAGGTCGAGCGCCCGCAGTTCACAGAGCTGTACGCGCGGCAGAAGAAGGACCCGGCTGCGGCGAAGGAGTTCGCGACGCTCTATCGGTCGCTCCTGGACGCGATGGCCGAGTGGTACCGCGACGGCGGCTGGGACGACGTGACCGCGGAGAGCGTCGCGAAGCTACGGGCCCGATAGCCGCGGACCGCGCGATCGGCGGCTACTCGCCGCCGTTCATCTTCGCAAGGACGCGGTAGAGCGCCTGCGTGCCGCCCTTATCCAGGCCCTGCGCCATCGCGGCGACGTAGAACTGATGCGCGAGGGCAAGCCCCGGTAGCGACAGCTTCATCCGCCTGGCCTCCGCGAGCGCGACGCCCATGTCCTTCACGAAGTGCTCGATCATGAAGCCCGGTTCGAAGTCGCCCTTCGCGATTCTGGGTCCCAGATTGTTGATAGACCACGAGCCGGCGGCTCCCTTGCCGACGACGTCGATCACCTCGCTCTGGTTCAGGCCCGCCTTCTGCGCGTAAAGGAGCGATTCGACCACGCCGATCATACCGGTCGCGATCAGGATCTGATTGCACATCTTCGTGTGCTGGCCAGCGCCGGCGGGTCCCATCAGCTGGATGTTCTGCCCCATCAGGTCAAAGAGCGGCTTCACCCGGTCGAACGTCTTCTTCTCACCGCCGACCATGATCGCAAGGCGGGCCTCGCGCGCGCCAACGTCACCGCCAGAGACCGGCGCGTCGAGCGCGGACGCCCCCTTCTCCTGCGCTGCCTCTGCGATCCGTACCGCGAGCGTCGGCTCCGACGTCGTCATATCGATCACGACGGATCCCGATGAGAGCGTTGACAGGATCCCGTCGTCGCCGAAATAGATCGCCTCCACGTCGCGCGGGTACCCGACAATGGAGAAGACGAACTCTGCGTCCTTCGTCGCCTCCGCCGGCGTGTCGCACCACCGAGCGCCCTTCTCAACATTATCGTTCGCCTTGGCCTTTGTACGGTTGTACACGGCCGCTTTGTGTCCGCCGTCCTGCAGGTGGAGACACATGCTGCGCCCCATGATGCCGGTCCCGATCCACGCTATCTTGCTCATACTCGCCCCTTATCTGTCCGGTTACCACCCCATTGTAGCAGCGAGGCGACCGCGGTCAAGCGCGGCAGAGTGCTGCAGCACGCGGCCGGAAAGTTGTCGCAACCGATCGCCAGCGCTATTATTGGAGAAGCGGGCCATAAAGGAGAGCTGATATCGCAAAGCGAGCCAAGACCGCGAACGTTCAGCCTCTGACCAAACTGATCACCGGAATCGAGGGGTTCGACAGACTGAGCCACGGTGGACTGCCGCGCAATCGCACGACGCTCCTGTTCGGTGGCCCGGGCGCCGGCAAGACCGTTTTTGCGCTACAGTGCCTTGTAAACGCAGCCCGCCATCACCATGCCTCCGGCATCTTCGTCGCATTCGAGGAGAGGTCGCCCCAGATCATCGCCAATAGCGCCGGCTTCGACTGGGGACTGGACTCGCTCTCCAGGAAACAGATCTTCTTTCTTGACGCCCGGCTGTCGCCGGAGGTAGTCAAGGCGGGTGACTTCGATCTGGCCGGCATGCTGGCGATGCTGGCCGCGAAGAAGGAAGAGATCAACGCACAGTGGATCGTGTTTGACGGCATCGATGTGCTGCTGACTCGGCTCGGGAATC
This sequence comes from Spirochaetaceae bacterium, assembly GCA_007694025.1. GTDB lineage: Bacteria > Spirochaetota > Spirochaetia > DSM-27196 > SLST01 > SLST01. Next base: position 3,850 of record RECL01000154.1, read on the forward strand.
CGGCGGCGGAGGTTGATGAGATTTACCGCATCCGTGACTGGCTGTCGGATAGCGGACTGACGGCCATCGTTACCGCCAAAACCGAAGACCGTCCCCACGAGCCAGTGAAGTATGGCTTCATGCAGTTCATGGCCGATTGCGTGGTACGACTCGGCAGACGCCAGGAAGATCGCGTGACTTCACAGGTCATCCAGATGACGAAGTACCGTGGTTCAGGCTTCGCCGCTGCCGAGTTTCCGGTGACCTTCGGAGCCTCCGGCATCGAAGTAGCCGTTGCCGAAACGAAGGAAGTCTCCGAGCGCGCCTCCACCGAGCGGATCAGCCTGGGCTTTAACGACCTGGACTCGTTGCTCGGCGGCGGCGTGTATCGCGGCAGCAGCACGCTGATCTCGGGTCTGCCGGGCACCGCCAAGACCACGCTGGCCGGCAAGTTCCTGGACGCGGCCTGCGCTCGCGGAGAACGAGCGCTGTTCGTCAGCTATGACGAAGGTGTGGGGCAGATCGTGCGCAACCTGGCGTCGGTGGGCATTCGACTCAAGACGCACATCGACTCCGGACTGCTGCACATGTTCTCCGCGCGCACCGAAGCCACCAGCCCCGAAGAGCTCTTCTCCAGACTCAAATCGCTGATCCATGACCACGATCCACGGTGCGTAGTGATCGACCCGCTATCGGCGATCGCCCGTTCCGGAAGCCCGGTAACCGCGCGGTCGGTAGCCAGCCGGTTCGTCCACGCGGTCAAGGACTCCGGGATCACGCTGCTGGCGACCGCGCTGAGTGAGGCTGATGATCCGGTAACGGAGTCCACGAACATGCAGATTTCGACGATCGCCGATACATGGATCCATCTGGCCTACCTGGTATCGAGCGGCGAGCGCAACCGTGCGCTCACGATCGTCAAGTCGCGCGGAACGGCGCACTCCAACCAGGTACGCGAACTGGTCCTGCGCGATACCGGCCCGTCGCTCACCGATGTCTACGCAGCGGGCGGGACGGTGCTGATGGGTACGCGGCGCTGGGAGAAGGAAGCCGACGTTGCCGATTCCAGATCACGGCAGCTCATCGAGTCGGAGCATAAGCAACGTGCGTTGAGCCACGCGGTCGCGCGGACCGAGGCCCAGATCAGGATCCTTCAGCTGGATCTGGAGCGCCAACAGGCGGAACTGACGATCTCATCAAACGAGGACGCGACGCGCGGAGAGTCTTCTCTGTCCAGGGAAGGTGAGTTACGAACCAAGCGCGAGAGTCCGGCCGACAAGCCACCAAGAGGCGCCGGGAAGAAGAAGCCACGGTGAACTCCAGGAGCGGCGAACCCAGACAGGCGATCGACCGGTCCGCAACAGTGATGGTTCTGCGCCTCTACGTCGCGGGAAACGCCCCCAATTCGGCGCAGGCCGTCGCCAATCTTGAGGCAATCTGCCGGGAACATCTGAACGGGGCCTACGACCTGGAAATCATCGACGTTCTGGAACATCCGCAGCGCGCGATGGCCGCTGGTGTTCTTGTTACGCCGACGCTCTGCAAACTCTATCCTCTGCCGACGGCTCAGGTCGTTGGCAACCTCAGCGACAAGTCCAGGGTACTCCTGGCAATCGGAACAGGGAGTCAGACACGATGAGTGACCGTTCAACACCGCGTGCACCCGAACTCGCCCAAGCGGAACCACAGGATGAGCGGCTACGCAGCGCGCTGCTGCGTCTGGTCACGGGGGGGCCGGAGCAGCAGGCAATCGAGGCGGGCGAGATAGACGCGATCATCGACTACTCGCACAACAAGGTCATCCTGTTTCCAGGAGCCCAGGAGGCGACGCAGCACGAGGCGACGCACGAGTCGGCTCATGGAAGGGTTGCGAACGATCTGCTCGCCGCGTTGACTCTAGCAGAGTATCAGCAATTGACGCCTTCGCTCGAGCCGGTCACGCTCGCCTCGGACGCGGTGCTGCTCGAGCCCGGAGAGCCGATCAGGTTCGTCTACTTCCCGATCGATTGCGTCGTCAGTCTGCTGGCGACGCCGAAGGGTCGCCGAACGGTGGAAGTCGGGCTCGTTGGGTTTGAGGGAATGGTCGGGACCTCGCTCGCTCTGGGGGTAAACGTCTCGTCGCTTCGTGCTCGAGTGCACGTAGGCGGCACCGCGTTCCGCGTTCCGCAGGTGCGGTTCACGGAGTTGCTTCGGCAGAGCCCGACGCTTCGGCGCGAAATCGACCTGTACATCTACGCAGAACTGACCGCTGCCCGGCAGACGGCCGTGTGCAGCACGTTCCATCTGATCGAGCAGCGCGTCGCGTCTCGATTGCTGATGACCAGCGCCCGCGTACGGTCGGACCGCTTCTATGTCACGCAGGAGTCGCTGGCCGGCGTTCTTGGGGTACGGCGTGAGTCGATCTCGCAGGGAGCCGGGGGCCTCCAGAGTCGACGGTTGATAAGCTACCACCGCGGTAATCTCAGGATACTGAACCGACGGGGGCTGGAAGCCGCCTCGTGTCACTGCTACCACCAACTCGGCCTGAAGCGGTAACCCTCAGAAGTGTCATCGACCCTGCAGGTCAGCGTAGCTCATATCCCGTTTTGCGTACTGGG
>RECL01000285.1 GCA_007694025.1 Spirochaetaceae bacterium
ATTCGCACTGCAGACCTCCGACCCCGAATCCGAAACGTCGGGCTGTCACGCCGCCGTCGGCACTTGGGCGTGTTGCGTCTCCGACTGAGTTGTGGTGCAGGAACTCCGATTCCCAGCAAGAGCCGGTCTCCCCGGACTCTGGCGACGTGATCCGCTTGTTTGAATCGCCTTTTGACGCGAGACGAGTACAGTTCTGCGACGGATAAAAACCGTCGGCAGAACCACGAATTGCCGAATAGAGCATCGCGGTATCAGCTGAATTCGCTACGGCGAAGTGGGTCAATAATCGAGCGGTGGTAACAAAGCGAATGCACCGATCGCCAAAACAGAACTCGAATGCGTTGAACTGGGTGTTTGAGGGCGTAACAGTTGGGCCTGCTTGAGATCTGGGTCTCCAGTTCCCATGATGGAGCGTTCTGGAACGGTATTGGTAGCCCGTTTGCGAGGTGTGCTCGTAACCACGATGACCCACGCTCTCCAACTTCTTGTTGTTGTCCAGCATTTTCTATTTGCCCTCCCACTCGGAACCTTCCGACGCGTGCTGATCGGCACTGGTACAGGCACAACCGAACATGCGTACTCGATGTCGGTGCACATCACCGATCAACTGCTCATCGTTTCGGCAGCTCCGGTCAGATGCGAGCGCGCAAGCTCCAGATGTTCGCGCATCGCCCGTTCGGCGGCATCGCCGTCGCGCGCGCGCACCGCGCGGAGGACGGCGGAGTGTCCGTCCAGGACCGGGCGCACCCCCCGCCGGATCGTCTCCCGACGCGCGTCGCGCAGCGACCGGGCCAGAGGCGCGAGCATGATCTCGAACACGAGGTTTCCCGCCGCCTCGACCAGCAGTCGGTGAAACTCGATATCGGCATCAACGCATCGGTCGGGATCACCGGGATGAGCCTTGACGGCGTCGACCGTCGCCTGCATGGCGGCCATACTCTGTTCCGTCGCCTTCAGCGCCGCCTGCCGCGCGATATGAGTCTCGAGCACGATCCGCCCCTCGGCAAGGTCCAGGAGCGTCCTGCGAGAGCGGCGCAACGTGAGCTCGATCAGCCCCGCCGCGGCGTCGGCGGTAGGCGCCGCGACACGCGGCCTGCGCCCCTGGCTGATCTCGATAAGCCCCTGAGCCTGCGCGACGCGGAGCGCCTCGCGCAGGCTGAATCGACTGACGCCGAGCGACTGCGTGAGCTCATGTTCGGCCGGCAGTTCCGTGCCGTCATCCAGCCGCCCCTCAACGATGTACTCATGAAGCGCCAGGAGTATCTCACTGACACGGTCGCTGTTCCCGATGCGGCGCAGTTGATGATCCGACGTGTTCTACCTCCCGCGGACGCACCGCGGACGCGGCCGTCTTGCACAACTCATTATAATATGCTACTAGTTTTTTGTGAATCTCTCCGGCGGGGAGTCCGGATGACTGTTCGGTTCCCCTATACCAGCGTAGAACCGCTTGAGCTGGACGGAAGCGTGGCCGCGGACTTCTTCGATCTGCCCGACGCGTCACCCGGACCCGAAAACGCGACGTCGGCCTCTGTGGAGCAGATCGACCCGTCCGCGATCGTCACCAACGCGCTTCGCTCGCCGATCGGTACCGAACCGCTCGCAGAGCTCGCGCGTGGGAAGCGATCGGTCCTTGTCGTTTTCGATGACGTCTCCAGACCCACGCCGGTTGCGCAGTTCATAGAGTCGGTCCTGTCCGAGCTCCAAGCCGCCGGCGTGCACGCCCACCAGATCACGTTCATGGCGGCGCTCGGAACCCATCGCCCCATGACTCGGGACGAAATGGCGGAGAAACTCGGGAGAAGCGTGGTCGACCGCTACGCGTGTCTCAACCATGAGTGGGACAATCCGGAGGCGCTCGTCTACGTGGGCGATACCGACCAGGGCGTTCCGGTGTGGATCAACCGGAAGGTAATCGACTCCGATCTGGTCATCGGGATCGGATCGATCATGCCCATCGACATCTGCGGCTACACCGGTGGAGGCAAGATCATCGTTCCCGGGCTTGCGGGTCCGGAAACCGTCAACCGGATGCACTGGGCCAGGGTCTTTCTCCGCCGCGACGAAGTGGTGGGGAGACCTGACAATCCGGTGCGCACCTCCATCGACGCGCTCGCGCGCAAGGCCGGACTCGGGTTCATCGTCAACGTGGTGCTCGACGCCGACGGGCGGGTCGTCGCGGCAGTAGCCGGCGACATGACGGCCGCTCACCGGGAAGGGTGCCGCATCGCCGCCGGTCGCTTCGCCGTCGACTACGACCGCGAGTACGACGTCGTCGTAGCGGACAGTCACCCCTTCGACATCGAGTTCTGGCAGGCCAACAAGGCTCTCGACACGGCGGGGCACTTCGTTCGCGCCGGCGGGGCGATCGTCCTTGTAACGCCGTGTCCTGAGGGATGGAGCCGGACACACCGCGACGATATCCTGCGGTTCGGGTATCGGGGGACCGTGGAGATCAGAAGACTCGTGGAGGAGAAGGCAATCCGCCACAGCGTGGTTGGCGTGCACATGCACCAGGTGAGTGAAGTAGCGTTTGAGAAGGCGCGACTCATCATCGTCAGCGAAGGATTACCCCGCACCGAGGTCGAGTCGGTAGGGTTCGAGTGGGCCGCGACACCGCAGCGCGCCTTTGCTCGTGCGCTCGAACTGAGTGGAGCCGATTCCCCACGGATGGCCGTTCTGCGAAACGCATCACGGATGACGCCCGTTCGGGTTCATGGGGGTTGATGTATGGCGATTGAGAACCCTGTCTGTCTGATCAGCGGAGCCGCCGGAGGAATCGGGCGCGCGTGCGCAGAGCGCCTCGCGCGTGAGGGCGGGCGTGTTGTTGCGGTCGATCGAAGCGCGACTGGCAGCGACGATCTGGTCGATCAACTCGGGGGAAGAAGTCGTGCGCTCTTCGTCCAGGCAGACTTGACAAATTCCGCTGAGATCGGCCGAGCGGTCGGTGCCGCGGTCGATCGGTTCGGAGGCATCGACGTGCTGGTCAACTGCATCGGCGTTGCCAGCCTCACCCGTGTTCCCGATGTCACCGAACAGGAGTGGGACACGATCTTCTCGGTGAACCTGCGCTCGGTGTTCTTCCTGAGCCAGCACGTCCTGACGCACATGGTCCCGCGTCGGTCGGGTACGATCATCACGATCTCCTCCGCCTCCGCCAAGATCGGCGGCGTGGCCGTGGGCCCGCACTATTCGGCGTCCAAGGCAGGCATCATCTGTCTGACCAAGTCGCTCGCCCTGTACGGCGCACCGTACGGCATCACGGCCAACTGCGTATGCCCGGGACCGACCGAGACCCCAATGACCGACGCCTGGGGTGATGCGCTGAATCGCGAGTTCGCTGCCAGAATCCCCCTCGGTCGCTACGCCACCGCGGCCGAGGTAGCCCACGCGGTCTGTTTCCTGGCGTCAGGCGATGCCCGCTACGTAACGGGCGAGATCGTCGACGTGAACGGTGGCCTGGTGATGGATTGAGCGAATGACTCGACGGCGTTCGTCGTGAGCAGGAGGTCTCCATGAGTACACCGCATCCAAACATCGTCTACATCTTCGCCGACGAGTGGCGCGGCCAGGCTACGGGGTACGCCGGGGACCCGAACTGCGAGACGCCGGTGCTCGACTCGTTCGCGGCCGAGAGCGTCTCCTTTACGAACGCGGTCTCCGGTTGTCCAGTCTGTTGCCCGGCACGCGCGAGCATCATGACCGGGCTCTACCCGCTGTCGCACGGGGTCTTTATCAACGACGTCGAGCTCGACCCCCAGATCCCGTCGATCGCGCGGCTGTTCGCCGGCCACGGCTACTCTACCGGCTACGTCGGCAAGTGGCACCTCTACGGAAGTCCCGACGGCGCGTACGGCCGGCGCAAGGCGTACGTCCCGCGCGACTACCAGCTCGGCTTCGACGAGTGGAAGGGCTTCGAGTGCACGCACGACTACAACGACTCGTGGTACTTCCACAACGACGACCCCACACCGCGACGGTGGGACGGCTACGACGCGTTCGCGCAGTCGAACGAAGCGGCGCGGTTCATCCGCGACCGCTCGCGCGCAGGCGCTCCGTTCCTGCTGATGCTCTCGTGGGGTCCCCCGCACTTCCCGCTCCACACGGCCCCGGAAGAGTACCGCGCCCGGTACGAGAGTCGCCCCATCGAGCTCCGCCCGAACGTGCCGGAGGAACTGCGCGAGCTGGCGCAGACCGAGCTTCGCGGCTACTACGCGCACATCGCGGCGATAGACGACGCGCTCAGGACCGTGCTGGACGCGATAGACGAGTCGGGCGTCGCCGACGATACGATCGTCGTCGTCACGAGCGACCACGGCGATATGCGCCAGTCGCAGGGCTTGCGGACCAAGCTCTTCCCCTGGGACGAGTCGATCCGCGTGCCGTTTCTGCTCCGGTGGCCCGCGCTCCAAGGCCGCGCCGGGAGTGAGATCTCCGTCCCGATCGACACCCCCGACCACCTCCCGACGCTCCTGGGCCTCGCGGGCCTGCCGGTTCCAGACCGGATCGAGGGCCGCGACTGGTCGCCGCTGATCCGCGGGGAGGCCACACCCACAGGAGATGAGGCAGCCCTCCTCATCATGGCGGCCGAGTTCCACGAGCTGCGCCTCACCGGCATGGAGGCGTACCGCGGTCTTCGAACCGCGCGGCACACCTACGTTCGTACCCGAAGCGGTCCCTGGCTGCTCTACGACAACCAGGCCGACCCGTACCAGATGCGGAACCTCGTCGGCGACCCCCGCCACGCGGAGCTCCAGGCCAACCTCGACACCAGGCTCGCCGCCCGTCTCGGCGCCATGGGCGACCGGTTCGAGGAGGGTCGCACCTACCTGGAGCGAGCGGGCCTCTCGCACTACCGGGAGGCGAACGATCCGGTCAGGAACGCATGGGTCGATCCGTGGGGGACGACGGACCGGCCGTAGGCGCACACCATCGTACCGACGGACAAAGGAGCACAGCCATGGCGCACCCCAATATCATCGTCGTCATGACCGACAATCAGCGTCGGGACGCGGTCGGGTTCATGCAGCGCGACCCGGTCTTCACGCCCCACCTGGACCGCTTCGCGCGCGAAGGCACCGCCTTCACGCAGGTGGTGACCAACAGCCCGTTGTGCACGCCGGCACGCGCGTGCTTCCTGACCGGCAAGCAGCCCGGTACGCTCACCGGCAACCCGCCGCGGGCGAACATGCTCTTCAACTGGCAGCGCCTGCCGGTCGAGGAGAAGCGATCGCGAAGGCCGCGAACCGCGCGGGCTACGACACCGCGCTCATCGGGAAGTGGCACGTCGACGACTTCGAGGAGGGTGACTACGGCAACGCGTTCACCCAGCTCACCCCGCCGGGCCCGCGGCGGCTCGGCTTCCGGTTCTGGTACTCGAACGGCTGTTCCCACGACCACTGGAAGCGCGTCTACAACGACACCGAAGGGAGGGTCCACGAGCTGCCGGACGGCTGGCAGGTCGATCACGAGACCGATGTTGCGATCACCTATCTGCGCAACGAGCATGGCGAGCGACCCGCCGACAGGCCCTTCCTGATGTACCTGAACTTCGGGCCTCCGCACAACCAGACCGGCGGCTCACACTACGTCAAGGGCGGGCCGAAGCACCAGTACGCCGCGCCTGAGGCCGACGAGGCGATCTACCGCGACCCGAACCTCCCGAAGTTCCATCCGGCCGCGACCGCCGAGGACTACCTCCGTGCCGCGCCGGGGTACTTCGGCTGCGTGACCGCCGTCGATCGCGCGTTCGGCAGGCTCATCGCGGAGCTCGACGACCAGGGGCTCTGTGAACAGACGATCGTCGTGTTCACCGCCGACCATGGCGAGATGCTCGGGATCCAGGGACGATGGATGAAGGACATCTGGTACGAGGAGTCGATCGGTATCCCGTGCATCGCGCGCCGGCCGGGCCGGATTCCGGCGGGGCGCCGGGATGAGACGCTCTTCGGCCTGGTCGACCTGATGCCCACCATCACCTCGCTCGCCGGCATCGCGGTCGAGCCGGGCCGCCACGGGCGCGACCTGTCGGCGCACTGGCGCGACAATGAGGAGGCCGAGTCGCAGACGCAGCTCCTGGCGTTCAACACCGGAGCGCCACCCCCCGAACTGTCGAAGCACCCCTTTCCCGACGAGAGCGGCCGCTACTGGCGCGGCATCCGGACGCCGACTCACGTCTACGTGGTCCTCGATCAGCGCGAACAGTCGGAGCGCTACTTCTACGATCCGGCGCAGGTACGCCACGCGTTCCCGCCTCACGCTACCCGTGCGGCGTGGGACCTGGCCGACGATCCGCGGCAGCTGCGGCCGATCTACCCCGGCGCCGGGAACGACGCGCTGCTCGACCGGTTGCACGATGAGCTCGCCCGGCAGCTCGAAGC
>RECL01000287.1 GCA_007694025.1 Spirochaetaceae bacterium
CCCGTACGGGGTGTTTTCCGAAGCAGCGGGGACCCTCCCGTTCGGGAGGCTGGACTACGATCAGCTGTCATGGTTCGGTGCTTCTGATATGGTGAGGTCGCTTTCGGACGCAACCTGATCGGACGAGGTAAGGGATGAGTAATGAGCCTGCAGTAGAAGTCAACGCGTTGGGTTTCACCTACCCCGGCGCCGAAGGTCCGACGCTTGTTGACCTGACCTTCGCCGTTCGACCCGGAAGCATCTACGGCTTTCTTGGTCCGAGCGGGGCCGGGAAGTCGACGACTCAGAAGATTCTCTACCGGTTGCTCACCGAGTACTCCGGGTCGGTTCGGATAGCGGGAACCGAGATCCGTGATTGGAGTCCTGCTGTGTACACGCTCATGGGAATTGGCTTCGAGACGCCGAATCTCTACACCAGGCTCACCGGACGCGAAAACCTGGAGTTCGCATTGGCGATACGCCAGTCGGCCCATCGCGACGCGCAGGGCCTATCGACGCCGGAGCTCGATACGCCGGTTCCTTCCGGGCGAACGGGCCTGACCATTGAGGAGGCGGCTCGACGGCTCGGGATCGAGAATGCGATCGATGCACGAGTGGAGACGTACTCGAAGGGAATGCGGATGCGCCTGGCGTTCATCCGGGCCATCCTGCACGGACCCGCGCTGCTCTTTCTTGATGAACCGACGTCGGGCCTGGATCCCCTGTGGGCCCGACGCGTCAAGGACTGGATCCTGGAGATCAGGAACACCGGAGCCGCAGTGTTCCTGACGACCCATTCGATGGAGCTTGCTGATGAGTTATGCGATACGGTGGGGTTCCTAGTGGACGGAAGGCTGGTTGCCGAGGACAGCCCGGCGACTCTGAAGCAACGACACGGGCGATCCGGGGTCACGGTCGCCGGGATCTCACCTGACGGTCAGCCCGTTGAAGCCGACTACGCCTACGACGAACTGCTGTGCCGGCCGATCGAAGGGTTTGAGAGAATCACCCGGATCGTCAACCGGGAAGTTACTCTGGAACAGGTGTTTCTGGCGCTCACCGGACGGTCTCTGTCAAAGGGGCCGACGTGAGCTCCCCCGGCTTCGTCTCAACCGCCTGGCGACTCTTCTGGATCGAGGTGTCGGTTCAGTCCCGGGCCGGGCTCTACGCAGCCTACGGCGCGATGACGGCCTTCTTCTTCGCTCTCCTTGCCCTGGTTCCTCAAGCGTACCGGCAGGCCACCTTTGGGCTCATCGTCCTGCTCGACCCGAGCTTCATGGGGTTCTTCTTTGCCGGCGGACTCGTCCTGTTGGAACGCGACCAAGGCGTGCTGTCGATCATCCTGACGAACAGCCGTGGCTTCGCGGCATACTGGCGAGCGAAGGCGTCGGCGATCCTCGCTCTGGCTGTCCTCGTCGTCGGCGTGCTGACTGCCCTGTCAGCACTTCTCGGCTTTGTGGCTTTTGACGCTGCCGGGCTTCTCCGGTTGGCAGTCGGGCTGGTTCTCACCGTTCCGGTCTACCTGAGCCTTGGAATCGTGATGGCGTCATGGTTCCCGCGCGTGATCGACTACTTCATCTACTCGACAGTCATCATGATGCCGCTCATGTTCCCGCTGGTCGAGATCTTCGGCCTCACCGTCGGGCCGATCGGCGTTGTGTCACCGGTGTGGGGAGCACTCGTTCTGATCACATCGGTCTTTGAGCAGCCGCGAAGTGCGTTCGAGCTCGTCGCGGCGGTCCTGGCGCTCGGTGTCTGGAACGTCGTCGCGTACCGGCTCGCCGCCTCCGCATTCGTCCGACTCGGCGCGGGTCGCGGACCGCGCCGAGTGCGAGCCGTGCGGGCGATACCTCGACGACGGCGACTCCCTGCGCTCTCTGCCGACGTTCGACTGCTGGTCCGAGACCCCATGACCGTGATCGTGGTCTTCGCACCGTTTCTGGCCGCCGGAGTGTTGGGGCGCGGACTGCCGTGGCTGCTCGGCCCGGGTGGCCCCTTCGCGACCGGTACTCCCGGAACTGCTGTTGAGGCACTCCTCGCGTGGATGGACAATGTACGGTCGTTCGTGCTCGTTTTGACCGGTGTCATGTACGGCATGCTCGGTGCATTTCTCATCCTCGACGAGAAGGACGAGGGCGTCCTGCCATTCCTCCACACATTGCCCGGGCGGCCCGGCTGGTTCATCCTGAGGCGCTGCCGGACGCTCTTCGTGATCTACCTGATCTCGATTGGCCCGATGATCGCCGCAGGGAACCTGGTTCACGGCGATCCGGTTGTCTTCGCGGCGTCCCTGGTCGTCGACGCGTTCATTCTACCCGTTACCTTTCTGGGAATGGGCGTGCTCGCGAAGAACAAGGTTCAGGGACTCGCCCTGGCGAAGGTTCTCAATGTCTGTACGCTTCCGCCAATTCTAATCGGTGCGCTTCCAGGACGCTGGGCCTGGCTTGCCGGCGTGTTCCCGACCGCCTGGGGAAGCCTCATGCGGCTCTCGGCGCAGGGGAGTGCTCAAGTGATCGCGGCGGCCGCAGCCGGCTTTGTCTCGTGCGGCGCGATCACGTGGCACCTGTTCAGAAAGGCTCGCGCACTGGGGACGGGATAGGCAGGGGTACTGTGGTTGTCTTCTACCGGCAGCCGAATCACTGAACCGCGAACAGGAACCCGATTGCTCCGGTCGGCACGTGCCAGGTGATCCCGCTCCGGAGGCGGAACGCGAACATCGGGGTAGAATCGACCGCCAGGTCCACGAAGAACCGGGCCACCGGTTCGACCGTGCCGGGATCGAGGTCTCTCAGACCGGCGGCCTCGAGATGCCCCCCGACGCCCGCTCCGAGCTCAACCCCAAGGGGTATCATCGGGTTGGTCCTGAGAACTCGGCTCTTCAGATCCACACTGCCTGTCGCCGATGCCCGGGTGTGGTCATCGGGGAAGTACCATACCGGGTATTCTGCGCCCGGGTTGAGATCGGCCAGGAATGTACGGGCACGGGCGTGCGTCTCAAGGTACAGCCAGTGACTGAACAGCGGTAGCGAAAAACCTAGTTCCGCGCGCCCCACCAGAAAGGCCCACGGTGCCGCGGCACTCGTGTGACCGCTCTCCAGGCTGGAGCCAATGCTCCCGGACAGTCCAAGGACCTGCCAGAAATCGGGCTTCTCGGCCAACCTGAAGGCCAGCTGTAGATGCGGTGCGTGAGTGAAGAATGAACCCGAATCACCGGCTTCGGCCGGCTCGGTCTGCGGGATGACCCAACGCGAAGTGTTGGAGAGCGACAGCATCACGTACCGATTGGCGCGGTTCCTGTCCCCCAGCAGTATCTGATCCAGACCGAACCGTGCATACGCCCGTCTGAGTTGAAGGCTCTCCCCGTCCGAATCGGTTACGCCGAGTTGTTCGTAGCCGCCGAAGAGGTGCACCGCGCTCTCGCGTTCCGGAATGAGCAGGTAATAGTCACGTTGCAGACTGACTCCGTAGCCGAGCTGAAGGTAGGCACCGTTTCTAGCCTGCAACACGTCGATACCGGTGAGTACGGTATCGGCCAACGGCCAGCCGATCGAGAAGGTCGAGAACGAAACCTCCGGCACGAGTTGCCACTGCTGCGCGTGTAGACTCCCTGCCGAAAGAAGACTGAGCGCGGCCGCAAACACGATCGGCAACCGGCGACCTGTCGTTTGTCGGTGGTTCATCGGCTTGCTCCTTCGGGTATGACGACGATTCGATCGACATGCCACTCCAGATCGGACCGTGCCGGAAAACGAAACGTCAGTCCGGTCAGGTTCACTTGCTCTGGGAACCTGACCTGCACGGTTTGCGGGGCGTAGTACCGGCTGGACCAGCGCAAAAGGTGAAACGTCGCCGGAGTCGGCGTCAAACTGCCGATCTCCGCAAGCCGGTACGAACGCGTCTCGCCGCTCTCGATTTCGACGACGATCTCAGCATCCAGCAGGAGCTCGGCCGTGTACGGACTCGCCGTGTTGAGCGGATGCGCACCGATGTCGAATCGTACGCCGGCGGCCGGTACCGCGGGGCCGCTCACGCGGTACTCGCCGTCTTGTGTCTCCAGTCCGCGCAGGAAGACCACGTGGCTGTCCTGGTGCAGGAACTGCTTGTCCCGGTCCGAGATCTCGGGCGCGAAGAAGTAGCCGTTCGCGATGCCGGGCAGCTTGCCTTCGCGCCAGAGAGAGAAGTTCCGCGCGCTGATCTGCCAGCCCGGCGCTGTCGCGGTTCGGGGGTCAGCGTCCTCGGAGTAGTCGGCAAGCGGCATATCGCGACCGTCGCGGAACCGTGTCGTGTACACGGTGGTCGGGAGCCAATCGCGCCCGATTCGCCAGTCTTCAAGAAACGCCCGGTAGCGGGGTTCGATATCGAAACTGACGTTCAGAAAGGCGTTCACGACGGCCCGGGTCAATCGCTTTTGTTCCTCCGGCGTCAGGCGGAACTCCGCCGGAACGGGAAACTCGTTGACAGCATCAACCCAGTCGCTGTTGAAGTACGCGTGATTCGCGCCGTAGACCCAGAATCCCGACCGGAAGTTGTACTCGGACAGACCTGGACGGTTGAGAAACCGCGAAGCAAAATCGACGTCGACGTCTCCATCGGCCGAACCGTGCAGGTACAGGAAGTCGGCGCGCTCGGCCATCAGCACGCGTTGCGCGGGGCGATACTGCCCTTCGATCGGGGCCAGAGCGATTACCGAGCGAATCGCGAGGCGGGGAGTGAAGCGGACGGCAGCGTTATCCGGCAGGATCCCGAGCTCATTGAAGATGGCCGCGTTGACGGCGGCTTCTCCGCCGCGCGAGTGTCCCATGAGGCCAAGACGGCTCTCATCGACCAGTCCGTACAGCGGCGTAGAGGAGTCGCGTCCCTGCCGAACCAGTTCATGGAGGTGGGACAGCAACAAGGCTGCGCGCGCGTCGTTCTCCCGGCCGTCAGCAATTCCATTGAGGAAGTTCTGGTCGATACTCGCGAAGATCATCCCGTGCGAGGCAAGGTGTTCGCCCAGGTAATCGTACCCGAACTCCGAGTTCTTGTACGGATCATGGTTGCCGTGCACCGCGACCACCACCGGAAACGGTCCCGAGCCGTCGGGATACCAGACAGTCGCATTCATCGGAATCGAGGAGGCGTCGAATCCCCAGTAGCGCTCGGCGATCCGGTCGCTGTACTGCGCCGGCCGGATCACGTTGTCGAGCAGCCGAACCGGCCGATCCGTGAAGAACGCGGTCAGGTCGACCGTCGGTGTTTGGACCATGACGGAGGAGGCCCTATACTCCGGGCGTCTTGGGTTGTGTGCACCGGCGTAACGGTAGTTTCGCGCAGCGTACGGACCGCCATCTCCGGGGTCCGACAGACCGGACGCCACCGGCCAAAACGGCGCAGAGTCGTAGATCCGCTCCGCGCCCGAGACCGGGAAGCTCGAACACGCCACAACCGAGAGGGCTGCAAAACCGACAGCGATCGTGGCGATAACACAGCACGGCTGACGCAGCCGCCCAGAACGAAAGGCCATGGAACGCACCTCCTGGCAGAAAACGATGACGGCCGGATGACTTCTGATGTATGCGTGGCAGACCTCTGCGTTGTGTCCGAGACCGAAATCTTTGTCAATACCCGTCTCGTTTCCGTGGACACAGAGGAAACCCGTTGTGTATAAGGGACGGAAGGATCCTGCGAACGATGAGAGATTCTGTGGCGCTCATCGTTGTGGTTTGGCGTGATGAGGTTAGACAATGGAGAACACCGGAAAATCGATCCACACCGTTCGGATTGCAGCCGTCCAGTTGGAGTCGCAACCGGGCCGGATCGCTGCGAACCACGCGCACGCGCTTCCTCTGATCGAGGCGGCGACGGCACAGGGCGCGCAGATCGTCGTTCTGCCCGAACTCTTCTCATGCGGTTACATACCCAACTCAACCATCTGGCAGTACGGCGAAACGCTCGCCGGCACGACCGTCGCGTGGCTACGGGAAACGTCAAGACGGTTCGGGGTCTACCTGGGCGCGGGATTTCTGGAGATCGAAGGCAAGCACTTCTTCAACAGCTTCGCGCTGACCGACCCGGGCGGCGAACTGCTCGGGTGCGCACGGAAATCCAAGTCCGAGTTGTACTGCTTCCGCTACGGAGCCGGCCGGCACGTCATTCACACCGATCTTGGCACCGTTGGTATCGGAATCTGCGCAGACAATCACTTCAGCAGCTTCCTCAAGTCGATGCACGACAGCAACGTCGATTTGATGCTGATGCCGCACGGCTCGCCGATGCCGTACAAGACGTCCAACGTCGTGACTGAAGCCGACATAGCCGCTACGATCGAAAAAACGCTCTCGATTCCCGACTTGTACGCGAGCTCACTCGGGATCCCGGTGGTATTCGTCAACGCGATAGGGGCGCTGCAACCGATGGCGGG
>RECL01000292.1 GCA_007694025.1 Spirochaetaceae bacterium
TGCTCTTGACAACGGGTAGTGCGGGTGCTACTTTCCCTATGCTTGCCCGAGTGGCGGAACTGGTAGACGCGCTAGATTCAGGTTCTAGTGTTCGCAAGGACGTGGAGGTTCAAGTCCTCTCTCGGGCAGCCCTATCTTGAAGTCAAGACCACGAGATCCAGAGGATGCCGCTTCGCGTCGACCTCTCTCGGGCACGGCTGTTTCCCCTCTGCTTCTGCCTACACACTCTTCCGGTTGACCTCCAGCGCACGCCGCGACGTATGCTGGTAGCCGAATTACCGATCGAACCCACAGAAACCTGCCGCCGGTCGTCGCTTCGGCGGTTGCGACCGGTCGGTGGCTGCTTTAGCATGGGACCAGACTCAGGGAGGTCCCATGACTCGCAGATTTCTTGTCACCGTCATCGTAACCCTTAGCTTGACCGTCTCTGCGGCGTTTGCGTCGGAAGCGGCCGATCATCCTATAATTGGCCGGTTCGACGGCGCGAGGCTCTTCCATCAGGAAGTCAGCAGATTCGGGCAGTACACCCTGACAGTTGGAGAGGAGGAGACGGTTCGGGTCGAGGGCGAGGTCTGGATGACGCTCTACAACGCACCCGACGACTCATCCACGTTCTCTGTCTACTCGACGTACCGATCGTTCCTGGAGGCCGAGGGCTTCGAGATCCTGCTCTCCTACCGCCCGGGCGACGCGCCACGGGGGTTTCTGAAGGAGGTGTACGACCGAACGCGGTTCGCCAACAACCGCAACCTCCAGGCCTCGGCGCCGATCACGAACGGCAGCAACTCGATGGCCGCCTACCTGGCCGCGCGGCGCGACGACGCGGGTGGGACCATCTACGTGAGCATCGCGATCGCGGCAGGGTGGTACTCCTACCCGCAGTACAAGCTCGACGTGGTCCAGACCGGAGGCGACCGGGGACGAATCGTATCGACGGGAACGCGTACCGAACCCGACACTGCCGACGCCGCGCCTGCGCCGCCCCGGGAAGACCCGACGGCCGATCCCGTTGCGCCGTCGGCCGATCCCGTCGCGCGATCGGAAGCGCCGCGTCGGCTTCTGTCCGGCTCGGGTTCGTTTCGGATCCGTTCGGGGTACGCAGGTTTTCTGTTCATCGATCCGGCGATCGCCGGCGTGATCGGAGAGCAGTCCGGCGGCGATCCGATCGAGGTGGAAGCCGGGAACGAAGGGTTCAAAAACGTGCACGGCCCCTTCGTCGAGGCCGCGTGGTTCATGAACCGGAACGTCGGGCTGACCGCAGAGTTTTCGCGCTTGGCGTCGGACGTGTCGTTCACGGCCGGCGGTGTTACGTACACGTCGAGGAACGAAATGGTACTCGCGCGCGCCGGTCTGCTGTCAAGGATGGTCGGCAGCGACTACCCGTCCACGATCGGAGTCGGCTTCAGCGGCGGGGTTGCGATCACGAGTTTCGTGATCGAGCAGCAGGCCAGCGGATCGCACGTCTACACCCGCGCAGAGGACGTGTTTCCGGTTCTGAGCGGATCGGCGGAACTGGTGGTCCCCGTGGTCGGTTTTGCCGCACTCACCGCGGGATTCGAGTATCTGTTCATCCCGGCGGACAAGCTCGAGTTCAGGACCGACGGCACGAACAACACGATGACGTTCCGTGAACCGAACCTGGGCGGGATCAGCCTACGAATCGGGCTGGTCGCGGAGTTCTGAGTCGGCCGCCGGCGGCGGCAGCCGGCGGCGTCGGTGGCTACCGCCGCCGGACCCGGCCCAGGCCTTCGACGCGGATCGACTCCGTGGTCACGTCGCCGGTGTACGTGACGTTTCCGACCCCGCGGAGAGATCCGGAGAGCTCGCCTCCGGCCATCGCGATCGTCAGGTTCGACGCGCCGTCGAGTGCGACGCGCGCGTCGACGACCGGGCTGTCGGACAGATCGACGTTCGCCGCGCCGTTGACGACCAGGTCGAGCGAACCGATCGTACCGTTGGTCGCGACCACCGACGCCGCCCCATCGATCCGCAGCGCAAGCGATTCCAGATCGAACCCCGCGAACCGGACGTTCGCGCCGCCGCGGATATCGATGCGGCGGAGGTCGGGCACCGTGATCTCGGCCTCCAGACCGTCGGAGACAGAGATCGTACCGGGGGCAAGGTCCAGGCTGAGCGTTCCGTCGCGCTGCGACACGCGAACCTGATCGGCGGCGCGGTCGGACGCGAAGACCTGGACTGCGAAGTCACCGGGCGCGATCGTGATCTTCCAGCCACCGGTCGCCGCGACGGCGGTGAACTCGCCAAGGTCGCCGATCACGACCGGAAGCATCGGACCGTCCTCCGAGCGCTCAACCCGCGTCGACACCCCGGTCGGCCGCGTGAAGACGCCGATACGCGACACCGAGCGCGTGACGATCGTGTAGCCGGCGAATACGAGCGCACCGGCGACCACGACGATTCCCGCGGTTGCTAAGATTCTGGTTCGTTTGTTAGGATCCATATTGCCTCCCCCCTACAACACCATCGGGATTGAAATGTGTCAACCGAATATCGGGACCGTGATGTCGTCCATACCTGACCACCGGAGTTTGCCAATATCGGTCAGGGCGGGTATGCTGGACGGGTCGCGGAGGGAGTATGGCGGACCACGAGGAGACGGGAATCATCGGGCCCGGCGAGGTGCCGGTTACGCTGATCGTCAACGGTCGTCGGCGTGAGGTGCGGGTCGAGCCGCGGACGACGCTACTGGACGCGTTGCGACAGAAGCTCGACCTGACCGGCACGAAGCGCGTGTGCGACAGCGGCGCGTGCGGCGCGTGCACGGTGCTGCTTGACGGCGTCGCGGTATACGCGTGCATGACGCTCGCCGTCAGCTGCGACGAACGCTCCGTGCAGACGATCGAAGGACTCGCTCACGGAGAGAGCCTTCACCCGATCCAGCAGGCGTTCATCGATGAGGACGGCTATCAGTGCGGCTTCTGCACTCCCGGGCAGATCATGGCAGCGAAGAGCCTGATCGGCCGGACCCCGGAACCAACCCGCCAACAGATCATCGAAGGCATGTCGGGCAACCTCTGCCGGTGCGGCGCCTACCAGAAGATCATTGCCGCGGTCGAGCGCGCTGCGCGCGCACAGTCGAACGGGAGCGTGTAGATGGCGAAGCTCGTCAAGACGAAGATAGAGTTCGAGGGCCACATCCGCGAGGAGGAAGTCGTAGTCGAACACGACGACCTTGCCGTCTGGGCCGCCGATTCGCCGATGACGCACGTCGGCACCCCGATGCCACGCGTCGACGGACACGCGCGCGTGACCGGATCGGCCGAGTACACGTACGACGTGCGGCTACCGGGCATGCTGTGGGGCGCGATCAAGCGATCGCCACACCCGCATGCGCGCGTTCGGCGTATCGACGCCGACCACGTCCGATCGCTTCCCGGTGTCGTTGACGTGCTGACCGCGGACGAGTGCGGCGGTTTCTCGTGGTACGGCAACAGCGCACTGATCGACCGGACGGTTCGCTATCACGGGGATGAGGTCGCGTGCGTCATCGCTGAGACCGAGCAGGCCGCGATCGACGCGATCGACGCGATCACCGTCGACTACGAGGTGCTCCACCACGTCGTCGACATCGAGGCGGCGGCAGAGCCGACCGCACCGCAGATCCACCCCGACAGCAGCCCGGGGCAGAACCGTACCCGCGAACCGGAACGCTACCTCCGCGGCGACATGAACGCAGGGCGCCGCGCCGCCGAAGTCACGCTGACGGCGCGCTACCGCACGCCGTCAGCGATCCATGCTTCGTTCGAGACGCACGGCAGCGCAGCCCGGTGGGAGTCGGATGAGCTGACGGTGTGGGACAGCACGCAGAACATCTTCGGCGTTCGCAGCTCGCTCGCGTCGACGCTCGGCGTGCCGCTCGCGAAGGTTCGTGTCATCAGCCGCTACATGGGCGGCGGGTTCGGGAGCAAGAACGATCTGGGCAAGCACACCGTGCTCGCCGCGCTCGCCGCGCGTCGCACTGGCCGGCCCGTGCGCATCATGCTGACGCGCGAGGAGGAGTTCCTGGCCGCGGGTCACCGACCGCCGGTGATCGTCGACGTTGAGCTTGGCGCGACGCGGGACGGGAAGCTCGCGTTCATCCGCGCACACTCGATTACCAGTCCGGGCGCGTACGGAAGCGGCGGCTTCCAGGTGTGCGGCCCGTTTCGTGAGTACTACGCGTGCGCCAATGTCGAGACGGTCCAGGAAGCGGTCTACACGAACACGGGACCCGCGTGCGCATTCCGGGCGCCCGGCTACGTCGAAGGCACCTTCGCGCTCGAATCGGCGATCGACGAGCTTGCCGCTCTGCTCGGGATGGATCCGCTCGCGCTTCGCATCGCAAACTACACCGACGTGAACCAGCCACGCGGCATGCGGTACTCGCAGAAGCACCTGCTCGAGTCGTACCGAGCCGGGGCCGACGCGATCGATTGGGACGCACGCCGCGCGCCCACCGCGCGCGCCGCAGAACCGACGCAGCCGGCCGCCGCAACCCAACCGGCCCCGAAGCTCGGTACCATGGTTCGCGGAGTCGGAGTGGCGACGCAGGGCTGGGGCGGTGGCGGGGCTCCGCCGTCGTACGCGATCGTAAGGCTGAACCCCGACGCGACCTTTGATGTGCTGACCGGAACGCACGATCTGGGCACCGGCACGAAGACGGTGATGACGCAGATCGCGGCGCAGGAACTCGGCGTGCCGATGGATCGCGTACGGGTCACGATCGGCGACACGCTCACGTGCCCGTACTCGCTGTTGAGCGCCGGGTCGCTCACCGTGCCGTCGGTCGGGCCGACCGTCCGCGCGGCCGCGGCCGACGCGCGCGCGCAGATCCTGGACATCGCCGGATCGCTGCTGGACACCGACGCCGCACAGCTGTCGATCGCCGGCGGAGTGATCTCAAGTACATCATCGCCGGACCGATGCGTGACGATTGAGGACGTCGCGCGGAAGATCGGTAACTACATGGTGATCGGCAAGGGCGCACGCGGCCCGAATCCGTCGGAAGTCAGCGTGAACACGTTCGGCGCGCAGTTCGTGGAGGTGGAGGTGGACACGGTTACCGGCGCGGTCCGCGTGCTCCGCGTGATCGCCGCGCACGAGTTCGGACGCGTGATCAATCCGTTGACGCTGAGCAGTCAGATCGAAGGCGGTGTCTTTCAGGCGACCGGATTCGCGGTGATGGAAGAGCGGATCATGGACCGGTCGACCGGTCGGTTCGTCAATGCGAACCTGTCGGAGTACCGTCTACCGACGATCGCCGATGTACCGCACGTGCAGTCGCTGTTCATCGGTCCGCCCGATGAGGCATCCAACAACACCGGGGCGAAAGGTGCGGGCGAACCGCCGATCATCCCGACCGCGGCGGCGATAGCCAACGCGGTGTCGGACGCGATCGGCGTGCGTATCCGCGAACTGCCGCTGACGCGCGAACGCGTGCTCCGGGCGATCGCCGCGCGGGAGGGAAGATGAAACCGTTCCGGTATGCTCATCCGACGTCGATCGACGCCGCGGTTGCGCTCCTTGCCGACGATGGAGCGATCGCAATGGCCGGCGGCGTCGACCTGGTCCACGAGATGAAACGCGGCATCCGTGCTCCGTCGCTCGTCGTGAACCTCTCGGGGATCGACGGACTCACCGGCATCGCCGAACGCAATGGCGTCGTGGAGATCGGCGCGCTTACGCCGGTCGACCTGCTGGCGAGCGATCCGGCCATCGCAGTCCACGCTCCGCTCCTGGCTCAGGCCGCCCGCGAAGTGGCGACCCCGCAGCTGCGCGCGATGGGAACGATCGCGGGCAACATCCTGCAACGGCCGCAATGCTGGTACTACCGCGACCCCGACTCGTTCTGCCTGCGCAAGGGCGGTACGCACTGCCACGCGGTCGCCGGCGACAACCGCTACCACGCGATCCTGGGAGGCGGGCCGTGCCACATCGTCTGCCCGTCGGACCTGGCGCCCGCGCTGGTCGCTCTGGACGCAACGGTCACGGTAAGAGGCCCCGGGGCAGCAGAGCGCACCCTTCCGATCGGAGAGCTCTTCGTCGGGCCGCGGACCGACCCGCACAACGAGCACGTCCTGAGACACGGCGAGGTCATCACGAGGGTGAGCGTGGAGTCGAGCGCGAGCGCCGAGTCACTCTTCCTCAAAGCGCGCGAGCGGTCCGCGTGGGACTTCGCGCTCGCGAGCGTCAGTGCGGTAGTGGATCGCGATGCGGACGGGACCGTGACCCGCGCGCGGATCGTCCTCGGTGGGGTCGCGCCGAACGCGTGGGACGCGGTCGACGCGGCCGGGTCGCTCGTCGGCTCCCCGCTCGACGCGGCGGCCATCGCACGCGCCGCGGATCTCTGCGTCCACGGCGCGCG
>RECL01000293.1 GCA_007694025.1 Spirochaetaceae bacterium
GCGTCGGCGTCGGCCGACAGTTCCCGGTACGTCGCGAGCGTGAAGATCGTCAGGAATCCGGAGAACGCGGCGGAGACGATCATCGTCAGGATCGCACCCAGCAGCGGAATCGCTCCAACGATCGCGCTCGCAATTGCCGCGATGATCGCCAGCCCCAGTACGACCAGGAAGAACACGAAGGTCGCGCCGAAGTTGCGCGTGACCGTCGTCAGGCTGCGCGACAGCGCCTGGCCCGCGCCGAGGTCATCGACGACAACGGCGACGATCGTGAAGACCAGCAGGAACGCGGCGACGATTCCCGGAAGCACCAGCAGAATCGTACCGAGCCCGATGATAAGCCCCATCAGGATCGACGCGATGATGACCGGCACCAGACGGGTCATGAATCGGGCCCAACCAGTGGCGAGCGTCGGAGTTTCGCCGTTGAGCGCCATGTTCGCCATCGCAACGGTCATCCCGTGCGCAATCAGCCCGACGAAGCCGCTGATTATCATCACGAGGAACCCGCCACCAACCGCGGCGCCGATGCCGGCGATCGCCTGCTCGCTCGTGATCGTGGACGGGTCGCTTCCGATTCCCGCGATGGTCGGAACGGCAGAGCCGACGACAATCAAGGAGAACACGACGCCGAAGACGCTCGCGACCAGCATCGGGGCGATGATCATCGGATTGTTTTTTGCGACCTGGTAGCTGGAACCCAGGGTTTTGCTGATGTTCATGATTGCTCCTTGAGATGATATGGATCCTGCACGCGAGGATCCCTCTCAGCATACAACGGGCCAGAAACTCCCACAAGGCAGTCGATCGGGGGTCGAGCCGTTTGACACGATTCGGTCGACCTGCTATTTCTTGTGAAAGATGATCTGCCCCGTAGATCAGGGCGAGGATCCGGACCCGGCCCAACCTATTCATCTCACCGCATTGAGACCGCAGTGATCGGCGGATCTCTGCTCTTCCAGGCGCTCGTGATGGGCGTGCTTCTGGTTCTCTCTTCGTTCTTCTCCGGATCGGAGACTGCGTTTTTTTCGCTGAACAGCCTGGAGAAGGACGCGCTGCGACGTCGTACGCATGGAGCGACGGGCGCCTTCGTCGAACGACTGTTCTCGCATCCCGACGAGGTTCTGGTCACGATCCTGACCGGCAACATGTTCGTCAACATCTTCGCATCGTCGCTCTCAGAAGCGATCGGCGCGGCCATCTTCGTCCAGGCGGCGGAGCTGCTGTCGATCGTATCGATGACGGTGATCCTGCTGGTCGTCGGTGAGATGACGCCAAAGAACCTTGCGATGCGACACTCGCTGCGCTTTGCCGGGGTATCTGCCCGAATACTGCGTCACCTGTACGTGGTTTTGCGTCCGCTCACGTACCCGCTCGGGCTGATCCGCCACGCGGTCGTGTCGCGCTACCCGGGACGCGCGCGCGACGACGAAGCCCGCGGAGAGGCGGTCCTGTCGGCGATCAGGATGGGGTACCAGAACAAGACGATCGGTGCGTCGGAGTTGCGGCTCCTGGAGCGATTCTTCCGGTTCCGCGACAAGACGGCGGCGGACGTGATGGTGCCGCGCGTCGACAGCGCACCGGTGGACGCTGCGATGACGATCGGCCACTATATTGATGAGGCGGTGCGGGCGGACCAGCCAGCGGCGCGGCTTGTCGCGCTCTACCGCGACGACGTCGACCACATCATCGGCTACATGCGCCGGTCGGATCTCATAGCGCATCGGCTGGACGGAACTACCGACCGGCCGCTGTCGGATCTCAAACGCGCGATTCACGCGGTCCCGACGAGCAAGGATCTGCGCGAGCTCCTGGACGAAATGTCGGAGCTCAACACCGAAATGGCGATCGTAGTTGATGAGTACGGCGGGACCGAAGGGCTCGTGAGTTTCCCCGCGGTGATGGCCTACCTGTTCGGCGACTTCGCGGCGAGCGATGAACAGACCGTCCACGTCGTCGACGAGTCGACGTGGCGGCTCGCGGGTCAGCTGGAGATTGGTGAAGCGGAAGCCGTTCTGGGCGTCGAGCTGCCGCAGGAGAGTCGCAGCGTCGGCGGCATGGTCATCGACCTGCTCGGCGACTTGCCGCACGAAGGCGCATCGGTCACGGTGTCGGGGTTGAGGTTCACGGTCGAGCACGTGACCGGGCGGCGGATCGCGTGGATTCTGGTGCGCAAGGCGGCGGGGGAATGATGCTCGGCGTGCCGGCGACGATCGCCGCGGTCTTCATCTGCATGGGGTCGGCCGCATTCTTCGCTGGGCTCGAGACCGGACTGATTTCGGCGAATCAGTTCGCTCTCTATTCGGCTCGCGAGCGCGGCGTGCTGTACGCACGCGCAGCGGACTTCCTGCTGCTGAGACCCGAACGGCTCCTGTCGACGACACTGATCGGAACGAACGTTTCGGTGGTCACGGCGACGGTGCTCCTGAGCAGCCTGCTGCGCACGAGCGGAGTAAGCTGGGCACCGTGGGCCGGGAGTACCGTGCTGGTCGTCGTCTGGCTGCTGGCCGCTGAGATCATCCCAAAATCGTTCTTCCGGCAGCACGCGAACACGATCGCGGTTCGGCTCGCGCCGATCCTGGTCGCGTTCTATTTCATCTTTTCGCCGATCGCGCTGATTCTCAACTCGGTCGTGAAGGCGCTGCTGTTCGTGACAGGGCAGCTGCGATCAACAAAAGAAGGCATCGGCACGCGCCAGTCGCTGCGGCTGCTCGTCCGGCTCGGTAGCCGGGAGGCGGGACTGTCGATGACCGACCAGCGGATCATCGACGACATCTTCGACTTCCAGGACACGATCGCGCGAGAGGTGATGATCCAGATCCACCGGACGCTCGCGTGCCCGCGCGCGATGCAGATCGGTGAGATCGCCCGGCGGGCGATCGCCGCGCAGGCACGGTTCGTGCCGGTCTACGAAAACCGTCTGGACAATATCGTTGGGTACATCGACATCGAGGAGATCGCGACGAGCACCGATCTGTCGGTCGACGCGCTGCTGCACCCGCCAAAGTTCTACCCCGACACGAAGCGAATCCCCGAACTCCTGCTGGAGCTGAATCACGATCGACTCGCGGTCGCGTTCCTGGCCAACGAATACGGCCGGATCTCCGGTATGGTCACACCGGATGAGATCGTCGGCGAGGTACTGGGCCGCTTTTCGGTCGCGCGGCGGCACCACTCTCCTGATATCGAGCGATCGGCGGCCGGCGGCTACCGGGTCGTCGGCGTAGCCGACATCGAGGACTTCCGTAACGAAACCGGCATGGCGCTGCCGCGCGGACCGTACGACACGGTTGGAGGCTTCGTGCAGACGCGCCTGGGACGCATCCCGGAGGCCGGCGACACGCTCGAGTTTCAGGGCGCGACCTTCACCGTCGTCGATCGCGACGACCTCCACATCAAACAGCTCGACGTCACGGTCCCGAAGCACCACGACCCACGGTAGTATCCGTCGGTCATCCGCTACGATCGAGTGGCCACACGATCGTGAAGCAGGCACCCGACCCGAGGTTCGCGTCGTCGTTTCCAGAAACCGAGATGGTCGCGCCATGAGCCTCGACGAGATGCCGCGTGATCGTCAGGCCCAGTCCCGAACCTCCGGTCGCCCGCGAGCGCGAGCCATCGACCCGATAGAACCGGCTGAAGATCCGCTCACGCTCTTCGGGTGCAATCCCGGGCCCTTGGTCGCGCACGGCTATCGTAACGCTGGTCGGACCGGGGATGAGCTCGACCGTGATGGCACCATCGTCGGGCGTCACGGTGATCGCGTTTTTCAGGATGTTCAGCATGATCTGCTGGAACCGGTCGGGATCCGCAACGATCGGCGCAGACGGTGTCAGGCGCTCTATCACTCGAGCCGTTCGATCGTCGACGGCGGGACGCACCGCAGCGATCGATCGCTCGACCGCGCGGACCGGATCGATCTGCTCGGGTCGCAGGCGCAGCACGCCCGACTCCGCGAGCGCAAGGTCCTGCAAGTCGTCGACCAGGCGCACAAGCAGCGAAACCTCCTCTTCGATCACCGGAAGCGATTCGGAGGCCGGCATGACCCCGTCGCGAAGCGCTTCGACGTAGCCCCGGATGTTCGACAGCGGCGTGCGCAGCTCGTGGGCGGTGTCGGCAACCAGGTGGCGACGCATGGTCGCCGCGCGATCTAGCTGCCCGATCATTGTGTTGAACGCCGCTGCTACCTTCCCCAACTCGCCGCGCTCGCCAGGATCGATGCGTACCGACAGATCACCGGCTCCGGCCCGCGCCGCGGAGTCAGCGAGCGCCTTGACCGGTGCGGCCAGCCGACCCGACGCGACCGCGGACAGCGACGCCGCCGCGGCGACCGCGACGGCCATCGCGACCAGCAGATACGACCGGATCGATCGCTTGAGCCGGCTACGAAACGCATCGCCGATCGTCATCTCCGATCCGACGTAGAGCGTACCTACCGCCGGATCGTCGTCGTCGTATCGCAACGGACGGTTCGGCCACGACGGTTCGACGGCCGGGTCAGACGGATCGGTCCGACTGTCGGCGACGACCTCGCCTCCGGAGTCGACGACGACGATCCTGTTTCCGAAGAGGACTGCCATTTCGTCGACGTAGGGCTGCAGGCCTTCCCATCCATCGTGGATGTTGTAGTAGCCGGTTATCCAGTGCGCCATCCGCGTCATCTCGAGGTGTTCGACGCGCCGTTCGTGAGCGTCGAGTTCGGTGTCGACGGCTCGTCGGAGAAACAGGTACACGCCGCCGAGCGTCAAGAGCACGATCACGATCAGAGCCGCAAACACTCTGGACTGGACGGTTGCCAGGCCGCGGATCACGACGCGGCCCCGTCGAACCGGTACCCTGAACCGAACACGGTTACGATGTAGCGCGGTCGTCGGGTGTCGGGCTCGATCTTGCGACGGAGGTTCGCGATATGCACGTCGATCCCGCGGTCGACGCCGTCGTAGTCTGAACCGAACACCTGGTCGACGAGCAGTCCGCGGGAGAACACCCGGCCGGGTTCGCTCACAAGCGCAGCAAGCAGCCGAAACTCGGTAGCCGTCAGCGAAGCGGGCGCTCCGGCGACGATGACGGTCTGACGGCCAAAGTCGACCTCAAGATCGCCAAAGGTGACCCGCTGAGGTCCACGCGGCTGCGTGACATCCGGGAACCTGCGCAGTACCGCGCGTACGCGCGCGGTTAGCTCACCGGGACTGAACGGTTTGACGATGTAATCGTCGGCGCCGGCGTCGAGACCGACGAGCTTGTCGCGCTCGGTCGTGCGCGCGGTCAGCATGATGATCGCGACGCCGGACTCGCCACGCAGTCTGCGGCACAGCTCGACCCCGTCGATTCCGGGGAGCATCACGTCGAGTACGATCAGGTCGGGTTGCGCGTCGCGTGCGGACGCGAGTGCGGTGGGTCCGTCGAACGCACGATCGACGTCGTACCCCTCGCGCTTGAGATAGGCTGCGACCAGCTCCACCGTTCGCCTGTCGTCGTCGACCACAAGAACACGCTTCTGTCTGGTTCGGGACGTCGTCACGATCCTCCTGCCCGGGTCCGTCGGATCAGCCTACACCAGAACGCCGTTGCGTGTGGAGGCGCCGCCACGGAAGTTTGCTTGCGATCTTTGCAGGTTCTTTACAACTCGGCGGTATGCTGGGCTCAACACGCTGCACCAGGGCGTGGTGGAGGAACAATGAACAGAACAGCAAGATGGAAGCGTTCGACTGTCGCGCTGATGACCGTTTCGATGGTCGCGCTGCTTGTGCTCGCCGGCTGCGGCGGGTCGAACCCGTCGGCCCCGGCCGCGGAGCGGCTGCGAATCGACGTCACTACGCCGACCGCTCGCGGTGCGCTGACGGAGGGCAGCCTGACGTTGACCGGCGTCGTGTCGAACCCGGCCGCGCGCGTGACGATCAACGACGCCCCGGTCGCGATCGGTGACGGCGGCGCGTGGAGCCAGGAAGTCCCGCTCGCGTACGGATCAAACCGCTTCGTGATCAGAGCCGAAGGCGAAGGGCTTGTCGCGGCCAGCCGCACGGTCACGTTCAGCAGGGCGCTGACACTCGACATCACCTCCCCGGCGGCGGAGTCGACGGTGTCGCAGAACAGGGTCACCATCACCGGCACGGTCTCCGACCCGGCGGCTACGGTCGAGGTTACCGGGGTCCCGGTCACGGTCGGCGCCGACGGATCGTTCTCGCAGGTCGTGGTGCTCCACTACCCGCTCAACATCCTGAACGTGACGGCGCGGGTTAGCGGGGTCGACCCGATCCCGCGCAACCTCACGGTTCGGTTCGCGCCGTAGTACTGCGAACGATCAAGCGAATGGGGCGCGCTCCTGGTCTGTACCGGGAGCGC
>RECL01000231.1 GCA_007694025.1 Spirochaetaceae bacterium
GCGACGCGCCTGACCAGCTTCCGGTACTTCAGAATCGACGCGCTGCGGCCGGAGACCAGCACGTTCCAGCAGCCGAGCGGCTCTAGGAGCGCGATGCGCGCGGCATCGGCGCCACTGGCCGGGATCGCGGCCTGCGCGGTTTCGAACGCGGCGGCGGCACCGGCGAAGCCTGTCAGCGCGACCAGCAGTCCGTCGGGTCGGAGCACGCGCAGCGCCTCCGCGGCGAAGCGCGAGTAGAGGTCGGCCATCGTCGGTAGCGATCCCGTCCCGGGTGCGTGCTCCTGGTCACGGTACTGTCCCCACGGCGGATCGGTGACGATGCGGTCGACCGAATCATCGTCCAGGAAGGTCAGCGAGCGCGCGTCGGCGGCCTGCCAGCTGATCCGATCGTGCTGCCTCCGCGCAGGATCAAGATCGACGTCGCTCGCGTAGACCGCCCGGCACCCGAACCCGCGGACGGCTTCGAGCGCGATCGAGCCGTGCCCGGCAAACGGATCGACCACCGTGTGCGACGCCGACAGTCGCGCGGCGACGCACAGGACGTGCGCGAGTTCGGGGCGTAGCTCGCCGGGCTCGAGCTCATCACGCTTGAACTTCGCTCGTGACAACCGGAGCGTAAGGAACCGCGCGCCGTTTTCGCGCTCGATCACGACGAAGTTGTTCCGCGACTTATGCGCGTCCTTGATCAGGTGGAAGGTCGAGCCGATATCGCGCTCGATCGACTCGCGCTCGCCGTCGGAGAGCGTTTCGGGTCGACCGTTCTTCAGGAAGGTGAGCTGGTAGAATCGACCGGTCAGACTCGCCGGGTCCAGATCGCTGACGCGATCGAGTACCCGGTACGCGTTCGTGAAGTAGCGCACCTCGATGATCCGCTCGTCGGTGAGCGCGGTGTCGAAGACGAGCGAACTGTCGTCGTGCTCGAGCATCACGAGCTCGCTGATCTTGAAGCGCTTCAGATCGCGCGCGATGATATCGTACGTGCCGGCCGGAAACGTCGCGAAAAACCGTGTCACGGACGCACACACGCTTCGAAGATCATCGCCGCGTAGAGGCGAGCGGCCTCTCGGACCTGCGCCAGCTCGATGTGTTCGTGCCGGGTGTGCGCGACCTCCAGGCGGCCGGGGCCGCAGACCAAGGTCAGCGCGTCGTCACGCTGAAGCTGCGCCGCGTCGGAGTGCGACCGGAACACCCCGGGGGTCCAGTCCAGTCCGCGCACGCGAAACGCGTCGACGACCGGTCGAATGAGTGGTGTGTCGTGATTGGCGGGAAAACCGGGCGCCCAGAAGAGTTCCTCGTACTGAAGATCGGTCGCGCGGTTCTTGGCCTGAGCGCGCTCGCGGGCCTGATCGATCAACTCTTCGATCTCTTCCAGGCCGGTGGATGGCGGCGTATGCACGTCCAGGAGCGCCTCGCACGTATCGGCGACGACGAAGCCTCCCGCGCCGCCGGAGATCTCGCGCGGGTTGACAACGATGCCGCGCGGCGTGTCGGGTCCGCCCGCCACATCAAGGATCTCCATCAACCATGCGAGCATGTCGTGGATCGCGTTCGCGCCAAACTCCGGCAGCGCGGCGTGCGCCTGCGTGCCCTTCGCGCTGAGCCGGCACTCATAGTAACCGTAGTGGTCAAGGCACGGCTGGAGACCGGTCGGTTCGCCGACGACGGTAAGCGGCGACTGCACAAGGGCCCTCAGAGTCTGCGCCCCGTCGCCGTACTCCTCTTCACCGACGACGAGCGCGACGCACAGGCCGCGTGTGAGCTTGACGCCCGACTCGACAACCGCGAGCACGGCCTCGATCGCCGCGGCGCACGCGCCCTTCATGTCGGCGGTCCCGAGCCCATACAGCGTATCGCCGTCGAGCCTGGTATCCTGCTCTTCGTCGGAAAACCCGACGGTATCGACGTGTCCGACCCACAGAAGCTGGGGGGGCTGAGGCCCGAGCGAGATCACAAGGTTCCCGTGGGTCGATGGGTCCTGCCGATCGACGACGGGCTGCCGCTGGAACGGGATACCCGACTCCGCAAGGAGGTCGGCGAACACGGTCATGGCGGGTTCTTCGGCGTACGACGGGCTGTACTGATCGACCGCGTCTATCAGCATCTGCGTCAGGCGGCTATCGTCGATGTGCCGGATGATATCGGTGAGCTCGACCAAGAGCATCCTTCCGGCGCTAACTTTCGCGGCGCCGTCGCTTGTACTGCGGAAGCGTGGTCAGGTTGCGGCTCATGTACACGTGCTGAACCGCCTTCCCGTAGCCCTGCCGCTTGAAGAATCTGATCGCATCGTCATTCTCAGCGGCGGTGTCGACCATCATCATCCGTGCGCCTTCGTCGATGCACTGCTCGGTGAACCGGTCGACGAGCTGCTTCGCGATACCCATCCGTCGCAGGTCCGGATCGGTGCCGAGCCACAGCAGGTAGCCGTACTTCCACGCGCTACGGCGCTTCTCTATCAGCGTTCCAAGCGCGAATCCAACAACGCGGTCGTCCAGATCGGCAACAAAACAGAAATCGCCGTCGGACGCAAACAGCCCGACCACCTCGTACTCGTCCCACGTCCGGTAGAGGCTCGGCCACTTGTCGGCGGTGAACAACCGCTCCCCGAGCGAGAACACACGATGGATATCCTCGAGCCGCATCTCACGGATCTCCAGCTCATCGTCGTCAAAGGCCGAGGCGATCGCGTGCGATGGAACAATCCCGTCTGGTGAATCGGGATCTGATTGGGGTTGCGACATCTGACCCGCCGACGATACTACGGTGCGACGGGCGAGTCAATCAGCCTATTGGTCGAGCACCCACCACGCGGCAACGAGCGGCTCCTCGATCGAGCTTCGCGTATGGTGGTCCTCGCCGGCCTCGACGATGCAGACATCGCCCGCCTGGACCGGATGCTCGACTCCGTCGATTGGTAGAACACCCTTTCCCTGGATGAAGAAGAAGACTTCGGCGGTGTCGTGCACATGAACTGGCTCAGGATGCGCGGTCTCACCGGGCTTGAACACGTACACCCCGCCATGCGTCACACGACTGTCTCCGATAGCTTCAGGCAGAATTCGGGTCGGCGAGACGTCAATCTCACCGATTCGGTACTGTCTCATTTCCGTGCCTCCATTCGTCGCGCGACCTACCGGTTCTGACGCGAGTCGCGTCGTTCCACCTGGCGCTCCAGATCTTCACGATAGAGGTCGTGAAGGTAAATCACCCGGGTTTCCTTGAACTCGTGGTCGGGGATGCGCGGTCCGATGATGTTGTACTGGTAGCTCACGCCGAACGACGGCATGATGATGTTGCCCGACCCCAGATTCGACATATCCAGGTACGCGGCGATCCGGAAGACGACCGAGTTCACGCGATAGTTGTACGGGCGCGGATCGGTGCGGTAGTCGCGACGCAAGCCCGCCTCGTCGAAGAGCACGCGCTCGATATCCAGGAACACGCCGGGAAGAAAAACGGCGGCCGGCGTCGCCGGGTCACCGTCGCGGTCGCCGAATCCGAGCAGCAGATCGCTGCCGAGCGTCCAGACGTTCTCACCCAGGAACTCCGGAAACACTCCCGGGAAGCGGTATCCGCCGCTCAGGTGCACCGGAACCCAGTAGCGGTTCACAACGCTCGACGCGCTGACGCTGCCAAACGGATTGACGCCGATCGAACCGCCGGCGACCCACTGCTCGGTGTGAACGTAGCGCGCGACCGCGGACACTCCGGTGAGCCCGAAGCTCGCGCCGATGTAGAAATCGCGGAGCGGGAAATCGACGTATTCCTTCTGGTTGTCGCTGAAGTGGGGGATCGCGATCGCCTCGAGCGTCGACACGTAGACCGTGTTGAGCTTGACCGCCCCGTATCCGAACGGGATCGGCCGGACCAGGCCGTTCGGGAGCACGTCGTTGATGGTACCGGTGCGCGCAAGGAAGACAGCGTCGCGCTGCCGGTTCGCGTACTGCGCGTAGAGCAGGAACGGCGCAGGATCTCCGCGCAGCGTTGCAACAGGCCCGTCGGGCGATCGCCGGAGCACGATCCTGCCGTGCTCATCCTCGGGAAATCCAGCCGAATCGTAGTGGCTGAACTCCAGACCGAACCGCAGCGCCGACTCGCCAAGGACATCGGCCTCCAGAAGCATCCGGTCGGTCAGGAGCGCGATGTCGCCGTCTATCCCGATGCCGGGCATCCTGGCAGGGGTCGGGGTCGAATCGGAAGCCTGGGCAAAGATCACCGATAGTGACGCGACAGCGAAAGCCGCGGCGATCGGGAGGCGAATCGCGGTGCCGCGTCGCGTCGGTCGGTCGAGCGCTGCACCGCGCGCGTGTCGGTTTGTGTCCATCCCCGAATACTACCACGAACCCGGCCAACAACCGAGGTTCCGCTGCCGCAATCTGTTGACCAGCGTGACCAGCTTGACTCGAATCGGTGCTGCGGGCTATGCTCGGCGCAATGATCACCCTTCGCGCGTACGCGTATTACTATCGACTCACCGTTCACGCGCAGGGGTGCCGCATGCGACGCTTGTAGGCGTCGACTGATACCGGCAACCGGGCCCTGCGCGAGCAGGGCCTTTTTTTGTGCCCGGCCGCGCTCCCCGTCGCCAGAGGGAGAATCGCATGGACAGGATCGAGCAGGAAGTCGAGCGGCAGGTCGCCGAGATCGCCGGGAGGGCGGATCGGATCATCCCGGAGGATGAGCTCCGCGCCAAGCTGCGCGTGGCAGTCGCGCAAGGACGGCCGCTTCGCGTGAAGTACGGGATCGACCCGACGACGCCCGACGTGCACATCGGACACCTGGTCCCGTGCAGAGTGATCCGCGCGTTTCAGGACTCAGGGCACACCGCGGTCATCATCATCGGCGACTACACCGCGCGGATCGGCGATCCGAGCGGGCGCAACGCCGAACGGCCTCCCCTGAGCGAGGCCGACGTCGCGCGGAACATGGAGCACTACGCGGAGCAACTGTTCCGCGTCGTCGATCCCGACCGTGCCGAGGTACACCGCCAGTCGGCGTGGTTTGGCTCGATGGGGCTCGATCAGACGCTGCGCCTGGCCGCCCGCTTCTCGGTCGCGCAGATGATGGCGCACGAGACGTTCCGCGCGCGCCTCGACTCGGGCAACCGTCTGTCGATCCACGAGCTTCTGTATCCGGCACTCCAGGCGTACGACTCGGTGCAGATCGGTGCGGATGTCGAGATCGGCGGGAGCGACCAGCTGTTCAACTGCCTGTGCGGACGCGACCTCCAGCGGTCGCACGGCGTCGACGCGCAGGTCGTCGTCACCGTTCCCCTCATGCGCGGCACCGACGGGCGCAAGATGAGCAAGTCGTTCGGCAACCACATTCCGGTCGATCTCCCGGCTCCGGATGTGGTCGGACGGACGATGTCGATGCCCGACAACCAGATCGAGGAGCTCATCGCGCTGACCACCGACTGGAGCGCGGAGCGCCGGGCAGACACGATCGCGCGCCTGCGCGCGGAAGACGCGAGCCCGCGCGACCTCAAGCTCGACATTGCCCGGTCGGTCGCGACGCAGCTCCACGGCGCGGACGCTGCCGCAGCCGCGATCGACGAGTTTGAGCGTGTGGTCAGCCGCGGCGAGCGCCCGTCTGAGGTCGCGCGGTACACGGTCCGCGCCGCAACCGCCGGGGTCGATCCAGGTCCCGGTCCGTCTATTGTCGACCTGCTGATCGAGTGCCGACTCGCATCGTCAAGGAGCGACGCCCGCCGGCTTGTGGAGCAGCGCGGAGTACGCGTCGACGGAACCGTGGTCGAGTCGATCGACGAGCGAGTCACCTTGGAGTGCGACCACCCGCGCCTGCTCCAGGCAGGCAGGCGGCGGTTCGTGGAGGTGGTGCGTTCGGCCTGAGCCTGGTCGCCGTTGGCGGAGCAATTGCCTATCTTGGGACGAAACCGCCAAGGATAAACGATGGACAGAGAGCTGCTGCGCACGACGTACGGGATCAGCGATTCCCGATTGCGCGACGCGCAAACAACCTGGGACGAGCTTGAGGAGATCGAGCGCCGCTACGCTACGATCCGAAGCGGACTCGATTCGGTAGGCCGCTACGTGGTCGACGCGGTGCTGAAGTGCCCGACGGTACACTCGATCAAGTACCGCCTGAAAGAGCCCGACCACCTGCTTGAGAAGATCGTCCGCAAGCGGTGTGAGAACCCGGCCAGAAGTATAACCCCGGACAACTACCGCAGTGAAATCACCGACCTGGTCGGAATCCGCGCGCTTCACCTGTTCAAGGAGGACTGGCTGTCGGTCCACACCTATATCAAGGAGACCTGGGAGCTGACCGAGCAGCCGATCGCGTACGTCCGGTCGGGCGACTCGGAGAAGATCACCGA
>RECL01000156.1 GCA_007694025.1 Spirochaetaceae bacterium
CTGACCCGTCGGCAAACTCCACCGTCATTCTGATGTCCTGCGGGTGGTTGCCGAAGCGCCGGCCGAAGAGGTTCATACCGCCGCGGCTTCGCGCGGATTCCTTGACGCCGAACCTGACCGTGACGGTTCGGCGCGCGTCCAGATCGAGCGCGTCGACCGTGATCGGCGATACGTCGACGCCGTCGACGTACGATCCGTCGCGCGTGCAGCGCCACTCCTTCAGGAAACCGTACTGCGTACGCGACCCCGTCCACCACGAAGGGTTCAGGTGACCGGGCCGGTCGCCCGGGTCGCCGGGCGACGTGAAGGTGCCGATCTCCACGCCGTTGACCCACGCGGTGATATCCGACGGCCAGTCCATGCGGTGCCCCGGGTACTCCGAGCAGATCTCGACGCTGACCGCAAGACTCTCGATTCGGCGTCCCGGATGGTGCCCGATCGGCATCCGGTACTCGACGTATCCGTGGCCGAACCAGAGGATCTGCGCCGACGACCGGCGCGGGTCTGCAAACGCGTCGGCGCTGTCCTCGAAGCCGATCATCCCGGTCTCCGACGCGATCCCGCAGGTCGGGTGGACTTCGTAGTCGAAGAAGAGGCCGATCGGCATCTCGGTGACGATCCGGTTCTGGTCGGGCAGGTCGACCGGCGACTGGAACACGAGTACCGCGCTGTTGACCGACGACGTGCACACCTTCTGGACTCCGCGACGTGCCGGGCGGAGGTCGGTCGTGACAAGACCCGCCTTCTCAAGCGCCTGCACGTGCGCGACCGCGGCCGACTGGCTGATGTCGAGTTCGGTCGCAATCGCGTTCACGTTCAGTTCGCGGTCGCGCAACGCCGCAAGGATCCGGCGCCTGACCGGTGGCCCGAGCGCCCGGATGAACTCCTCGATCTCATTCGCGCCGACCATCAGGACTCTATCGGGCATGCGCCATCTCACCCCGCATACGGTGATCGCGTCAAGTGCGGTGTTCATCGCGCGGTTTTCGTCTATCATCGGTGGGTCTTCGCTTCGATGACGGGGGGTACGCGATGGGTAGTGGCATGAACGTCCTTTTCATCCTTTCCGACGAGCACGCGCGCGACGCGGCCGGCTGCTACGCGCACCCGATCGTGCGTACGCCGAATCTGGACCGGCTCGCGGCGTCGGGGACTCGGTTCGACACCGCGTACACGCCGTGTCCGATCTGCATCCCCGCGCGCGCCGCGCTTGCGACCGGTCACCATGTGCACGACATCGGGTACTGGGACAACGGCATCCCGTACGACGGAGCCGTTCGTAGCTGGCATCACGAGCTTCGCGACCGTGGTCGCGTCGTCGACTCGATCGGGAAGCTCCACTTCAAGGGGCAGGGGTGCGATCACGGGTTCCGGCAGGAGATCGAGCCGCTGCACGTCGTGGACGGCGTCGGCGACCTGTTGGGCTGCATACGGGACGACGCGCCCCGAAGGCACAAGCGCGCGGGGATAGAGGAGGCGGGGCCCGGCGACTCGACCTACATCCGCTACGATCGCGACAACGCCGACCGCGCGTGCTCGTGGCTGCACGATCACGCGAACGACGCATCGCCGTGGGTCCTTCAGGTCGGCTTCGTGCTACCTCACCCGCCCTACATCGCGCCGCCCGACCTCTACGACGACTACCCGCTCGACGCGATCGCGCTGCCGCCGCAGTGGAGCGAAGACCGGTGGCCGCGCCATCCGACCTTGGAGCACTTCCGGTCGTTCTTCGACTTCGACCGGCCGTTTGGCGAACAGACGGTTCGGCGGCTTGCCGCGGCGTACTACGGCGCGGTGAGCTATCTGGACCGGCAGATCGGCCGCGTCCTTGACGCGCTGACGGAGCTCGGCCTGGCGCAGAACACGCTCGTGATCTACGCGTCTGACCACGGCGAGTCGATGGGCGCGCGCGGGATCTTCGGCAAGTTCACGATGTACGACGAGTCGGCCGCAGTGCCGCTGATCGTAGCCGGCCCGGGCGTGGATGCCGGAGCGGTCTGCGTCGCTCCGGTCTCCCTCGTCGACGTCTACCCGACGGTGCTTGAGGCTGCCGGCCTGCCCGACGCGACGGTGGCCGGCCTCATGGCCGACCGGCCCGGACGCTCGCTCCTGGCCGCGGCGCGGAGCCCCGGTCGGGAGCGCGCGGTCCTGTCCGAGTACCACGCCGTCGGTTCACGGCGCGGCTACTACATGCTGCGGTATCGCGCCTGGAAGTACGTCCACTACGTCGATGAACCCGCGCAGCTCTTTGACCTGGACGTCGACCCGAGCGAGATCAACGACCTGGCGATCGAGCACCCCGCGGCCGACAGCGTGCAGCAGCGGATGCGCGCGATGCTCTTCGACATCCTTGACCCCGACGCGGCCGACCGCCAGGCGCGTGACGATCAGAAACGCACGATCGAGCGCCATGGCGGCAGAGAGGCGGTGATCGGCCGCGGAGCGTTCGACAACAGCCCGGTACCCGGCGAAGAGCCGAAGTTTCATCTGTAGTCGACGCGACGGCGGTGAAGAGGTGACCGCTGGCCCTTTGGCTGTTCCCCCTGATCGGGTAGCATATCTGAGCGGAGGCACTCATGCACACCAGACCCAACATCATCATCGTCATGGTCGACGACATGGGATTTTCCGACATCGGCTGCTACGGCGGTGAGATCAGGACGCCGACGCTCGACCGGCTCGCCGAAAACGGGGTGCGCTTCACGCGGTTCTACAACTGCGCGCGGTGCTGCCCGACCCGGGCATCGCTTCTGACCGGGCTCTATCCGCACCAGGCGGGAATCGGGCACATGACCAGTGAGAACGAGCGGACCCGTGAGTTCAACGTCGCGATCGACGATGAGGCGTACCAGGGGCGGCTGAACGACCGGTGCGTGACCATCCCGGAGGTGCTGCGCGACAGCGGCTACAGGACGTACATGGCGGGCAAGTGGCACGTCGGAACCGACCGCCCCAACTGGCCGGTCGACCGGGGATTCGACCGGTACTTCGGCATCATCGGAGGGGCGTGCAACTACTTCAGGCCGCAGGAGGAGCGCAAGCTGCGCGAGGGGACCGAGCGGGTCGAGCCATGGCCCGGGTTCTACACGACCGACGCGTTCAGCGATTACGCGGTACGCTGTATCGACGAGCACGACACCACCGATCCCTTCTTCCTCTACCTGGCGTACAACGCGCCGCACTGGCCGCTTCACGCGTGGCCCGAAGACATCGAGCGCTACCGCGGCCGCTACCTGATCGGTTGGGACGAGCTTCGCGAACGCCGGTTTGCGCGGCAGAAGGAGATCGGCCTCTTCGATCGCAACACGCGCCTCTCACCGCGCGACGTCGAAAGCCCCGCTTGGGAGAGCGTCGGCAACAAGGAGGAGTGGGACCTGCGCATGGCGGTCTACGCCGCAATGGTCGACCGGATCGATCAGGGGCTTGCGCGCGTGGTCGAGTCGCTCGAGCGAACCGGTCAGTACGAGAATACGATGATCGTGTTTCTGGACGACAATGGAGCGTGCGCCGAGTCGTTCAACACCGAGCCCGACATTCCTCCGGGACCCGAGGAATCGTCGACCGGCGTCTGGCTTCCGTGGGCGAACGCGAGCAACACGCCGTTTCGCCTCTTCAAGCACTTCGCGCACGAAGGCGGGATCAACACGCCGATGATCGCGCACTGGCCCGCGGGGATTACCACGCCTCGGATCGAGCGCGATTACGCCGCGCACGTGAAGGACCTGATGGCGACCTGCCTGGAGCTCGCCGGCGTTGAGTATCCCGGGCACCACGCGGGGCGATCGATCACGCCGTCGGAGAGCAAGAGCTTCCTGCCCGCGCTGATCGAACCTCGCGGTGAGAACCCCGATCCGATCTTCTGGGAGCACGAAGGAAACCGCGCGGTGCGCGACGGGCGGTGGAAGCTCGTGTCGTACTACGGAGAGGCGCACGGCTTCGGGAGCGACCGACGCGTCGGCGCCGGCTGTCGGGTAGGGCCGTGGGAGCTCTACGACACGACCGCCGATCCGACCGAGCTCGACGATCTGTCGCGCTCTGAAGGCGAGCGCGCGGCGGCGATGATGCTCATGTACGACGAGTACGCGAAGCGCACCGGCGTCATCGACTGGGAAGAGATCCAGCGGATCCACGGAACCTGCACCTGACACCAAAGGAGAACCGACCATGCCGAGCGGACCTGCACAACCGAACACCGTTTTCGTGCTCATGGACGACCTGGGCTACTCCGATCTGGGCTGCTACGGCGGCGAGATCAGGACGCCCAACATCGATTCGCTCGCGCGCGGCGGCGTGCGGTTCGAAGGGATGCACAACTCGGCGCGTTGCTGTCCGAGCCGCGCGTCGCTGATGACCGGGCTCTACCCGCCGCAGGCGGGAATCGCCGACTTCGTCAGCCGAAATCCGCATCCGACCAAGGGGCAGGCGCACCTCGGGCGCCTGCGCGACGATTGCGTAACGCTCGCCGAGGTGCTCAAACCCACCGGCTACAGGTGTTACTTCTCCGGGAAGTGGCACATGCACTCGGCGACCGGCCCGGTTGATCGCGGCTTCGACGAGTTCTACGGCTACACGATGGATCACTCGCACGATCAGTACGACGCCGGCTACTACGAGCGACTCCCCGCCGGCCGGCGTAAGGAAATCGACCCGCCTGCGAATGAGTTCTACGCGACCGACGTTTTCAACGAGTACGCGATGGAGTTCATCCGCCAGGGACAGCGCAGCGGCGGACCGTGGATGCTTTACCTGTCGCACTCGTCGCCTCACTTCCCGCTCCAGGCGCCGAAGGAGCTCATCGACTTCTACTACGACACCTACCTGAAGGGATGGGACGTGCTGCGCACAGAGCGGTTCGAGCGGATGATTGCGTCGGGCCTTGTCGACCCGGCGTCGTGGAAGCTGAGCGATCGTTCGATGGTACCCGTGGACGACGACGCGGTCGCCAACGGGTATCCGGGTCGACCGAACCCGGCGTGGGAGTCGCTGCCCGAAGAGCGTCGGCGCGACCTTGCGCGGCGCATGGCGATCTTTGCCGCGATGGTCGAGCGCGTCGACCAGGGAGTAGGCCGGATCATCGAACACCTGAAGGCGACCGGAGACTTCGACAACACGCTCATCATGCTCACGAGCGACAACGGCGCGTGCTACGAGTGGGGGCCCTTCGGCTTCGACGAGTCGTCGCGCAAGGGGATCACGCACCTTCACACGGGTGCCGACCTGGACCGGATGGGCGGCCGCGGTACCTACCACTCGTACGGCAGCGCGTGGGCAAACCTGGGCAACACCCCGTTCCGGATGTACAAGCACTTCACGCACGAAGGCGGCGTGTGCGCGCCGCTCATCGCGCACTGGCCCGCGCGCATCCCGGCCGGTGGTGCCGGACTTCCCGCCGGCGTGG
Source organism: Spirochaetaceae bacterium (assembly GCA_007694025.1). Taxonomy (GTDB): domain Bacteria; phylum Spirochaetota; class Spirochaetia; order DSM-27196; family SLST01; genus SLST01. The sequence goes on from RECL01000156.1 coordinate 5,399, forward strand.
TCCGTGGCCGCACGCACATCGTCGACGTAATGCCGACGCTCCGCGACGCGGCAGGTGCGGCGTACCCTGCAGAACGCGCCGGGCACGCGATCCCGGGCGAGGAGGGGATCAGCCTGCTCCCGTCGATGACCGGCACCGCGCTACCGGAGCGGACTCTCTTCTTCTCTCACCAGCAGGCGCGCGCGGTGATCCGCGGCGACTGGAAGATCGTCTGGGGCAAGCGCACCACCACTCCGCTTCGCTGGGAGCTCTACAACCTGGCCGCCGACCGGACCGAGCTCAACGACCTGTCGAACGAGCACCCCGACATCGTCGCCGACCTTGCCGCCGAGTGGGAGGCGTACCGCATCCGCGTCGGCCTTGAGGAGTTCGAGCCGTGGGACGTGCCCGCCCGGGAGGGGATTTCGGACTGAGGCGGGGCTGCGCTCGTGAGGCAGGCCCGCAACGTTCTCTCTATGGATTCAGCCAAAGAAGGAACCTTTCCGCAGCGTTTTGCGCCTTTACCGCACGCCCAGGTTCGTACACAATAAACTATGGACCACCGACCAAACATCGTTCTTGTCTTCCAGGATCAGATGCGCGGCGTCGAGATCCCCGTTCACGTTGAACGGTGGCTGGCTGCCGGGATCTACGGGCGCGCTCGACCTGTTCCGGACCATGAAGGGCCGGCCCACTCGCTAGTTGAGTGCCTGGTGCCGGGTCGCGGGTTTGGTGGCTGAGTTGGGGGTCTGCAGGCCGCCGCTCAAGGTGCTGTTCGACACCGATATCGGTGCGGATATCGATGACGAGATGACGCTGATCTACCTGCTGAATTCGCCGGAGATCGACTTGCGAGGCGTCACGACTGTGTACGGGGACCCATTCAGCAGGGCGGAGTTCGCGCGCGGGCTGATCGCCTCAATGGGGCGTGACGCGGAGATCCCC
>RECL01000294.1 GCA_007694025.1 Spirochaetaceae bacterium
AAGCGCGAAGCGCTTCTTGTACCGAGGCCGAAGGCCTCATGTGGTTGACCAATCGGAACGATTGGTCGGGAAGAAGCGCGAAGCGCTTCTTCCTACCGGCGGTCGGACTTGAACCGACACGGTGTCGCCACCACCAGATTTTGAGTCTGGCGCGTCTACCAGTTTCGCCACGCCGGCGCTGCCGGGAAGCTTCCCGACCCCGCTGAAACTATGCTCCGGGGTCTGTTATGTCAATGCCCTCACAGAAGGGGGAGCGTCCTTACCTTCGCGCCGATACCACCCACGCCCGCGGTCTCAAGCCGTCGCGGCTCCCCCTCGCTCCGGCCTGCCGACCGGCCCTTGCTGATCGTTCTCTGTCGCCGCCGAACGGCAAGGGCCTGCAGGCCTCCGCGACCCCCACGGAAAAACCGCTCGACCGGCTCGACGCCGCGACGCCCCCTGCACGCGCGACAGCTCGCTCGTGCAGCGCGCGGAGGTTCGAGCATATCCTACACATTCCTACATGACATACATGTAGACAGCTCTCCGAACGCAGGTGGACAATGTCGCATGATCCGACGGCGAATCGTAGCTAACTATGATCTCTACCTCTTCGTTCTCCCCGCGGCCCTGTACTTCCTGATCTTTCACTACGGACCGATCTACGGGCTTCAGATAGCGTTCAAGGAGTTCAGTCCGGTCAGGGGTATCACAGGGAGCCTGTGGGTAGGCTTCGAGCACTTCCAGCGGTTCTTCACCAGCTACCACTTCTGGAACTTGATCCGGAACACACTTGGCATCAGTGTCTATCAGCTCGTGGTGGGCTTTCCGGCCCCGATCATCCTCGCGTTGATGCTGAACGAAGTGCGCAACCGCCGGTTCAAGCGCGTTGTTCAGACGGTCACCTACGCTCCGCACTTCATTTCGGTGGTCGTGATGACGGGCATGATCCTCATCTTCCTCCGCTCGCCCAGCGGAATCGTGAACCACATGATCGTCGCGCTCGGCGGTGAACCGGTGCGATTCATGGTTCGCGCGGAGTACTTCAAGACCATCTACGTTCTCTCCGAGGTCTGGCAGAGGACAGGGTGGGGAAGCATCGTCTATCTGGCTGCTCTCTCAGGCATCGATCCGCAAATCTATGAAGCGGCGATCATCGACGGCGCCACGCGGCTGCAACGCGTCCGGCACATCAACATTCCCGGTATCTTGCCCATCATCATCATCCTGCTCATCCTCAACACCGGCCAGATCATGAGCGTTGGTTTTGAGAAGGTGTTCCTCTTGCAGAACCCGCTCATTCTGAGTACGTCCGAGGTGATCTCTACGTACGTGTACAAGTCGGGTCTGCAGAACTTCCAGTACAGCTTCGCGGCGGCCGTTGGCCTGGTAAACTCCGTCATCAACTTTCTCCTGCTCGTCTCGGTCAACACGATCGCGCGCAGGACGGGGGAGACGGGGCTATGGTAACTGCCCAACGGAGCGCGCGGATCGTTCAGGGGCGGCACGGCCGTCCCATCGCGGAGACGACTTCGGACCGTTTGTTTTTGGCGGTCAACACGGTACTGCTGTCGGTAATTCTCATCGCCGTGGCGTATCCGCTCGTCTTTGTGATCAGCGCGTCGTTCAGCAACCCGGATGCGGTTCACCGCGGCGAGATGTGGTTGTTGCCCAGAGGCATCACGTTGGAAGGGTACACGCGTGTCTTTCAGAACTCCGAGATCTGGATGGGTTATCGCAACACAACCATCTATGCGGTGCTCGGGACCTTGATCAACCTTGGCGTCACGCTTCCGTGCGCGTACGCGCTATCGCGCAAGGACTTCGTCGGACGAAGCGTCCTGACCGTCGTGTTTTCGTTGACGATGTTCTTCAGCGGCGGGATCATCCCGCTCTATCTGGTTGTGCGGGGGCTTGGGCTGACGAACACCATATGGGCCATGGTGCTCCCGAACGCGGCCGCGATGTGGTTCATCATCATCGCCCGCACGTACTTCCAGACAACAATCCCTAAGGAGCTGCTCGATTCATCCCAAATGGACGGCTGTTCGAACGCGCGCTTCTTCTGGTCGGTCGTGCTGCCGCTGAGTTCTCCGATCGTCGCGGTGCTCGCGCTGTTCTACGGCGTGGGTCACTGGAACGCGTTCTTCAACGCGCTGATCTTCATCAGCAGCAGACACCTCATGCCGCTTCAGCTCATCCTGCGCGAGATTCTGATTGTGGGCGAGATGGGAGCGAGTTCGATGATGTCGCTCGACGATGCGGAGGCGATCGCCCAGATGGCACGGATCGCGGACCTGGTTCGATACACGGTGATGATCGTCGCGAGTGTCCCGGTCATGGTCGCGTACCCGTTCGCTCAGAGGTACTTCACGAAGGGAATCATGATTGGCGCGATCAAGGGCTGATCATTCAACTACGCCGTTGGCGTACGACAAAGATCCGGGAAAACCGGACATCAAGGAGGTTGTCATGCAGACAACAACACTGTTTCGTAAGCTTCTGGTCATCGTGCTCGCCCTATGGGTCGGCGGCTTCGCGATGGCCGCCGGACAGACCGAACCGGCGGCGACGCGCTCAGACGTCGGATTCAACGAGATCGGCTTCCCGATCGTCGATGAGCCGATCACGCTGAGCCTCTTCGGAATCCGCCAAGCAAACCGGCCTCAGTGGGAGGAGCTGTCGTTCTTCCATGCGATGGAGGAGAAAACGAACATCTCTTTCACCTATGAAACGCCGATCGGCACTGCGTATCGCGAGCGAAAAAGTATCCTGTTCGCGAGCGGCATGATCCCCGATCTCTTCTTCGGCGTCGATTTTACCGAAGGAGATATCACGCAGTTCAGCAGCCAGGGCGCACTCTTGCCGCTCAATGATCTGCTCGATCGGTATATGGTGGAACTCCAGGGTCATATGGAGAGCAACGAGGAGATCCGCCGGGCGATAACGACTGCCGACGGCAACATCTACGCGCTTCCGCGGATCATCGAGATTCCGTTTGACGTGACGGAGAAGACCTGGATCCGGACCGAGTGGCTGGACACCCTGGGTCTGTCGATGCCGACAACGCTCGACGAGTTCTACGATGTGCTTGTCGCGTTTCGGGACGGCGATCCCAATCAGGACGGTCAGCGGGACGAGATACCGCTCACCAGCGCAGGCATTGGCCGACTGAGGCACGCAATGCTGGCGCCTTTCGGAATCCTCTGGCTCAGCGGCTTCCCCATGCTCGATGCAGACGCGGGCGGAACACTGAGCTACATCCCGGCAATGGACGAGTTCCGCGAGTACCTGACGTTCATGAACCGGCTGTACCGCGAGGAACTCCTGGACAACAACATCTTCACGAACACGGATCCGGAGCTCGCGGCGATCGGCCGAGAGCAGCGCCTTGGTGTCTACCCGCACGCCGCGCCGTTCCTGTACAATGAGTACGACAACAACGAGCTTTACTCCGCTCTCTCACCGCTCGCGCGACGCGCCGGGGAGCCACGCATCTGGCCGCGGCACAACGGTGTACAGAACGGCAGGGCGGTTCTCAGTTCTACGAACCCGCACCCGGAAGCAACGGTTCGATGGCTCGACTATCTCTATTCGGTCGAAGGTTCTCAACTTGTCGACCAGGGACCGGAGGGCTTTAGCTGGCAGTGGGTCGATGCGACGCGCGACCGGTGGGTACAGAACAGCGTAGAGTCTCGAGCCGAAGGCACCCCGGGCGTAGCCGGAATGACGCCTGGCATCCGGCTCAGCTACTGGATCAGCCGACTTGACGTTCCGCACGCGTTACACCTGTATCGCGAAACAACGGCAAACTACGTTCCGTATTGGGAGTTTATGGTGCCCCGAATGGTGCTGTCCGATGCCGACCAACGCCGCGTGACCGCGATCCTGGCGGACATGGACCCGTACGTCGAGCAGATCGAAGCGCGCTTCATCACCGGAGAGGAGCCTTTGACCGACGCGCGGTGGCAGGCGCACCTTCGGGTTCTGGAGCAGATGGGGATTCGTGATCTGGTTAGAATCTATCAGCAGGCTTACACCGCGTACCACCGCTAGCGGATTGTCCGGAGAGGAACGCGACCGACCGGCGAAGGAGCAGCAGATGGCAACATGGAAACTTGAGCGAGATGTGCCCGTGGCGGGCAAATACGATGTTGTGGTCTGCGGCGCCGGGCCGGCCGGCTTCTGCGCCGCCGTGCAGGCGGCGCGGTTGGGCGCGAGTACTGCGCTTGTCGAGGCGACTGCCGGCCCCGGCGGAGTGATCACCGGCGGCGGGAACCCTGACATCGCGCTCTTCTACGCGCATACGCAGCATATAATTGCCGGGATCGGCTGGGAGTTCGTGAATGAGCTCGCGCGCGACGGTTGGGCGCGGATTCCTGACTTCTTCGCGGATCTGCCGCATTCGCAGCTTGGTGTGCGGGTCAACTGGCCGATGGCAGCGCACTACATGGATCAGTACTGCGCGCGCGCCGGTGTCGATCTGTTCTATCACCACCCGGTCGCAGAGGTCGCATGGCATGAGAGCGATCGAACCGAAACCGGCGCGGCCGGAATCACGGTTGACGGAGTTGTTGTGGGTACGAAGTCAGGCCTGCAACTTGTCCGTGGGAAGGTGTTCGTCGATGCCACCGGCGACGGAGACGTCGCGGCGCTCGCCGGTTTGGAGTACGAACTCGGCGAGAAGTACACCGGAGAGGTTCAGCCTGGAACGCTCCGGTTCTACCCGATTGGATTCGATCCCTCCAAGATCGACGAGGATGAGGTCAAAGAGACGTGGACGGCCGCCCGGGAGCGCGGCGAGCTTGAGCCGGGCGACTACTGGCCCGAGCCTCGCGGGAATCCCGCCGGACTATTCCGACACCTCGGCAACAACTTCAACCACGTTCACCCGATCAACGGTGCAGACAGCAGGAGCCGGTCCGACGCGGAGGTCCGTGCTCGCGAGTCCGTCGCACGAGTCTCGCGTTGGGCGCGCGCGCACGTGACCGGCGCCGAGCACTTTGAGCCGATGGCGTTGGGGGCGGGAGTGGCCGTGCGTGAGAGCCGGCGTATCACGGGTCTTGAGTACGTGACGGAGAAAGACTATTTCAGCGCGCGGCAATGGGAAGACGCAGTCTGTCACGCCTTCTACCCGATCGATCTCCACCGCGGAGTTCGCCAGGGGCAGGAGGACCAGGAGTCGCTGAGGATCCGTTACCTCCAGCTCTCAGACGGGAAGATCCCGACCGTTCCGTTCGGAGCGCTCGTTCCCAGGCGCTCGGTGAACCTGCTCGTGGCGGGACGTTGCCTCTCGAGCGACCGTATGGCAAACTCAGCCATGCGTGTGAAGGCTCCGTGCATGGCGATGGGACAAGCGGTCGGTGCGGCCGCGACTCTCGCGCTGGAGAACGAAGGCCGGGTACGAACGGTCGATGTGGCGCGACTGAGAAAAATTCTCGTGGAGAACGACGCGATCGTCCCTGGGGAATGACCAGACTCGACCGGTTCGACAAGGTGGATGGACGGTGAGAAGGGTTCGCTCGTCTCTGTTCTATCGGTACCTCTTTTCCTACATCCTCGTTTTCCTTGTACCGCTGCTTGCCTTCGGCGTCTTGTTCCAGGTCACCGCGCTACGCGCGATGAGTGAGGAGGCGGACTTGGCGAGCGTGGCGGCGTTGCGGCAGCTGCGCGATGTGCTGGAGCAGCGGCTTGCCGAGCTTGACGCGATGGCCGCACGGATCACTGCCGATCCGCGACTGACGGTCTTCCAGCTGCGCCAGAGTGGTTCCAGTCGATTGGAGGCGGTGCGCGAGCTCGCCCGGTACGCCGCGAGCTCGGCAATGCTTCTGGACGTGATCCTGCTGCCCCGGGGGGAGAGCGACGTCTTCATGACCAACGGCTCGATGTCGTGGGACCGATTCGTCGACTCTGTGGCGACATTCGACCGCTGGCCGCCGCACATGATCCGGAGGCTCGTGGATGAGAGCACGTCTCCGGTGATGCTTCCGGCCCAGGAGTACCGTCTGGGTACCGGTGTGGAGCGGGTCCTGGTGCTGATCTACCCGATACCGCCGCGAAATCCGCATCCCCACGCGACGATTCTCTACATGGTCCGGGAGACGGAGGTCATCAGATTGATGGCGAACGCGCTGCCCGAGTCGGGTGGTGCCGTAGTTCTCATCGATTCGTCCGGCGACGTCATGGTGTCGTACCCCCACCCGCATGATCTGATGTCGGCGGGTTCCTGGGATCAGATCGTCACCGGATTG
>RECL01000297.1 GCA_007694025.1 Spirochaetaceae bacterium
CATTTCCGCCCTGCGAGCGCACACCCCGGATGCGAACCGCGAATCGCCGGAGACCAGCGATCAGCGTGCGATGGTCAGGAGCTGGGCGGGTGCGAAGCGGGCGAACAGCGCCGGTTCGCGCCCGCTCGCCGAATGGTTCCACGCCGCCGCCAGTGGCATCGAGTTCGACGACGGGCTCGCCCGACAGGACTCGCCGGGCCACACCGTTGAGGCCGCGCCCCTTTCGGTCTGCCACCCCGGTCGGCTGACGTCAGACTACTACGCGGCGGCGGTCGCGGCCGGGACGCTCGACCCGTCGGAGGGTGAGCGGATGCTCCGCGCGCTCGAGCCGCTGCAGGTGACCGAGTCCGGCCACCCGAAGCTCGGCTGCTTCCGCTGGTACCGCGAGGAGAGCGCGGTTCGCGATACAAACGCCGCCTTCTTCACGCTTGTACCGCTGGCAACCGTCCGACTCTGCTGTCCCGACCGCGTGCCGACGGACCACGCCCCGATCATCGATGCGCTGCTACGCGGTTCGGCACCATGGTTCTCAGCCGAGTGCTGCGAGCCGGCGCTCTACTATCCGAACAAGATCGTGAGCGACGGCGCGCTCCTGCTCGCGATCGCGACGATCCTGCGCGACGACGAGCTCGGCACCCAGGCGATCACCTTCTTCGAGCGATGGCACGACTACACCGTCCGGCGCGGGTGGGGCTGGGGTGAGAACATCAGCCTGGGCTACCAGATGGTGATCTTCAAGGCGCTCGAGCTTGCGGTGCGTGCACTGGGCGTGCGAGCGCTCGCCTCTGACGCACGAACGGCGCCGCGCGAGCTCGCGATCCGCGATGCTCTGGCTGCGCATATGCAGCAACTCGTCGCGATCGCGCGATTCCACGACGGGCAGGAGTACGTGCCGACCATTCGGAGCTACAATTTCGAAGGCGAGGTCGTCCAGCCGAGCCCGGTCTGGGAGCTCGCGGGGGTTGTCCCGCGCTCGGGCGCGGCCGAGGGTCAGGCAAAGCCCGCACTCGGCGACATCGTCGCGCACGTCCTGTTCGACGGCAAGCCGCTCACCAATGAGCCGAACCGTCCACCAGTTCCCCGCGTGCTCGCGGAGCGGATCTTCGACGCGTGCGTCTCGTACTCGTGGATTGGCGCGCACGTCCGGCTCGGCAGCCTCACCGCGTTCCCGGTCATGCCCGGCAGCTACCAGTGGCCCACGTGGGGGCTTGGGTGGCAGTGCTTCCCGGTGAGCTACAGCGTCGAAGAGGAGCAGGTCGGCTTCCTCCGGTGGGCCGTGACCGAACGCGGAAGGCGCCGATTCCACCCGACCGAAGACAAGGCAACGACCTACCTCGACCCGGCTCTCTTCGGCGAAAGCTGGTACCCCTACGTACTCACCCACTGCGCGCAGGAGCACTCGCTCCTGGTCGCGTACCGCGTGATGGCCGGCGTCCACAACCAGGCATCGTCGATCCGCGACGAGTGGGTGGTGCCGCGTTTCCGGGGCGACGTCACGGAGATCGACGATGCAGCCGGTCGACGCTGGGTGGCCCTCACCTACCCGAACGCGACGCTCCTGTTCACCGCACTCTCGGGCGTCCGGTACGATCCGTCGGCGGCGACGCCGGAGGTGTCAGGCGCGGGTCCTGCCGGAGGGCTCGTCTCGCGCGGACCGATGTCGATCGCGGTGGTCCGCGACGGTGGTACCGTCCGACTCGAACAGCGACTCTACCAGGGAGACGAGCAGACGATCCACCACCCGTGGCTCGAATCGGTCTGGTGCGTGATCGCGGTCGACCGCACCCCCGGGGAACGAGCAGCCGGGATGCGTGAGCTCGTCGACCGAGTGCGGATCGACGACCGATCGTACGCCGACCGTGAGGTTCCACGCGCCGGCGCCACCGAGATGCGCGAGATCGCCGTCGACGACGGAAGCGGACACTCGGTCAGGCTCGTCCTGGACCCGTACACGGTCGCACCTCGCTGACGTAGCCGACCCCACCATGATACGCTGATCGCCATGCGAGCCATCACCCTCCATCTGGGCAAAGAGAAGCAGACGCTGCGCCGCCACCCGTGGGTCCTCCCGCGCGCGGTGGACCGGGTGGAGGGCAGCGGTGACGTGGCGTGCGTCCGCGCGGCCGACGGGCGATTCATCGCGTGGGGCTGGTACGACGAACGCGCGCACACCCCGGTGAGACTCCTCTCCTGGGATGAGTCGGCGGAGCCCGACAGCGCGTGGGTCGCCGGCACGGTACGCGCGGCAGTGGCCCGCCGGGGCCCGACCCCACCCGACGAGGCGGTCCGCCTGGTCTTCGGAGAGGCCGACGGCCTGCCCGGGGTGGCGGCCGACCGCTACGCCGACACGGTGATCGTGCAACTCGGGACGAAGGCCGCGATCGACCGGCGGGCCGCCATCGCCACCGCGCTTCTCGATGCAACCGGCGCGCGCCGCCTGCGCGCGGTGACCGACCCGGTGGTCGGGCCGCGCGACCGCCTCGAGCGCGTCGACGAGTGGATCGCAGGCGAGCCGCCCGAAGGACCGGTCGAGTTCGTGGAGGGCAACCTCCGGTTCGCCGCCGATCTGACGACAGGGCAGAAGACCGGGTTCTACCTCGACCAGCGGACCAACCGCGAGATCGTCGGCAAGGCGGTCGGGAAGGGCCTTCTCCTTGACGCGTTCTCGTACTCGGGGGGCTTTGCGTGCGCGGCCACCGATGCCGAGGCGGTCTGCGTCGACAGCGCCGAGGCGGCCGGACCGCTCGTCGCGCGCAACGCGGCGCTGAACCGCGCGGGCGGGCGAGTCTCCTTCACCCGCGCGGACGTGTTCGACTACCTCCGGACGACGACCGAGCGCTTCGATGCGATCGTGCTCGACCCGCCGAAGATGGCGCGCGGTGAGCGCGACGTGCCGGCCGCGCTCCGTGCGTACAAGGACCTCGTCCTCCACGCGCTCGGCCGCCTGCAGCCCGCCGGGCTCCTGTTCGTCTTCTCGTGCGCCGCAGCGATCGGCTGGCAGGAACTGTCGACCGCGTGCGCGTGGGGCGCACTCGACGCGCGTCGCGAGATCCGCTCGATCGGCTGGCTCAGCCAGTCGGGCGACCACCCGGTCCTGTCGAGCTTCCCCGATTCGCATTACCTCCGCGGAATCGTCTGGCGAGCCGACTGAAACGGTTACGCGCGACGCGGTGGCAGACTATCGACGTTCCGGCATCACCGTCCCCACCACGCCGATGATCGCGATCACGGGGAACGCGTAGAGCGCGACGGAAAACGACACCGTATCTGCGACCAGACCGATGAGCGACGGGAAGAGGATGCCGCCGACTGGGATCGCGACCTTGATCACGCCCATCGCGGTGCCGGCGATGTGACGAAACCGCAGACCGGCGAGCGCGATCGTGAGCGGCAGGAGTGGCGCAACCGACATTCCGGACAGCAGCAGCAGCGGGTAGACAGCCCAGACCGGGAGCGCGATCAGGTAGAGCGTTGACAGGAGGAGCCCCGCGGCGACGAATCCGACCGATACGATCCCGCGCGCGCGGCCGTGTGGGACCAGAAGACCGAAGATGATGCGCCCGATCGCCATGCCCGACAGGAAGAGCAGGAGCCCGAGCTGCGCGCCGCCCGGTGTGAAGCCACGGAGCTCGGAGAGGTAGCTTGCGATGATACCGGTCGATCCGATCCCCAGGCCTATCGCACACGCGCCGCTGACGAAGAGCAGAACGATCGATGAGTCCTGCCGGAGCGTCGCGAGAATGTCGGCCGGCTTGAGCACCGCGCGAGGCTGCTCGGGAGGCCGGAGGAAGCCGGCGATCAGCGCGAGCGCCCCGATCGTCGCGGCAACCTGAAAGAGCGCACCCGACCAGTCGAGGTCGAGGAGCATCAGGTAGAGCGCGATCACCGCAGATCCGATCGACACGAAGAAGTGGTTGATCACGACGTAGCGGCTCTCGTTCTTCGTGTGCATGTCCAGAAGGAGCGCGTCGGTGACCGCCTCGGCCCCACCCATGCCCGCGCCCATCAGCACCATGATGAGGAGGTTGAGCGCATACGAGTCGGAACGGTAGAGCGTCGCGAACGCGAGCGCGAGCAGCACCAGACCGATCGTCAGGATCCGCGGCTTCGGGTAGAGGTCGGACGCTGCGCCTCCAAGGAGCACGGCGATCCCGAAGCCCAGGTTCTGCGCGCCGAGCAGGTAGCCGATCTGCCCGGGGCTGTACCCGACCCGGAACGCGGTCGCGCCGACAATCGACACGCCGATTCCCAGGAAGAACATCGATGCGAACATCGAACCAGTTGCGACTCTGACGCTTTTGATCACATTTCTCTCCAGGATAGTTGTAGCGCGTGCGGCTCTAGCTCGACCGGAGGCTCTCCACCTGGAGCCCCAACCCGGTCGCAAGCGGTGTGTCCGGCGGTCTTACTCCGGCGCCGATCAGTTTGTCCAACGAGTAGAACCGATGGCACAGAAACGACGCACGGTCGGGATTCTCCGCCAGATACGATGCAACAGGCACCTCGTCGACCAGCAGCTCCTTACCAATCGCCGCGGCGACGATGCGGTAGTACTCCACAGACTCGACCGTGTCGGGCCCTGCGACGTTATAGATGCCGCCGACTGTCGCGTCGGTCGATCCGACGTCGAAGATGACGCGCGCCAGGTCGTCGACGTAAACCGGCTGCTGCAGGAAGCGTCCGCCTCCCACCAAAGGGATTCGACTGCCCGACTCGATCTTTCCGATGAGATCGGCATCGCGTCCACCCGGCGGCAGGCAGCCCAGAAGCGACCCGGGACCGTAGATGTGCCCAGGCCTGACGACGCTCCATCGCAGCGGCTTCGCACCCGTGCGCAGGAGCACCTGCTCGGCCTGTCGCTTCAGGCCGCCGTACAAGTCGACAAGATAGTCAGCGTCGTCCTCGGTCTGAGGAAACCGGCGGCGCGCCGGGTCGTAGACGAAGTCGGTGGAGACCAGAACGAGACGGGCGCGCATCGGGCCGAACACGTCGACGTCCTGCTGCGCGTCGGCGGGCGTGAAGGCAATACAGTCGACCACCAGATCGACCGGTGCATCGATTCGCCCCACCGCACTGGCAAAGGCATCAGCGTCATGACGGTCGGCAACGATCGCGACGGCACCGTCCGGGACGGGTCTACGACCACGCGTGACGACCCAGACCCGGTTGCCCGCCGCCAAGGCGCGCCGGACCACCGTGCCGCTCAGAAACCCGCTACCGCCAAGCACCAGTACGTTCATTGCTCGATCGTACCGGAGATCGACCGCTTGGTCACGGCGCCGACACGACGCCGCATCGGGTCGACATGCTCCACGAAAGCTGTTACACACAGGTATGGCTACACGCACGAAACCGGAGTCGCTTGCGACGCGCCACCGTGCAATCGCGCGCGAGTGGCACCCGACACGCAACGGATCGCTGTCGCCGCGCGACATCGCGCGCGCGTCGGGGGCGTCTGTGTGGTGGATGTGTCGCCGCGGTCACGAGTGGGAGGCCGCGGTCTACAGCCGGACGCTCGGCGGCAACGGCTGCCCGTACTGCGCAGGAAAACGGGCCGGCAAGGACAACTCACTCCACGCTCGGTTCCCGAAGGTGGCGCGCGAGTGGCACCCGGACCGCAACGGCGATCTGACCCCGCGGACGGTCACGTGGGGGTCAAAGCGGCGCATGTGGTGGCGCTGTCGGCACGGGCACGAGTGGCAGGCCCCCGTCCACGAGCGGAGCTCCGGAAAAGGCTGCCCGTACTGCGCGCATCGGAAGATCGGCGACGACAACAACCTTGCAGCGATTCGCCCCGATCTCGCAGTGCAGTGGCACCCGACCCGGAACCGACCGCTCAAGCCGGAAGGGGTCTTTCCGGCCGCGGCGCACAAGGTGTGGTGGCGCTGCCCGGAAGGGCATCAGTGGCAGGCGACGATCAACAGCCGCTCGACGCTCGGAACCGGCTGCCCGTACTGCAGCGGGCGGCGAACGCCAAAGGAGCGATCGATCGCGACGCTCCACCGCGCGATATCGCGAGAATGGCACGGAGAGTTCAACAACAATCTTAGACCCGCCGACGTATCGCCGGCGTCGCGACGCGAGGTCTGGTGGATCTGCGGCCGCGGCCACGCGTGGCGCGAACGGGTTCGGACTCGTGTGAAACGCGGCGGTGGATGCCCGATGTGCGACTGATCGCGGGCTCTGCGGCCGCAGCCCGCGCCTACAGCGAGCGAAACCACTCTATGAAG
>RECL01000311.1 GCA_007694025.1 Spirochaetaceae bacterium
CGGGCAGCCGACGACCGTGGTCCACGCTCGACCGTCGAAGCGGGCCGGCCTGCCGTCGACCCGCGTGTACTCTACGATCCCGCCGCCGACCGACCGTGCCCACATTTCGTGCATCCGCCCGTCGGCGCATTCGATCCGGATGCGAGCCGCGTTGGGGTGGTGATCGTGTTCAAGCGACCCCTCGTCGAATCGAAGATCGATCCCCGCGTCCGCGACCGCGGTCACCGCGTCGGGGTACCGCCCGTCGGTCATCTCCCACCGCATGACCGCCGCGGCGAACGCCTTGTCAACGCCGAGCGCGGTGCAGGTGGGCGCGTACGATCCATCGGGGTCGAAGGTGACGCGAATCACGCGTGGCGTCGAGCCGGCAAGGTCGCACGCCATGCGCGCGATCCGGTACGCGCCTGCCGTGTGCGAGCTCGACGGTCCGCGCATGATCGGTCCGATGACGTCGTTCAGAATACTCGGGTGCGCCATGGCTCTGGCCTCCAGTTGGATCGGGATTACTCCGAGACCGCGCGCTCGGCGTATTCGCGCAGTAGATCGACGTACTCCAGATAGAGCTCCCACGAGACATCGGGCGGTGTCTGGTGATCGACCGACGGGATGAACCCACCGCGGCGCATCGTGGGCAGCAGCCGCTCGAACTCGGCGCGCATTGCCGCGGGTCCCGCGTGCATGACCGTCTTGTCGTAGGCCCCGACCATCAGGAAGTCGGGGTGATCGTCCCTGATGCGGGCCACGTCCAAGCCGGCCATCCGTTCGAGCGGCAGAATGCCGCGCACACCGACGTCCCGAAGCCACGGAATGAGCGCGGTGACGTCGCCGTCGGAGTCCACGAACGGGGTGATCCCTCGCGCGGTCATCGCGGCGATGAGCTCGCGGTAGTAGGGTGCCAGGAACTCGTCAAAGAGCTCGCGCGACAGCATCGGACCGTGGTTGTACGACATGTCCTCGGCGATCGTCGCGAAGTCGGGAGTGGTGATCGAGCACACCTCGTCGAGGAGCGCGAGGTTCCACTCGAGCAGATCGCGGTTCATCCGATGCATGAGCTCGGGTTCGTCGTAGAACGCGTAGAGATGCCGCTCGATCCCGAAGAGCGTGCGGGGATACCAGAAGAAGCCTTCGACCGTGAGCCACACGACCGTCTCTCCGGCGGCGTGCTGATCGGCCCACGGCAGGAGCGCCGCGCGGGTCGCAGCGTAATCGGGGTAGAGGTGCGGACCGATCGCGTCGTACTCGGCGGCGGTCGACAGGATGCCGGCTCCGTGCGACGGCGCAACGGGGCAGGTCGCCGCGCGCGGGCGGGCCCAGTGCTGCAGCCAGCGGTCGAGCCCAACCGATTCGCGGATCGCCTCCGCGCTCGTGAGCTCGGGTGACAGGCCTTCGCCCCGCCAACGCGCGACGGTCTTGTCCCAGTAGCTCGCCCACTCGACGATCGGGAGCCGGTCGGGCCGGGAGAAGGTCATCACAGCGTGGAGCCGTTCCCGCGTGGTCATGCGCGCACCGGCCGGACGCGTGGGGTGAACGTTGTCGTCATCGAGCCTCCGCGGGCGACTATAGCAGGTGTTCTTGACTCCTGCCATGCAAGTTTGCCCGCCTCCGGGATCAACCGTACTGCGTCGGGGGGTCCCGCAACCGGCCGGATCGGCTATGGTATAATGAGAGACCGGTCCGTGGTTGTACCGAAGCCTGCGCGGCCCGGTCGAGGGAGGACACGATGGCTAGCCAGTTCTACACCGACATCAGGCAGGTCCCCGAGCTCTGTGAATCCGAACGGAAGGAGCTTGAGCGCGTCACGAGGAAGTACGAGTTCAAGGCAAGCCGGTACTACCTGTCGCTCATCGACTGGAACGACCCGGCCGATCCGCTGCGTCAGATCGTGATTCCGAGCCTGACGGAACTCTCGCCGTGGGGGCGCCTCGACGCGTCGAAGGAATCGAAGTATACGGTCATGCCCGGCCTGCAGCACAAGTACAACTCGACGGCGCTGCTCCTGGTGAGCGACACGTGCGCCTGCATCTGCAGGTACTGCTTCCGCAAGCGGATCTTCCGGGCGGACTACGGCGAGAAGGTGCGCGACCTGGAAGCGGCGCTCGGGTACATCGCGGCCCACCCGGAGATCAACAACGTGCTCCTTACCGGAGGCGACCCGCTCATGCTCGCGCCAAAGAAGCTCGGAGCGATCATGGAGCGCCTGCGCGGCGTCGACCACGTGCGGATCATCCGGATCGGTACGAAGGTACCAGCGTACCTGCCGAGTCGGATCGTAGATAACCCCGGCTTCGCCGAAGCGATTCGAAGGGCGAGCACGAGCGAGCGGCGTGTCTACTGCATCGTGCACTTCAACCACGAGCGGGAGCTCACCGACACGGCGCTCACCGCGCTCGACGTGCTCCTGCAGTCCGGCGCGATCCTCGCGAACCAGACCCCACTCCTGCGCGGCGTGAACGACGATCCTCTGGTCCTGGCCAACCTGTTCAACCGGTTGTCGTACATCGGGGTGCCGCCGTACTACGTGTTCCAGTGCAGGCCGACCCTCGCCAACAAGGACTTCGCCGTACCGGTCGAGGAAGGGTACACGATCTTCGAGGAGGCGAAGTCGCGCTGCTCGGGGCTCGCCAAGCGCGCCAGGTTCGTCATGTCGCACGAGACGGGCAAGATCGAAGTAGTCGGCATGACCGAGAGCGAGGTGTTCCTGAAGTACCTCAGGGCCGAGTGCGACCGCGACTCGAGCCGCTTCGTCGTCATGAAGCGAAACCCGGCGGCCTACTGGTACGACGACTACGGAGAGCCGGTGGCGGAACAGTACCTGGAGTGAGCGGAGCATCTCAGCGACACCGCACCTCGGCGGTCGGGTGCGCCGGAGGTTCAACGCCGCGGGATCTTGCTCCTCCACCGATCCCGGTATACCATCGGCAGGTGACGCTCACCGAGTCCCGCTGGAGAAAGGTAATCCGCGATCGCCATCTCTACCTTCTCCTGCTGCCGGTCTTCGCGTACTACATCGTCTTCCATTTCGTACCGATGTACGGCGTGTTGATGGCGTTCACCGATTTCAACGTCTTCGCCGGCCTTCGCGGGTCGCCCTGGGTCGGACTGGAAAACTTTCGCATGATGTTTCGCAACGACGACTTCTTCATCGTCCTTCGAAACACGGTGCTGCTGAACGTCATCAGTCTGTTCGTCGCCTTTCCGGCACCGCTCGTCCTGGCGCTCCTGCTCAACGAGGTTCGCAACAGACGCTTCAAGCGCACCATCCAGGGCATCGTATACCTTCCTCACTTCCTGTCGTGGGTTGTCGTGTCGGGTCTCATCATCTCCGTTCTCTCCCCATCGTCGGGGATCGTGAATGCGGTGATCCGCTCTTTTGGCGGAGAGAGCGTCTACTTCATGACCGAGCCCGCGTGGTGGATAGCGATCTACCAGTTCTCCGGCGTATGGAAGGACGTAGGGTGGGGAACGATCATCTACCTGGCTGCACTCTCTGCACTGGATCCCAACCTGTATGATGCGGCGATGATCGATGGTGCGTCGCGGTGGCAGCGGCTCAAGCACGTCACGCTCCCCGGCATCACTCCGACGATCCTGGTTGTGTTCCTGCTGTCGGTTGGCAACGTCATGACGATCAGCTTCGATCGACCCTTTCTGCTGGGAAACCCGATGGTGCTGGAAGTGGCGGATGTCATCAGCACGTACGTCTACCGCGTGGGGCTTCTCAATGTCGACTACTCGTACGCGGCGGCGGTCGGGCTCTTCCAGTCGGTCGTTAATTTTGTCTTCCTGCTCACTGCCAACTGGCTGAGTAACCGCATCAAAGGCCAGGGGCTGTTCTGATGGCGACGCGGCGAGATCCAATCACCTGGTTCGACGCGCTGAACGTCGTGCTCCTGACGATGGTCGCGGCCGCATGCGTGATCCCGATGATTCACGTGACCGCGCTGTCGTTCTCTTCAGAGGGGGCGATCCTCTCCGGTCGCGTGAGCCTGCTTCCCGTCGGCTTCCAGCTGCAAGGATACCGGACCGTGTTGGAGAGCGCCGCGATGATGCGCGCGCTCGGCTTCACGGTCTACCTGACGATCCTGGGCACGTCGGTCAACGTGATGATCACGGCGCTCGGCGCCTACCCGTTGGCCAAGCCCGACCTGGTCGGCAGGCGGCTGATCTGGCTGTTGATCCTGTTCACGATGTTCTTCAGCGGTGGGCTCATCCCCATCTTCATGGTGGTCCGAGCGCTTGGCCTCCTGGACACCGTCTGGGCGTTGATCCTCCCGGGGATGATCGCGACGTTCAACCTCATTCTCATGAAGACCTACTTCTCAGGCATCCCGACGAGCCTTGCCGAGTCGGCGCGGATGGACGGCGCGAGCGAGATCGGTATCCTCATGCGGATCATCCTGCCTCTGTCAACGCCGATCATCGCGACGCTCACGCTCTTCTACGGGGTGGGTCACTGGAACCAGTTCTTCCTTGCGCTGATCTACATCCAGGATCCGGACAAGTACACGCTCCAGCTGCGCCTTCAGCAGCTGATCACCGACGGTATCGGCTACGGGCCAACGGTCGTCTTCGGACAGGCCGACGACATCCCGGTGGAGTCGGTGAAGGCGGGTGCAATCATGTTCGCGACCGCACCGGTTCTGATCGCGTTTCCGTTCCTGCAGAGACACTTTGTAAAGGGCGCCCTGATCGGGTCGCTGAAGGAGTAGATATGACACGAATAGTGGCGGCGATTGGCCTTCTGGCTCTGTGCACGGTGACGGTGTTCGCCGGGGGCGGTTCCGAAGGACAGGCGAGGCTTCGCGTGATGGTTGTCGAACGCGCCGAGGTACCGCGCGATCAGGGCCGGCTCACCGACAACCCGTGGACCGAGTTCGTCCAGAATGAGATGGCGAGGCTGGGTGTCGACGTGCGGTACGTGCCCAAGGGCGGCTCGATGGTGAACCACACGGTCATGATGGCGACCAATACCGCGCCCGACCTTGCCTTTACGCACGGGCGGCTGCTGTTCATGAAGTTTGCCGCCGACGGAGGACTCCACGATCTGGGACAGTACATTCCTGAGTACGGGCCGAACATCCCGGCGGTGCTGGGCGCAGACCACCTGCGTCTGGGGCAGATCGACGGCGTACAGTACGCGATCCCAAGCAGGCGCGAAATCGACGCGCGCTATGCGTCGTTCATCCGCAAGGACTGGCTGGACGCGCTGGGGATGGACGTACCCACCAACCGCGACGAACTCACCGCCGCGCTCCGCGCGTTCAGGGACAGGAACCCCGGAAACGTTCCGGCCGCCGAACTGCGTCCGTGGGGGTGGTTCACCGACGACCCGGGAACGGTGTTCGACTCGGACTTCAAGCTCTTCGACGCAATGTATTCGTTCCTGGATCACGACCCGGCGGCGAACATGGGGTCGCTGTGGCCGGTACGCGAGGGATTCCGCGACTTCATGCGCTGGCTGCATGGGCTCTACCAGGAAGGGCTGATCGAGCGCGAGTTCGCGACCGACAGCTTTGAGATCAAGACGAGGCACGTCGTGAACGGGCGAGTCGGGTTCATCCACGTGCCGTGGGACTACCTCTACGCGCAGAACAGCTCATCGGTCGCGCTGAACCTGGCTCGAAATGTGCCCGGCGCCGAGTTCGTCCCGGTCGATGTGTTCCCGGGGCCCGACGGTGTCTACCGTAACCTCCGCCATCTGCCGACGCGCTTCTACCTGTTCAGCCCGCGCCGGTCGCGCGTGCCCGAGGCCGCGGTGGCGTACATGAACTGGATGCTCGACCGCGGCAATGCGTGGACGCTGGCCTTTGGCCGGACCGGCGAGCAGCACACGATCCAGGACGGGGTCCCGGTCTTCGGTGATCTGCAGCGGTTCGCGGACACCTTCGGCTATATCCGCGATAGCATCGGGATCCTGGGTGACTTCCCGTTCGGGCCGGCGATCACAAGCGCGGTCCGGGAGCAGTTCCGGGTGATCGACTTCGGCGGCCACGACGACCGTGCCCGTGCGATGACGCTGGAGAACAGCTTCCAGGAGCCGGTGTTCCAGTCCCGGATGAACGCGATGTCGCGCCAAGGCCCCGGGCTCATCCGGATCGCCGAGCGCTACTGGGTCAGGATGATCACCGAGCGCGACTTCGACGCGGAGTTCGACGAGTTCATCCGCAGGATGAACGATCGCGGAATGCCCGCGATCATCGAAGAGCGA
>RECL01000195.1 GCA_007694025.1 Spirochaetaceae bacterium
TGTGTTGTACAAGGAGGGCGAGTTCTACAAGTCTGAGAACCGTTCGGATCTTGATCGACTCCATCACGATCTGGAGCGATTGCTCACCGAGCTCGCCAACCTGGAAGTCCGGCTGCGGCCAACCGGAGACCTTGGGATGACGTGGAAGCAGTCGCAGGACGAGTCGATCCCTGCGGAGGCGGCCACCGAGCGACGCGAGAGCTTCGTGATGGTCCTGGATAACGACGCGAACGCGCTGGTCCACCGATTCGTGGAGGCGTTTCGCACGCTCGGTGACATTCTTCAGGGCGTGCTCTACGGGACGCTCGGCGGTCGCTACGACACGATCGGCAATCTTGCGGAACTCGGCGGGTCGCGATCGGACGCCTACGTCCGCAAGCTCGAAGAGGTTCACGTGAAGATCAAAGCCGCGGCCTCTGCGGTCGCCGATCTGATCAACCTGGAGACGATGGCCGCGCAGTCGCGCGAGGCACCCCCAACCTTCGAGCGCGCCGGATAGGTGAAGCTCACGATACCGCCATCCCAGCTTCAAGGCACCTCCGTTGCGTTGCCATTTGCACACCCGGCGTACCTGTCGCTTGTTCGTGCGGGCAGCATGAAGCGCGACCATCAGACGCGCGAGCTCTACTATGCGTCGCTCGGTATCGATCCGCGCGACGTTGTTCGCGTCGATCAGATTCACTCCAGATCGGTGCTCGTCGTCGAGCGCTCGCGTCGCGCGGCACGTGGTCAGGCCGAATGCACGAGCGATCGGGTCGCAGGCGACGGCGACGGACTCGTCTGCGCAGCCGGAGGGCCGTGGCTTGCGATCGGCGTCGGCGACTGCGTTCCGATCTACCTGGCCGATCTTCGAACCCGAGCGTACGGATTGCTCCATTCGGGCTGGCGTGGCACCGGCATTCTGGAATCCGGCGTGCGCGCGATGCAGCGCGCGTTCGGCTCATCCGCCGCCGATATCGCGGTGCTGCTCGGACCGGGAATCGGCGCCTGCGATTACGCCGTCGATTCGGCGCGCGCGCAAGCATTCGCCCGCTGGGGCGACGGGGCTGTCGTCAGACGCGGCGGGATACGCTATCTTGACCTCTTCGCGGCGAACCGGAATCTGGGCGATCGGCTTGGCGTACACAGCGTCGTATCGGTCACGAACAGTACGTACGCGACCGAGCAGTTTGGAAGCTATCGTCGCCAGGGCGGCGCCGGGTATACCGGAATGCTCGCGATGATCGGCCCGCACGCCCAGGACGCGTAGAGGACTCCCCGGGCGGGCCGCGGCCGACCGACGCAGATCAAGTCAAAGAATGAGGACGACATGGACCAGTATCAGGCGCAGTGGAGTGAGATGATAGCAGCGGCGATCGACGCCGAGGCTGGCGAACGCGGGATCGATCCCGCGGCGCGCGCCGACCTCGCGTTCGAGACGCCACCATCGGCCGATCTTGGTGATCTGGCCGTTCCGATGTTCCCGTTCGCGAAACTGCTTCGAACCAGTCCTGCCGCGATAGCCTCGGCGGTAGCCGCACGACTCGCGTCGACGGCGGGAGCGTCGGACGGGACAGCCGTCGCCGCCGGACCCTACGTCAACATCCGGCTGCCACGTGCCGATGTCGCTGCGTCCGCGGTGCCTCGCGTACTCGCAGAGGGCGACGTGTACGGGCGAAACGCGCTGTACGACGGGACGCGCATCACGATCGAGTTCTCCTCTCCGAACACGAACAAGCCGTTGCACCTTGGACACCTGCGTAACGACGCGCTCGGTGAGAGCCTGTCGCGGGTTCTTGCGGCGTGCGGGGCGACAGTGCGCTCGGTGAACCTGGTCAACGATCGCGGGATCCACATCTGCAAATCGATGCTCGCGTACCAGGAGTTCGGAGCCGGAGAGACCCCCGAGTCTTCGGGTGTCAAGGGCGACCGGCTTGTCGGTGACTACTACGTGAAGTTCAATGAGTGGGCCAAGCAGACCCCCGACGCGGAGGCACGCGCGCGACAGCTTCTGGTCGCGTGGGAAGCCGGCGACCCCGACGTGGTGGCGCTGTGGAAGAAGATGAACGACTGGGTGCTCGCCGGGATATCGCAGACGTACGAGGCGACCGGCATCCACTTCGATGCGGTCTACTTCGAGAGCGAGACCTACTCGTCGGGAAAGGATGAGATCGCGCGCGGGATAGAGGCCGGTGTCTTCTACCGCGAGGACGATGGGTCGGTCTGGGTCGATCTGGAGCCGATCGGGCTCGACCGGAAGATCCTGCTTCGGGCCGATGGCACGTCGGTCTACCTGACGCAGGATATCGGGACGGTGATCGCTCGGTACAACGACTCGCCGTTCGACAGGATGATCTACGTCGTCGGCAGCGAGCAGATCTACCATTTCCGGGTGCTGTTCTACGTGCTCGAACTGCTCGGCTATGAGTGGGCAGGAAACCTCTTCCACCTTGCGTACGGGATGGTCAACCTGCCGGAAGGAAAGATGAAAAGCCGCGAGGGGACCGTCGTCGACGCCGACGACCTGATCGCCGAGCTGACCGAGCTTGCCGCGGCCGAGATACGTGCGAAAGAGCGCGAGTCGGCTGTTGAAAACGTCGATGAGACCGCTCACAAGATCGCGATCGGCGCGCTTCACTACTATCTCCTCCAGGTCGGCGCGAACAAGGACATGATCTTCAACCCGCGCGAGTCGTTGTCGTTCACCGGAAACACCGGGCCGTATCTGCAGTATATGTGCGCCCGCGTCAACAGCATGATCCGCAAGGCGGCCGATCGGCGGATCGAGCTCGACTCTCACATCGACTTCAATGTGCTCGACATGGCCGAGGAGTGGGAACTCGTGAAGCTGGTCGCCCGGTATCCGGCTACCGTCGAAGCTGCCGGGCGCGACTACGCACCGGGCCTGCTTGCCGGCTACCTCTACGACGTAGCGAAAGCGTTCAGCCAGTACTACCACGATGTGCCGATCATCACCGCGCCGTCTACCTCTGTGCGGACGGCCAGACTCGCGCTCAGTCGTGCGGTACTGCAGGTTCTGCGAAACGGACTCGATCTTCTGAACATCCCGTATCTGGACGCGATGTAGTGGGTCAATTTGACCATTATGACTACCAAAATGTAGGATAGCCGGACCACCTACCTACCGTCTGGTAGTTACCGCTTGACCATCGCACGAATCCGATGTATCTATAGAGGGCTATGCTCGATATTTATGCATCACCAGCGGAAGAGTATGCTTCGGATCGTAGCGGTACCCCTGCACCCGGGCGTACTCCACAGCCCAATCCGCGCCGACGCCCGGCCGCAACTGGGCTCTACGATCCCCGGTTTGAACACGACGCGTGCGGAGTCGGTTTTGTCGCGCACATCAAGGGAGTCCGAAGCAGGCTGATCGTCGAATCGGCGCGGGACATTCTGATGCGGATGACCCACCGCGGAGCAGTCGGTAGTGAGAAGAACTCGGGCGATGGTGCAGGAATCCTCACGACGTTGCCACAGGATTTCCTTGAGCGCGTGACCAGGGAGATGGGCATCGACCTGCCTCCGCGCGGCCTCTACTCGGCGGGTATCGTGTTCCTTCCACGCGATGACGAGCATCGACGCGAGTGCATCGAAGCGGTCGGACGGATCGTTGAGGAGGAAGGCCAGAACCTGCTCGGCTGGCGTGAGGTGCCGCGGGACAACTCGATGATCGGGCCGTCCGCGCTCGCGAGCGAGCCGGCGATGCGCCAGCTGATCGTCGGCGCCGGCGACGGCTATTCGTCCGACGCGTTCGAGCGAAAGCTCTACGTGATCCGTAAGCGCGCAACGCACCAGCTGCGCGCGAGCGCGTTCGACCCCGACGAAGCGTTCTACGTGTGCAGCCTGTCGGTTCGCGTGATCGTCTACAAGGGCATGCTGATGCCCGAGCAACTGTTCGACTACTTCGCCGATCTCAACGCGCCCGACTTCACGAGCCACCTGGCGATGGTGCATTCGCGATTCAGTACGAACACCTTCCCGAGCTGGGACCGGGCGCAACCGGCCAGGTTCATGAGCCACAACGGCGAAATCAACACGCTGCGCGGCAACGTCAACAAGATGGCTGCGCGCGAGGGAACGCTCTCGTCGCCCTGGTTCGGCGATGATCTGCGGAAGGTCTTTCCGATCATCGAGCCCGATCAGTCGGACTCCGGAACCTTCGACAACGTGCTTGAGATGCTGTTGTTGTCGGGACGCGAGCTTCCCGAAGCGATCATGATGATGGTCCCCGAGGCGTGGGAGGGTCATCGGCACATGCCCGACATCGGAAGCGCGATGTACGAGTTCATGAGCACGCAGATGGAGCCGTGGGACGGGCCGGCTTCGATCGTGTTCACCGATGGCCGCGTGATCGGCGCGGTCCTTGATCGCAACGGCCTTCGGCCGAGCCGCTACTACGTGACCGACGACGACATTGTCGTGATGGCGAGCGAAGCCGGTGTACTCGATATCCCGCCGGAGAAGGTCGTATCGAAGGACCGGCTGAAGCCCGGCCGAATGTTTCTGGTCGACTTCAAAGAGGGGCGGATCGTCGACGACGCCGAGCTCAAGAACGGGATCGCGGCGCGCTACCCGTACCGGAAATGGCTTGACGAGCAACGTATCACTCTCTCAGATCTGTCGGCACCGAAGCGCGTGGACGGTCGTGACGACGCGACGCTGATACCGCGACTGCGGATGTTCGGGTACACGGTCGAGCACCTGGAGCTCATCCTCCGGCCGATGGCCGAACAGGCGAAGGAACCGCTCGGGAGCATGGGCAACGACACGCCTCTGGCGTGCCTGAGCGATCAGCCCCGATTGCTGTACGACTATTTCAAGCAGCTCTTCGCGCAGGTGACGAATCCACCGATCGACAGCATCAGAGAAGACCTGATCATGAGCCTCTCCTCGTACATCGGACCGGAGCAGAATCTGCTGTCGGTCAGCGAGGCGCACGCGCACCGGCTGCAGCTTTCGCAGCCGCTGCTGACAAACCGTGAGCTCGCGCAGCTG
This sequence comes from Spirochaetaceae bacterium, assembly GCA_007694025.1. Lineage (GTDB taxonomy): Bacteria > Spirochaetota > Spirochaetia > DSM-27196 > SLST01 > SLST01. The sequence goes on from RECL01000195.1 coordinate 4,999, forward strand.
AAGGAACTCGGTGAGCACGACCATCGTGGGTGGCGCAGTCGAGTCGTCGACATCACGTATCCGTTCGAGACCGGCGAAGAAGGGATGCGCCACGCGCTGCGCCGGATATCTGATGAGGTTGAGAGCGCGATCACCGACGGGTACAGCATCGCGATTCTCTCTGACCGCCTCGCAGGACCCGACCGGGTCGCGCTGTCGGCGCTGCTCGCGATGGGTGCGGTCCATCACCATCTTGTAAGGAACCACAAGCGGACCCAGATCGGGATAATCGTCGAAAGCGGCGAACCGCGCGAGGTGCACCACTTCTGCACGCTCGTCGCGTACGGCGCCGACGCGGTCAACCCCTACCTGGCGTACGAGGCGATCTGGAGCCTGCGCGACTCGGGAGACATCGATTCCGGTTTTTCCGACGATGAGGTCGTTACCCGCTACCACGAGGCGGTCGCGTACGGGATGCGCAAGGTGTTCGGCAAGATGGGGATCAGCACGCTCGAAAGCTACAAGGGTGCGCAGATCTTCGAGTCGGTCGGGCTTGCCGACGAAGTGATCGATCTGTGTTTCGCGGGTACCGCCAGCCGTATCCAGGGCGTCGGGTTCAGGCTGCTTGCCGAGGAGGCCGACCGACGCCACCTGCTCGGGTATCCAGCGGTGGACAACGGCGACCACCAGCTGCCGAACCCAGGCGACTACCACTGGCGCTTCGACGGCGAGCGGCACATGTGGGACCCTGAAAGCATCGCGCTCCTTCAGCAGGCGACGATCTTCAACGATCCGCGCCGTTACCGCGAGTTTGCCGATCGTCAGAACCGCCGTTCGCGCGAACAGTCGACGCTACGCGGGTTGCTCCGCTTCAAGGAGGGGACGCCGATTCCGATCGACGAAGTCGAACCCGCGGTGAACATCGTGAGGCGGTTCGCGACCGGCGCGATGAGCTTCGGGAGCATAAGCCAGGAGGCTCACGAAACGCTCGCGATCGCGATGAACCGGATCGGGGGCAAGAGCAACACGGGAGAGGGGGGGGAGCTCCCCGAACGCTACCACCCGGGACCCGACGGCGAGTCCAAACGCAGCGCGATCAAGCAGGTCGCATCGGGCAGATTCGGCGTGACGATCGATTACCTCACGAACGCTGATGAACTGCAGATCAAGATGGCTCAGGGTGCGAAGCCCGGTGAGGGCGGAGAGCTACCCGGGCACAAGGTCTTCGACATCATCGCGAAGACCCGGTTCAGCACCCCCGGCGTCGGGCTGATCAGCCCGCCGCCGCACCACGACATCTATTCGATCGAAGATCTTGCACAGCTGATCTTCGATCTGAAGAACGCGAACCCCGACGCACGGATCAGCGTGAAGCTCGTGAGCGAAGTCGGCGTCGGAACCGTTGCCGCCGGCGTCGCGAAGGCGCACGCCGATCACATCCTGATATCGGGGCACGATGGCGGCACCGGCGCGAGCCCGCTGACAGGTATCAAACACGCCGGTCTGCCGTGGGAACTCGGCCTGGCCGAAGCGCATCAGACGCTCGTGATGAACGACCTTCGAAGCAGGGTCGTGCTGCAGACCGACGGTCAGATCAAGACCGGTCGCGATATCGCGATAGCGGCGATGCTCGGTGCGGAGGAGTGCGGGTTTGCCACGAGCGCGCTGATCACCGTCGGATGCATCATGATGCGCAAGTGTCAGAACAACACGTGTCCGGTCGGCGTAGCGACGCAGGACCCGACGCTGCGCGCGAAGTTCACCGGCAAGCCCGAGCACGTCGTGAACTTCATGATGTTCATAGCCGAAGATCTGCGCTCGATCATGGCCGAACTCGGCTTCAGAACGTACGACGAGATGGTCGGCCGGGTCGACATGCTCGAACCCGACGAAGGCGCGCGTAACTGGAAGGCTGGACAGATCGACCTGTCGGCGGTCCTCAGACCGCCGGTCGCGAAGACGCCGGGCCCGGTGATCTGCTGCGTCGGGCAGGACCATGGAATCGACGACGTGCTCGATCGCGACCTGATCCGGCTCGCCGCGCCGGCGCTCGAGCGGAAGGAGCCGGTCCGGATCGACCTGCCGATCGCGAACACCGACCGGACGACCGGGACGATGCTCAGCCACGAGATCGCGAAGCGCTACGGTCTTGCGGGGCTACCCGACGATACGATCCACGTCTCGTTCACCGGTTCGGCCGGACAGAGCTTCGGCGCGTGGCTCGCGCGTGGCGTAACGCTCGAGCTCGAGGGTGACGCGAACGACTACGTCGGGAAGGGATTGTCGGGCGGAACGCTGATCGCGTACCCGCCCCGCAGCAGCCGGTTCAAGGCGGAGGAGAACATCATCATCGGTAACGTCGCCCTCTACGGCGCGATCGAAGGGCACGGGTTCTTCCGCGGAACCGCCGCCGAGCGGTTCTGCGTGCGTAACTCGGGGGCGCGAGTCGTCATCGAAGGCGTCGGTGATCACGCGTGCGAGTACATGACCGGCGGACGCGCGGTGATTCTTGGGCCGACGGGGCGGAACTTCGGCGCCGGCATGAGCGGCGGGATCGCGTACGTGCTCGACCCGATCGGAGATTTCCAGACGCGTATCAACCCGGGCATGATCGAGATCGGCCGCATCGACGACGATGAGGAGCAGGCAGAGGTGCGCGAGCTCATTCGCCTTCATCATCTGTACACCGCGAGCGAGGTCGCCGCGCGCGTGCTCGACGACTGGGATCGCGTTGTTCTGCGGTTCCACCGGGTGATATCACCGGCGTATCGTAAGGTGCTTGAGATGCAGCGCGACCAGCAACGGGAGGTCGTTCATGGGTAAGCCCACTGGATTCATGGAGCATCGTCGGAAAACAGTCATCGACCGACCGCCGGCCGAGCGGATCAACGACTTCAACGAGTTTCACGAGCACCTCGACGAAACCGAGCGGCAGGAGCAGGGAGCGCGGTGCATGGACTGCGGCGTACCGTTCTGCCAGTCGAGCTTCGGGTGTCCGGTCGATAACCTGATTCCTGAGTGGAACGATCTGATCTACCGCGGGAAGTGGGATGAGGCGTTCTGGCGACTGCTGAAGACGAACAACTTCCCCGAGTACACCGGACGGGTGTGCCCCGCGCCGTGCGAAAGCGCGTGCGTGCTCGGGATCAACGAGCCTCCGGTGACGATCAAGGACAACGAAGTGACGATCATCGACCGCGCGTATCAGAGCGGGCTGATGACGCCGCGGCCGCCGGCCCACCGGACCGGCCGTCGCGTCGCGATCGTCGGAAGCGGACCGGCCGGCCTTGCGGCGGCTGACGAGCTGAACAAGGCAGGGCACCTGGTGACCGTCTTTGAGCGCCACGATCGCATCGGTGGACTGCTGATGTACGGTATTCCGAACATGAAGCTCGACAAGCAACTGGTCGAGCGACGCAACGCGATCATGGCCGATGAGGGCATAGAGTTCCGCCCGAACAGCTGGGTCGGACGCGATATCGATCCGGAGCAACTGGTCAGCGAGTATGACGCGCTGCTCGTGGCGTGCGGAGCGACCAGGCCCCGCGATCTTCCCGCTCCCGGACGACAGCTCTCCGGCATCCACTACGCGATGGAGTTCCTGCACGCGAACACGAAGACGCTGCTCGATTCGGGACGGCTCCCGCTCGCCGGCGGAGCGAGCGTCAATGGGTCTTCGGGCTTCATATCTGCGGCTGGCAAAAACGTAATCGTGATCGGCGGTGGCGACACCGGTAACGACTGCATCGGGACGAGCATGCGCCACGGGTGCGCGTCGCTGGTGAACTTTGAGCTCCTGCCCAGACCGTCGACGACGCGCGACGCCGACTCTCCGTGGCCGACGTACCCGCGGCTGTTCAAGCAGGACTACGGCCACGAGGAGGTCGACGCGGTCTTCGCTCGTGATCCCCGTGAGTACGGGATACTGACGAAGGAGTTCATCGGCGGGCCTAGCGGGGAGGTTACCGGCGTTCGGACCGTTCGCGTCCGCTGGACCAAGGAGCCGGGTGAACGTCCCTCTTTTGCCGAAGTTCCGGGGTCCGAGGAGGAGTGGAAAGCCGATCTGGTGCTCCTTGCGATGGGTTTTCTTGGTCCCGAGCCCGACGTGATCGAACGAATCGGGCTCAAGACCGATCCGCGGAGCAATATCGCCGCGGACTTCGATGCGTTCCGGACGAGTCGCGACAAGGTGTTTGCAGCCGGTGATGCGCGCCGCGGCCAGAGTCTGGTCGTCTGGGCCATCAAGGAGGGGCGCGGCGCGGCTCGCGAGATCGATCGCTACCTGGCGACCGGGGCGACGTAGACGATAGATTCCTTGACCAGTCTGCGATAATTGTGTTATTTACAGTACCTCTAAGTGATGGAAGGGTCTCCGATGTATGCCATGGTAGAAATTCTGGGTAGTCAGTACAAGGCTGAGAAGGGGTCGACGCTGACGATCGACCGGATCGCTTCCGATACGGGATCGATCGTCGAATACGACACCGTTCTGATGCTGCGGACCGACGATGAAGTCAAGGTCGGTGACCCGTACGTTTCGGGGGCGCGCGTAAAGGCCGTCGTCGAGGAGCATGTGCGCGCTGACAAGGTCATCGTGCACAAGTACAAGAGGCGCAAGCGCTACAAGCGAACCGCCGGTCATCGACAGCCGTACTCGGTTATCAGGGTCGAAGAGATCACCGGCTAGGTGATCCGCGTCGATCTCCGCCTGGCCGACGGATGCGTCGAGTCTCTCCTGATGGAGGGGCACGCGCCGACCGACGGCAGCGTGAGCGTGGTGTGCGCCGCGGTTACCGGGATCGTCCGGGCCGCGGTGGATGCGCTTCTGGAACGCGATCGAACGAACGATCTGCGCGTGACAGCGGATGCCCCCACGCGTGGCAGGCTGAGCGTTGGCGTCGCGAATCGGGACGCCGACCGGCAGTGGTTGCTCGGTGTAACCGATGTGCTGGTTACGGGGCTTGTCCGGATCGCACAAGAGGCGCCGGCTGACGTGACGGTTGGTATAGAAAGGAATTGAGGAGACTGGAATGGCTCATAAAAAGGGTGGCGGCAGCAGCAAGAACGGGCGCGACTCACACGCTCAGCGACTCGGTGTCAAACGATTTGGTGGCGAGCGCGTCACGGCTGGTTCGATTCTGGTGCGGCAGCGGGGGACGCAGTTCCATCCCGGTGAGAATGTCGGAATCGGACGCGACGACACGCTGTTCGCGAAGGCAAACGGTACGGTCGTCTTCCACGAGCGGAGAGGCCGGCGTCACATTTCGATCTCACCGTCGGAGAACTGATACCGCCGGCCCTGAAGGCTTGGTTTTTGCAGGAATTCGTAGACCGAGTAACCGTTCGCGCCTCATCCGGATCGGGTGGTGCCGGCGCAATCTCTTTTCTCAGGGAGAAGTATCGTCCCAAAGGCGGTCCCGATGGGGGCGACGGCGGACGCGGCGGTGACGTATCCTTCGTCGTGAACGACGCGCTGCGCACGCTCGCCCATCTGGCACGGTCGCACGAAATACACGCCGAGAACGGCCAGCCGGGTCGGGGTCGCAATCGCAGCGGCCGCGCCGGTGCGGCCGCCGTGGTTGAAGTCCCCCCGGGGACGGTCGTGCGCGACCGCGCCACCGGCGACACGCTGTGGGACGCCGTCGATTCAGCCGATTTTCTGCTGCTCTCCGGCGGCCGTGGAGGGAAGGGAAACGCCCACTTCGCGACGTCGCGGCATCAGACCCCCCGCTTCGCGCAGCCTGGCGAACCGGGCGAGTCGATCGAACTGGAGATAGAGCTACGACTCATCGCGGACGTGGGCCTGGTGGGTCGACCGAACGCCGGCAAGTCAAGCTTGCTTGGAAGGCTGACCGCGGCGCGACCCGCGGTCGCCCCGTATCCGTTTACGACCAAGATCCCTAATCTGGGAGTGCTCTTCCTGGATAATCGCGAGCTTGTCATCGCCGACATTCCCGGCTTGATCGAGGGCGCCGCGCGCGGCGTCGGTCTGGGCCATGAGTTTCTGCGGCACATCTCTCGGACGCGTATCCTGGCCTACGTCGTCGCGCTCGACGAGCCGGATCCGGCCGCGACGGTGCGGATGCTGGAAGAGGAACTTTCGGGGTTCGACGTGGAGCTGACCGGTAAGCCGCGTATCATCATCGGAAACAAGGTTGACCTTGTCGACAGTGAAGAGCGGGCCGATGAGCTGCGGGCTGCGTGTCCCGACGACGGGGTAGTGCTGGTTTCGGCGGTGACCGGGACGGGGATTCGAGAGCTGGCCGGAGAGCTGCTGCGGAGAGCTGCTTCGCATGCAGCTGCAGGTGCACCTGCAGCTGCAGCCGATGTCCGGACCGGGCAAGAGCCTACCGTATGAAGATTGCGATGCTCGGCGGGACATTCGACCCGATCCATATCGGCCACCTGATGATCGCCGATGAGGTTCGGGCGCGACTCGGTTACGATCGAATAGTGTTCGTTCCTGCGTACTCGCCTCCGCACAAATCGGGGGCTCCGTTGGCGACGGCGGATCAACGGATCGGCATGATCGAAGCATCGCTTCGTGGACGCCCCGAGTTCGAGCTTGAGCGGTTCGAGGTCGATCAACGCGGAGTATCGTTTACCGTTGAGACCTTGCGCCATCTGGCGCGTTGCGGGCGCGGCGCAGACCGACCGGGGCTGATCATCGGACAGGACCTGGTTGGCGGTTTCGAGACGTGGAGGGAGGTCGACGCGATCGTCGAGATGTCGGATCTCATCGTTGTGGGAAGACCGGGAGAGTCGGGAACGGGGCTGGTCCGGCCCCATCGGACGATCGACAATCCACTCCTCGATATTTCGTCGACCGAGATACGCCGCCGCGTCGCCGAATCGTTGCCGTACCGGTATCTGGTTCATCCCGGCGTCTTCGACTTCATCGCGCGCGAACGCCTCTATCGCGGTTGCGGGGGGTAGTCGTGGCGCAGCGAGAGGGTTTTGATCGCGGCATACTGCTGCTCGTACTGATGGTCGCGGTCCTGGCGGTGACTGGCATAACGGTCGCGCTCGCGATTCGCACCGATGAGGTATCTGACCTCGTCGCCGACGACGAGACAATCGGGCTGGTTCTGATCATCGACCTTGGCGAAGCCGGGCTCGTCACTCAGGCCGTCTACTATCAGCCGGGAACCCGAAGGGTCGCTATCTTCGATGTCCCGGCGGAGACCGGGGTCGTTGTTCGATCGCTCAATCGGGTCGACTCGATCGACACTGTGTTTAGAATCGACGGACCAGCGATCTACATGGCGGAGGTCGCAGCTCTGCTCGGCTCGCCGCTTCGCTACTACGTAGCGCTCGACGTCGCGGGGCTTGAGACGATTGTCGACGCGATCGGTGGCCTGCCGATCTTCGTTCCCGATGTCCCCGACTCGGGACCCGACGGCGTGCTCGTTCCGAGCGGGGATGTTCTGCTCGACGGAGCCAAGGTGGAGCAGTACCTGGCGTTTTCGACCGCGAGCGAACGCGATCGTGAGCGCATCGCCCGTCACCAACGGGTTGTGATTGCGCTGCTCGACCGACTCGGAGCCCAGCATACGATCCTTTCTCATCCGGCCGCAGCCCGACTCATCGATCGAGCGATTTCCACCAATCTTGAGCGCGCGGCGCTGCTGTCGTTGTTTGGTCAGATGGGGTACGTCAATCCGCAGCAAACCATCGCGCGGCAGATCGAAGGCATCCTTCGCCGGGTTGAGACCGGCGATCGGGACCGGCAGCTGCTGTTCGCGCATCAGGAAGGTCGCTGGCTGCGCGAGTCGGTTCGACAGGTTGTAGAGAATCTCAGCACCGATGCCGGTCTTCGAGACGACAATATGGCGATCCGGCTGGAGATTCTCAACGGGACGTCCGTGAGCGGGCTCGCGAGCCGAACGGCCGAGCTGTATCGGAGTTACGGCTTCGACGTGGTCGCGATCGGCAATGCGGCCGACGATTCGATTCGAGAGACAGTAGTCGTGAACCACACCGGCAACCCCGTTTTCGCGCGGCGTGCCGGGGATATCATCCGTGCACCGATATCGCCGGAAGGCGGCACGACGCAGGCAGCGGTGGACATCACCGTGATCCTTGGGAGCAATTTCGATGGACGTTATGTCAGATAAGGCGATACGAACCGATCTGCAACAGGGAGAGGAGGACGCGATCGCGATCGCGCGCGTCCTCGACGACGCGAAGGCCGATTCGACCGTCGTGCTCGATGTCCGCGACACGTGCGGGTTCGCCGATTTCATGGTAATCGCGACAGCGCTGTCGCAGGGGCATCTTCGGGGTCTCATCGTGCAGCTCGACACGCTGTTCGCAGAGCGCGGTATCGAGCCGCTGCATCCGCGGCGTCGTGACAGCGAGTTCGGCTGGGTACTCGTCGACCTGGGGTTCGTCGTGGTACATCTGATGTCCCGGGAGCTACGCGAGTTCTACGAACTCGAGCGGCTGTGGTTCGGCGCGACGACGATCTTCCCCGAAGGGTAGCAAGCGCGACGACGATTCGGTATCATTCGGCTTTCTATCCGTCTTTTCGACGGACGAAATGATTCGTATTATTCGCTTTCAGGAGTTTATATGGACCAGAAAACGCTGACCGCATCGGCCCGTGTGCCGGGGAAGACCGGGGCGGCGCGCCGCCTTCGGCACGCAGGGAAAGTGCCCGCAGTTATCTACGGCCGCAATAAGCCGGTGACTGTCACGATCGACGCGCACGAGTTCTCGCGGGCGTTCAAGGTCATCTCCGAAAGCCAGATCATCCAGCTTAAGGTCGACGACGCGAGCTACGATGTCCTGATCAAGGACTACCAGGAAGACATCCTGACCGGCAAGCTCGAGCACATCGACTTCTTTGAGATCGAGGCGGGTAAGGTGCTGCGCACACACATCGCGCTGCATCTGCACGGTACCGCCGCGGGTGTTCGCGAAGGCGGGATCATGGAGCAACCGCTGCACGAAGTCGACATTGAGTGCCTACCGAAGGATATTCCCGATACCTTCATGGTGGATGTCTCCAAGATGGCTATTGGCGACTCGCTCCACGTCTCGAGTCTGGTTGCTCCTGAAGGCGTGACGATTCTGACGAACCCGGACAACGTAATCGCGCTCATCACGATGCCACGAATCGAGGAAGAGCCTGTCGCCGAGGACGAGGCGTTGGCGGAAGGCGAGGAAGCGGCCGAAGGCGAGGAGTCCGAGGAGAGCGATTCCGAGGAGGAATAGCTGCTCGTCGTCGGATTGGGCAACCCTGGAGAGCGTTTTCTCAGCACGCGTCACAACGTCGGGTTCGACGTTGTGACGGCGCTCGCGGCCTCACGGGCGGTTACGCTGCGTAAGGCTTTGCTGCGACCGGTCATCTGGAGCGGCCCCGGGCGTCAGACGCTCGTGATGCCGCTGACGTACATGAATCGATCTGGACGCGTGCTGCCGTGGCTGATGCGCCGAACCGGCGCGGTGGCCGAAGACATCCTGGTAGTAACCGACAACATGGACCTGGCCCCGGGCGTTATCCGCTTGAAACGTGGCGGCACGAGCAGATCGCACAACGGGATCGCGTCTGTCATCGATGCGGTCGGCCCCGGTTTCTACCGGCTCTACATCGGAATAGGCCGGCCTGAGGGCGCGACCGTTGTCGATCACGTACTGGCGGTGCCCGATCGTGCAGAGCGCGAGGCGATTGATGACGCGATCGCGCGGGCGGTCGTCGCGATCGACATGCTGCTCGATACGTCACCGGCGGACGTGATGAATGCGGTCAACCGCCGACGATGAGGTCATCGCCGCGGTAGACGCCGCCGCGGCGCGCTGCGGGGATCGCGTGGTCATTGCCGTCTCCGGCGGGGGCGACAGTACCGCGCTGGCGGTCGCCGCGGCCGAAGTGATTGATGCTCGCGGCGGCCGGCCGCACCTGCTCCTGGCCCACCTGAACCACTCGGTCCGCCACCCGGATGTGCATCTGGGCGAAGAAGCCGCGGTTCGCTCGCTCGCGGATCGCCTGGGCGTTTCCGTTGTCGTAGGCAATCGCGCGGCCGACACTGTGCCTGTGCGCCGGCGCGGCGGGTTGGAGTCGCAGCTGCGCTCGGCACGGTACCGCTTTCTGCGCCGTGTGTGCGAGCACACCGGCGCGAGCGACCTGTGGACCGCGCACACCGTCGATGATCAGATCGAAACCGTTGCGATGCGACTCCTGCAGTCCGATGCGCTCGCGCCGCTGTCGGGGATTCCCGATCGTCGACGCCTCAGCCCCGATCTCCCGGTCGAGATCGCTCGTCCGTTGCTCGGCGTTACCGGCGATGCGCTGCGGCTGTTTCTGCGCGGACGCAGCATCGGGTGGTGCGACGACGCGTCGAACGCGGATCCGGTCCATCGCCGGAACTATGTTCGGCGCGACGTACTGCCGAGCGTTCAGACCGAGTGGCCGGCGGTACGGTCGGACCTGCTCCTGCTCGCTCGGGCGGCCTCCGCAGAACGGGGGAGGCTCGACGCGTCGGCCGCGGCGATCGACGTCGTCGTTCGCGACGATCTGGTCACCGTCGATGCGCGTGCATTCTTCTCGGCGAGCGCGGAGGTGAGGCTGCACCTGCTGTACGCGGTACTCGCCGACGCCGGGTTCCTGTCGCGTCGCGATCGCCCGTCACGCGTTTTTTTTGCTCCGTTACTCGGTCGGGCTCCCGATCGACAAAAGCTCGTTATCCACGGGCGCGGGATGGCGGTTGCATTTGCCGGTGACCGGCTGACCTTCGGTCGTGTTGTCGGGGGTGGCGAAACTCGGTATCTTCGGTAGGCGAGGTCGACGGCTGTATTATGGGTGACGATCAGAAGAACGACGGCGGAAATCAGGGACCATTCAACTTCAACTTCCGCAACAATCGCTTCGCGCTCGTGCTCCTTGCCGCGGTGTTCGGCATCTTCGTCCTGCTCGTGTCGTCGCCAGGCCGGCAGCTTGCGACCGAGATCTCGTACTCGGACTTCCTGAACCACGTTGCGCAGGGACGCATCGAATCAGTCACCATCATCGATCAGAGCGAGATCCGTGGACGCATGCGCGGGACCTTTGGCGAGACTTCCGTCTTCCAGACGCGCATTCCGTACTTCGACGATCAGCTGATCCGAACCCTTCGCGAGCAGAATGTGCCAACGACCGGGAGACGCGGAACGATCCCAACCTGGCAGCTTCTGCTGAACCTGTTCCCATGGGTGATCGGGATCTTTCTGATCTGGTTCATGATGCGCCAGATGCAGGGCAGCGGCAACAAGGCCTTCGCGTTCGGTAAGAGCCGCGCGCGTAAGTACGCCGACGACGGCAAACGCATAGTGTTCGCCGACGTTGCCGGTCAGGTCGAAGCGAAGTACGAGCTGCAGGAAGTCGTCGAGTTTCTGAAGAATCCCGCCAAGTTCACACGGATGGGCGCGAGGATCCCGAAAGGGGTACTGCTCGTCGGGCTGCCCGGAACCGGCAAGACGCTCCTTGCCAAGGCGTGCGCTGGTGAGGCGGGCGTGCCCTTCTTCCACATGTCGGGATCCGACTTCGTCGAAATGTTCGTCGGGGTCGGAGCGAGCCGCGTCCGTGACCTGTTCGAACAGGGCCGAAAGGCCGCGCCGTGCATCCTGTTCATCGACGAGCTCGACGCAGTCGGCCGCACGCGGGGTGCCGGGTACGGCGGTGGTCACGACGAGCGTGAGCAGACGCTGAACCAGATGCTCGTGGAAATGGACGGGTTCGACACGAAGGATGGCGTTATCATCCTTGCCGCGACCAACCGCGCCGATGTGCTTGACCCCGCACTCCTGCGGCCAGGACGCTTTGACCGTCAGGTCGTGGTCGATATGCCCGACAACGCCGAGCGCGCTGCGATTCTGAGGATTCATACGGCCAAAGTGCCGCTGTCGCCGCAGGTCGATCTGTCGCGAATCGCGCGCGCGACGCCCGGTTGCTCGGGCGCGGATATCGCGAATCTGGTCAACGAAGCCGCTCTGTACGCCGCCCGCGCGAACCGCGAGCTCGTACAGATGGACGACTTCGAAGAGGCCAGGGACAAGATCATGATGGGTGTCGCGCGCCGGTCGCGCGTCTTCACCGATGAGGAAAAGCGAAAGACCGCGTGTCACGAGGCCGGGCACGCGCTGCTGCACTACTATCTGCCGAATGCCGATCCGCTGCACAAGGTGACGATCGTCCCGCGAGGGCGTGCGCTCGGCGTCGCGTTCTCGCTTCCGGAGAAGGACACCTACTCGCACGGAAAGGGATGGCTCACCGACCGAATCAAGATCGCGTACGGCGGGTACATCGCCGAGCTCATGTTTTACGCTGAGACCACCACCGGGACGCAGGCCGACCTTGCGCAGGCGACCGAGCTTGCCCGACGGATGGTTACCGAGTGGGGTATGAGTTCTCTTGGGCCTATCGCGTACGGCCAGGAAGACCAGCCGATCTTCCTGGGCAAGGAGATCGCGCAGCACAAGGGTTACTCCGAAGAGAAGGCGCGCGAGATCGATGCCGCGATCCAGACGATCGCGACCGATGCATTCGGCGACGCAGAACGGATTCTCCACGAACACCGCGGAGAGCTCGAGCGGCTCACCGACGCGCTCCTTGAACGCGAGACGCTCACCGACGCGGAGGTTCGTACCCTCCTGGGCCTTCCCGAACGTGCCGACGCGATGGACCTCCGATCGACCGACGAGAACGCGCCGGACGGTTCGGATCCAGACCACTCGTCATGAGTCGAGGCACCAAAACCGTCGCGCTGCCGATCCTCTGCGTTCTGGTACTGATCTGGACTGGCTCTCTGAGCGCGGACCCGAGCCCCGCGATAGCGCGGCTCTACGTCGATGCGGCGCATCGGGCGTACGTTGACGGCGACTCTCTGCGTGCGACGCACCTGCTTGAGCCGGCGTTCGAGTTTGCGCGATCGAGCTCCGATCTGCTCTTCCTGAGCGCGCTCATCGCCTCCGAACGGCAGGAGACCACCGCTGGCGCGATCGAACTCGTCCGGTCGGCGCTGCGTAGCGATACGTTCGGCGCGTACGAGCGGTTGCAGGCGCTCACGCTGTACGGATCGCTGCTCAACCGGACTTCCCGGCACGCTCTGGCGGCCGATGCTCTGTCACAGGCTCGTTTCACCCCTCGGACCGCGTCGTCGACGCGGTCCGCGAACGAACGCGAGCTCGTTCGCGCGTTGATCGGGCAGCGACAGACCGCTGCTGCACGTCGCGCGCTCGATGCGGCGCGCGATCGCAATCCAAACGATCCGGAGCTGTTCCGGCTTCAGTTGTCGCTTGAAACAGCCGCAACACTCAATCACCGGCGGGAGGTCGAGCGGTTCATTCGACTCCCACGCGACGAACGGCAGCCGGGGATGATAGTGGATCGCGTTGGGGGATCGCAGCGCGCCGATTCGGCGCTTGCGCGGCTGTTGCTCGAGTACGCATTGATCGCACCGAACGCGGCTGAGCGGCGATGGGCGGTGGACCGATATCTCGATTCTGGCGGTGACGATCCGGTGATCGCCACGGTTCTGCTCGGCGACGATTACGCCGCCGCGGTGGACCTGTTCGTCGCGCTCGACGGGTTCAGGTCGCTCGACGCGGTGGATGCCGTTGTCAACGCGAATAGCGGTGTGTCCGCTCGGCTGTCCGCCGCCGCGATGGAGTTCAGCGGTGCGGCTGTGCGCGATGCCGATCGCGATGGTTTCTGGGAGGAGCGAGTAGCCGTGGAAGGCGGCTTGATCGTCGCGTTCGAGCGCGATCTGCGTCAGGATGGAGTGATCGATGAACGCATCACGTTCCGTGACGGCGAAGTCGATACGTTTGAGGCGGTCGATGAGGTGGTTGAGCGGACGGTTCGTTACGGGCTCTATCCCTTTGTTGAGTCGGTGCGCATTCGGCTACCCGATAGTGAGCGGCACTTCGTGCTGCGCCCCCGATCGCTGGCGCTGCGGATCGTGCAGCAGCTCCCCGAAGGCGGGCCGACGATACTCTCAGGGTTGTCTGCGCGCGATGGTGTGTCGGTGCCGGTGCAGAGTGAGCTTGAGCGCAGCGCCACTCACGTCGACGACATTCGGCGTGACGGCACTCTGGAACGCAGATTTCTTGAGGCGGGGGAGGTATCGTTCATTGCGCGTGACTCGAACGGTGACGGGACCTGGGACCATCTTCTGATGGCTGAAAGGGGCGTACCGGTCAGCGCGGTGCGCGACACCAACTTCGACGGACGGTTCGATGTGACCGAAGGGTACCGTGACGGCGAGCTGGTCGCTCTGGCGATCGACTCCACCGGCGACGATGCGCCCGACGTCTTCTACGGCGTTGATGAGTCGGCTTTCGTCGACTGGGACCTTGACGGCGATGGCCGCATCGATGTCCGGGAGTATCGCGAGTGGCGCGGTGCCGTGCTGCGGAGCTTTCCGCTTGCAGGAGTGAACCGTTGAGGATAGTTCGCGTAGCGCTCGCCGCGCACGTTGTGATAGCGATGATCGGGTGCGCTTCCGTTGAGCAGCCGCTCGTCGAGTCTCATCCCGAACGCGTGCGAACCGAACTCGCGACCGCGATCGTGGAGCGGCGTCCCCAGGATGTGATCCCGCGGCTTGGCCCGCTCGAGCGCGAGCGAGTCCTGCCCGCGTCCGAGCTGGCGGAGTTCAGGAGCAGCGCGGTCGCCATCGTCCGGGATCTCTATCAGACCGCGCTTGCCGACAAGCGATACTCCGATGCGGTTCGTCACTACAGGAATCTTGTGGTACTCGGCGAGTTCGGCCAGGATGATGAAGTGCTGACTGGTCTGATCGCCCGCGATGCCGAGTCGCTGCTCGCCGATGGCAACCTGCCGATCGCGCTCGCTACGCTCATCTCGGTACCCCGGCTCTCGTCGTTGACCGACGAACAGTTGACGAGCGCCGCCGACATCGCTGTGCAGCTGAACAATCGACACGCAATCGCGCTGCTCGGCGAGGCGAATCAGCAGTGGGCACGCGCGAACCCGCAGATCATGGACTTCGCCTCCGAGCGCCCTGGGCCGGTCAGGATGAGCGAAGGAGTCGTGACGATCTGGGTTGACCGCGGTCTGCGGATCGTCGGCGGCGTCGGTATGCCCGACCGGGTAGTCGGAAGCGGGTTCTTCATTGATCCGCGCGGATACATCGTCACGAACTATCACGTTGTCCAGAGCGAGGTTGATCCCGAGTATCGTGGCTACTCGCGTGTGTTCGTACGACTTCCGAGCGATCCGGTCGCGCGGATACCCGCGCGCGTGGTCGGGCACAGTCGAGCGTTCGATATCGCACTGCTGAAGATCGAGGTCGACGCGCCGTACGTGTTTTCGTTCACCGATACCCGTGTGCTCGATCCCGGCACCCGGATCGTCGCCATTGGCTCGCCGGGCGGACTGGAAAACACCATCACGTCGGGTATCATCTCTGCTACCGGACGAAGGTTTCTCCAGCTCGGAGACGCGATGCAGGTCGACGTGCCGATCAACCCCGGTAACTCGGGCGGCCCGCTGATCGATGATCACGGGCGACTGGTCGGCGTGGTCTTCGCCGGGATCCCTCAGTTTGACGGAGTGAACTTCGCTATTCCCGCGTTCTGGGTGACGACGTTTCTGCGCGACCTGTTTGACGATGGCCCGGTATCGCATCCGTGGCTTGGCGTCGCGGTCGAACCCGCCTCGGGCGGGCTCGAGGTCTCCTACGTTGCGCTCGGCTCACCGGCGGCTCAGGCCGGGCTCAAGGTCGGCGACCTTATCACGCTGATGGACGGGTGGGAGGTATCGCGAGTCGCGGCCGCCCAGTCGGTGCTGCTGCGCCGCGCTCCCGATTCGTTCGTGAGCGTCGAATGGTCGCGCGACGGGGAACGCATTCAAGGGTTCGCCGTCCTGGGGGAGCGCCCGCAGAACCCCGTTGCCGTCGCGCTCGATCGTGATCTGCGTGAGCGCGTCTATCCCGCTCTTTTCGGGATGCAGGTCGAGCGCACCGGTCAGATGTTGTTTCGACCGAGCTACTCGGTCACGCGCGTTTTTCGGGGCAGCGTTGCCGACGAGACGGGGATAACGGCCGGAGACACGTTTACGGAGACTGGCTTCGAGTACGATCGATCGATCGAAGTGGCGTTTCTTCGGATGCTGATCAACAAGCGCACGCAGGGGTTTCTGCGCACGAGTATCCAGATACCGGCGTACGTCGAGCGGGACAACTTCCTCTAACCGGGGCGGGGTAGCCGATGGAGCAGAACCGGGTCGCGATCGTCGAAGATGAGAGCATTGTCGCGCTCGACATCAGTACTCAGCTTCGGTCCAACGGGTACGACGTCGTCGGGATCTATCCGTCCGGTGAAGAGGCCCTGGCCGGCCTTGTCGATGCGTCGGCCGACATCGTGTTGCTCGATATTCGACTTCGCGGCGAACTTGACGGCGTAGAAACCGCGCAGCTGGTAAAGGCACGGTTCGGTCTTCCGGTTATCCTGCTGACCGCCTACGGTGATGAGGCGACGTTGCAGCGCGCGAAGCTCGCTCAGCCGTTCGCGTTCATCCTCAAGCCCGTCGATGCGCGAGAGTTGCGCAGCGCGATCGTGATCTCGCTCTACCGCCACTCGATGGAAGAGGCGGTGCGCGAGCTGCGCGAGCGCGAGGACCAGCTTCGTCGCGCGCAGAAGCTTGAGGCGATCGGGCGGCTGACCGGCGGGATAGCGCACGACTTCAACAATCTTCTGACCGTGATCCTTGGGTACACCAGGTTGCTTCGCGACGAGGTCGGTGGCCTCGCGCAGGCATCCACGATCGACGCGTCTGAGCGTGCAGCGCTGCTCGAAGACATTGACGGCATACAGAAGGCAGCGCTGCGTTCAGCGTCGCTGACGCGTCAGCTGCTCGCGTTCAGCCGCCATCAGAAGATGGAGCGACGCGCGGTGAGCGTCAACGATGCTGTCGCGGATATGCAGAAGATGCTGCTACGCCTTGTCGGCGACGATGTGACCCTTCGCGTCGATCTGATAGCCGACCCGTCGGTGGTGTATGCCGACCCGAGCCAGATCGAACAGGTGCTGATGAACCTGGTCGTAAACGCGCGTGACGCGATGCCGGACGGCGGCGCGATCTCGATCCGCACCGAATCGCAGACGATCGACCCGGACGACCCGCGACGACCCGCAGGCGTCGCCGACCAGCGGTTCGTGATGCTGATGGTGCGCGATCGCGGGTGCGGAATGACCTCCGATGTCGCCGAGCGGATCTTCGAGCCGTTTTACACGACGAAGAGCCCCGGAGAAGGCACAGGGCTCGGGCTGAGCACGGTGTACGGGATCGTCACGCAGTCGGGCGGGTTCATCGATGTGGATACCGAACCGGGGCGCGGGACCGCGTTTCTGGTCTACCTGCCGATGTATACCGGAAAACCGCCTGCGAACAGCGATGAACCGACCGGTGAACGAACGGGCGACGGAACCGAGACGGTCCTGATCGTCGAAGACGAAGAGCCACTACGAGAGCTTCTTGAGCGAGTGCTCAGCCGCAGGGGGTACAGCGTGATCGGGGCGTCCAATCCCGGAGAAGCGTTGCTGTTCATGGAGTCGCGCTCCGGGCCGATCGACGCGGTGATCAGCGACATCGCGATGCCTCTGATGAACGGTGTCAGGCTCGTGGAACGTCTGCGCGTGGCCGGCTTTGACGGCAAGGCGCTCTACATATCGGCGTATCCCGAGGGGCAGCTGACCGATCGTGAGATAGACGAGCTTGGCGATTCCATCATTCGTAAGCCCGTCGATCCAGAGACTCTCGTGGCGCACCTGCGGCGTATTCTGGACTCGTGATTCGCGTTGAACTATATTGAGCCACTCCTATGCGTCACGAGAACATTCGCAACTTCTGCATCATAGCGCACATAGATCACGGTAAGAGCACGCTCGCCGACCGGTTCATCCAGCGCGCAAAGATCATCGCCGAGCGCGACTTCAAGGACCAGATCCTTGACAGCATGGATATCGAGCGCGAGCGCGGCATCACGATCAAAAGCCAGGCGGTCACGATGCCGTACGTCGCGGCCGACGGCACGAACTACGAGCTCAATCTGGTCGACACGCCGGGTCACGTCGATTTTGCGTATGAAGTATCGCGCGCGATCAGCTCCTGCGATGGTGCGTTGCTCCTGGTAGACGCAACGCAGGGAGTCGAGGCGCAGACGCTCAGCAACCTCTACATGGCGATCGATCACAATCTGGAGATCATTCCGGTCATCAACAAGATCGACCTTCCTGGAGCCGATGTCGCGTCGGTCAAGAGCGAAATCGAGGATGAGCTCGGACTGGACTCCGACGGAGCGCTCCTGATTTCGGCCAAGACCGGACAGGGGATTCCCGAACTGCTCGAAGCGCTCGTGCAACGGATTCCGGCACCGACCGGCGACACCGACGCGCCGCTGCAGGCGCTGATCTTCGACTCGCACTACGATCCCTACCGCGGGGTAATCGTGCATGTCCGTGTGTTCGAAGGGATACTCAGACCCGGTGACGAAGTCCTTGTCATGTCGACCGGTACGCGCCACCGGGTAGAGGAGACCGGCCAGTTCAGGATCATCCTTGCGGCGAGCGACGATCTGCAGGCCGGCGACGTCGGGTACTTCATCGCCGGGATCAAGACGATCGCCGATATCCGGGTTGGAGACACGATCACGCACGCGTCGCGCCGCTGCGACGCACCTCTTGCCGGCTTCCGCGAGGTCAAGCCGGTCGTGTTCAGCTCGATCTACCCGGTCGACGCGAACGATTACGGTGAGCTCGCGGCGGCTATGGACCGCCTGAGACTGAACGACGCGTCGCTGGTGTTTGAGAAGGACAGTTCGGCGGCGCTCGGCTTTGGCTTCCGCTGCGGTTTTCTGGGAATGCTTCACCTGGAGGTCGTTCAGGAACGGATCGAGCGCGAGTTCGACCTGTCGATCGTGCTGACCGCACCGTCGGTCCGCTACCGCATCACGCTCCACGATGAGCGGACCGTCACCGTCGACAACCCAGAGGAGTACCCGGAAGACGCCCGGATCCTGTCGGCGGAGGAGCCCTATATCAAGGCGGACATCATCACGCCGACCGATTACCTCGGGAACGTCATGGCGCTGTGTATGGACAAGCGCGGAGTACAGCGGAGTCTCAACTACCTGAACCAGCGGCGGGTAGAGGTGGTCTACGAGATGCCGCTTGCGGAGGTCCTGTTCGACTTCTACGACAAGCTCAAGAGCATCAGTCGTGGGTACGCATCGTTCGACTACGAACTGATGGACTACCGGACGACCGAGCTCGTCAAGCTCGATATCCTGGTAAACGGAAAGCCGGTGGACGCGCTGAGTCAGCTCGTCTTCAAGGACAACGCAGCAACCCGCGCGCGGCAGATCTGCAAGCGTCTGCGCGACGAGATTCCCCGTCACCAGTTCAAGATCCCGCTTCAGGGGGCAATCGGCAGCACGATCGTCGCTCGAGAGACGATCAACGCGCTGCGCAAGGATGTCACCGCGAAGTGCTACGGCGGTGACATCAGCCGCAAGAGAAAGCTCCTCGAAAAGCAGAAGGAGGGCAAGAAGCGGATGAAGCTCGTCGGCAACGTCGAGATTCCGCAGGCGGCTTTCCTGTCGGCGCTCAAGAGCGATCAGGACTGAGCGGGCAGGTTCAGACGGCGGACGCTCTGCATCCATTGCGCCCGGTAGTAAGACGACGCGACAATCAGCTGATACCAGGTGGATCGATCCATCACGTCGACCGACTCGCGGTGCACGAACTCGACGGTCAGGTAGTCGCAGATGCGTAGCGCTTGCTCCCGCTCCATCCGGCCGTCGGCGTCTGCAAACCTGTCGAGTGCCGCGATCTCCTGCTCGATGAACGCGCGTAGCACCGAAGGGTCGGGTCGATCGTCCCCCGGCGGTGAGACCTCTACGGCCGTACGCGGGTGCACGTCGACAAGCCGGATCGCTTCCTCTATCGACAGCGCGGGGATGCCGCAGGCGATTCCTCCTGGAGCGAGCATCCAGGTCGGGCTTCCCTGAGCAACGTGCGCGAGCTGCCGCGAGTATCCCGACAGGACGAGCGTTGTGTAGGCGGGGGTTCCGTCAGCGGCGGTGATCGGCTCAAGGCGGCGCCCGAACGCTGCGTCGCGGGCGGGTGCGATCCGGGTCGAGGTCGCGAGTGTTCGCAGGGCTGCGGGAGCGCAGCGCGCGTGCGTCGTGCCCGCGCGCACCGCAAAATCGAGCCCGGTGATCAGGAGCGGGCCGCCGTGCCCGAGCGCCAGTCGCACCGCGGTGACCCCGACCGATCCGTGCGGTGCGAGCACGGGCACGCCGTCGCACAGGCGCGACACTCGATCAATGAGGCTGACCCGATCGAAGGCGGTCACCGTGCACGCGAACCGCGGGTGCACAGAGATCGCTGCTGGATGTGAGGTCATGTCGGCGATCAACGTGTAGTCGCCATGCGGTGCTCCCAGAAAGTCGAGCGTGTTGATCAGTTGTGCCTCAAGCGCGACGACGTGGTCGGGGATCACACCACTGTGAACGAGCGGAAGGAGCGCGGTGTCGACCGCGACGATCGTGATCGCGTGTCGTCGCGCAACCAGAAACGGAATCGCGCGGTCGAGCGACGGCCCCGCGCCGCAGACCACGACGGGACCCGACAGTCGCTGAAGCGGTGTCGCGCGGGCCAGGAAGGGGGTGTTCTGGATGATGTTACGCACCCACAGCCGTCCCATCGACGCGCGCGTGAGTCGATTCTGCCAGACGGTGCTGATCTGCGCGTCGATCCGGTCTCGAAGGCGCCGGTAGACCTTCCGGTTCGGCAATGCGGCGCCACTGGTCGTGAGTTCAATGACGCGGCGCAAGCGTAGCAGAGAGAGCTGATCGACGAAGTCGCTCAGCTGTGAATCGGCGGTGGCGTAGAAGCGAACAGGTGCGCGCGAAGCGGTGGGGTGGTCGGCGAGCGCAGAGCGAGTCAGTTCGA
>RECL01000272.1 GCA_007694025.1 Spirochaetaceae bacterium
AGATGCAGAAGGTGAATCCGGGCTGGAAGTTCGAGCCGGTCCGGTGGTGAGGCCGGCGGGAGATCGAGGCGCCGCGCGTCACTCCGCCGGAGTCTCCAGATACCAGACGTCCCTGGTTTTCGTCGGCATTTCGTGCAGGGACCAGCGTCTCTCACCGCCGATCATCCAGAGTCGATCGTCGTGAGACAGCGCTCGATGCCCGGATCTTGGGGACCATGAACCGTGGTGCTCGGGGGTCCAGCTGATCCCGTCCGCGCTCGACCATACATCCCGGTACCGCCGCAGACCATGATCACGGCTGCCTCCGAAGACCCAGATCCGGCCGGCGTGGACCGCCGCCGCGTGACTTGACCGGGCGGGCCAGCCGGCGTCAGCGGTGGCCTGCGTCCACACCACACCGTCCTCGCTGTACCAGACATCGCTCAGCAGTGCTCCGTCCTCGCCGATACCGCCGATCACCCAGAGCTTTCCGTCGTAGACGACTCCGGCATGTCCTCTTCGTGGTGACCAAATCTCACCGGTTGTGTCGACCGGCGTCCATGTCTCACCGTCGGTGCTCGACCAGATGTCGTTCAGGGGCGCAGACCCATCGAAGCCGCCCATCACCCAGAGTTTGGTGTCGTGCGCCACCGCAAGAAATTCGGTTCGCTCGTTCCATTCGGCTTGATCGGTCACCTCCGTCCAGACAGCTCCGTCGGAGCTGCGCCACACATCTCTCAGATACGCCCCGCCGATTATCCAGATGTCGGGGTCGCCGCCGCCGACCGGATCGTGGGCGACCGCAGCATGGCCAAAACGGCCGGACCAGGCGGCGTCTGCAGCGACCGGAGTCCATGCCGTGCCGTTTTCACTCGACCAGATGTCGTTCAACAGAACTCCAACCTCCCCGAGCCCTCCTATCACCCAAAGCTTTCCGTCATGGACCACCGCCCCGTGAAGCGATCGCGCAGACCAGCCGGCTTCGGCGGTCGCGACGCTCCACAGATCGGGGCTGAACACCGCGGTGATCGCTCGGTCTGCGTCGATCCCGAGGAAGAGAGGGTTCTCCAGTCGGTCGGCCGCGTCCCCACCCCAGTGCGAGAGGAAGTGGTGATCTGTGGCGGGAACGGCCGTAAGCGTGATCAGCTCACCCGAGTTGTACACGGCCTTCTCAGGAGTGACCGTGACGGTACCTTCTCCTTCGACCGTCACCGTGAGCGTATAGGTCACGTCGTCGCCACCGTCTCCGCCTGGGCCGCTGCCGCCGCCGGGGCCACCACCGGTGGGACTCCCGCCGACGGTACCGTCGCCGCGAGGACCGAAGAGCGGGATGCACGATGCCAAACCAAGGAAGACCGAGAGTAAAACGATCAAACGCAACGATGGTCTGTTCATCGTCGAACACTCCGGATCCGGGTGCAGATTCCGGTTAGGGGAGGATCGTCACTCCACCCGTGCCGTCAGGCCGGTCCGGCAGAACTATAGAAACAGTGTGCCTTTTTTGTCAAGAATATCCGCCGGGCCAAAGCTCGCTGTGCACAGACGGTGTGCCGGGCGTCAGAACGTCGTGACGCTCTCCTTGACCAGACCCGCGCCCAGATCGAGCGCTGCGGAGTTGGCCTCCCTGAATCGCTCGGGGAAGCGGTGCGACACCACTTCGCGCACGCCGTCGAGCGGGACGATCGGGATGAGTCGAACGAGCGCGCCGAGCAGGCAGATGTTGATCGCCTGCGTCGATCCGAGCTCCCTCATCGCCGTGTCGTGCAGCGGCACCTCCACGTGGCGCGAACTCGCGTGCTGCCACCGCTTCACGTAGTGCGGGTCGGTGATCACGACTCCGCCGGGCCTGACGAGCGAGCAGTACCGGTCGTACGCCATCTGGCTCAGACAGACAAGGACGTTCGGCTCAAGCACCTTCGGAAACAGGATCTCGCGGTCGGCGATGATCACGTCGCTGCGCGCCGATCCCCCGCGCGCTTCCGGCCCGTAGACCTGCGTCTGTACCGCGTGGAACCCGGTGTGGTGGAGCGCCGATTCGGCCAGGATGATCGCCGCGGTGATGACTCCCTGCCCGCCGGTTCCCGACAGGACGAATCGTTCGATCATTGCTCGCCTCCGGCCGCAGCCGAAGCTGCAGCAGAAGCTGCTGCAGCAGCTTCGGCAGGTTCAATGACCTGGCGGCGGTACGCGTCGCAGTACTCGGCGCGCACCTCCTTGCGGAAGACGCCGATCGGAATCGGCGCGTCCACCGCTTCCGGGTCGATTGTCACCGTCGCGTGCCCTGAGTCGTCAAGCGGGCCGACCGGAACCGCGCAGTCGCGGAACCCCTCCATCATCTCCACCGCGTCGCCTTTGGCGTTCTTTCGGCCGTAGTAGGTCGGGCACTGAGTGAGAACCTCAACCACGCTGAAGCCGGGGTGGCGGATCGCGTCGGCAAGGATCCGGGCCATCTCCCGGGCGTGGTACGTGGTCGTCCGGGCGATGAACGACGCTCCGGCGGCGGACGCGAGCTCCACGGTGTCAAACGGCTGCACCACCGTGCCGTAGGGCGCGGTCGTACCATACTCGCCGCAGCCGGTCGTCGGCGAGTACTGGCCGCCGGTCATCCCGTAGGTAGAGTTGTTCATCACGATCGCCGTCATGTCGATGTTCCGCCTGGCGGCGTGGATGAAGTGATTACCGCCGATCGCAAGCGCATCGCCGTCGCCCATCGGTACCACCACGGTCAGGTCGGGGCGCGCCATCTTCACCCCGGTCGCGAACGCGAGCGCCCGGCCGTGCAACGTGTGCATCGTGTGCGCATCGACGTAGCCGAGCATCCGGGCCGAACAGCCGATGCCTGAAGCCATGACGATGTCGTTCTTGTCGAGTCCCAGCTTCTCCACCGCGGAGAGAAGCGCGCGCATGATAATGCCGTGGCCGCAGCCCGGGCACCAGATGTGCGGCATGAAGCGCTTTCGCAGGTAGTCGGTGACCGCCACGCTATACCCCCTTGCCCTGGATGACCCGGATCAGGTGCTTGATGTCGGTCGGCGTGATCATCTCGCCGTCGACGCGATTACTCAGGAAGACGCGCTCGGGCCGATCGACCGCGCGCTTCACCTCGTGCACGATCTGGCCCATGTTCATCTCCACAACGACGATGTACTCGGCGTGCCGGCACTTCGTGCGGATCATCTCCGACGGGAATGGCCAGAGCGTCTGCAGCTCGATCATCCCGATCGGTACGCCGACCGAGCGCCGGTTCTCCATGATGTGCCTGGCGCTGCGCGCGCTCGACCCGTAGCTGATCAGCACGATCTCGGCATCGTCGAGCGACCACTCACGCCAGCGCGTGAGCATCTGTTTGCGGTTCTCGAGCTTCAGGTAGAGATGGTGAATGAGGTCGTTCACGATCTTCGGCTTTTCGGACGGGAAGCCCCACATGTCGTGCACCAGGCCGGTAACATTGTAGCGGTGGACGCCGCCGAAGTTCGACATCGGCAGTCGGTCGTCCTCCCTGGGTGCGTAGGGATGGTAGTCGACGTCGCGGGGGACGTCGGTCAACAGCCGTTCGGTCAGATCGAGCTCTCCGGGTTCCGGCACGCGGACCGCCTCTCTCATGTGCCCGACCACCTCGTCGATCAGGACGACCGCGGGCGTTCGGAAAACCTCTGAGAAGTTGAACGCGTCGACGACGATGCCGAACAGGTCCTGATGGTTGCTGGCGGTAAGGCAGACGATCGAGTGATCGCCGTGCGTTCCGTAGCGAACCTGCATCACGTCGCCCTGGCTCGCGTGAGTCGGAAGCCCCGTCGACGGACCGCCGCGCTGCACGTCGACGATCACGCACGGGATCTCCGCCATCACCGCGTAGCCGATCGCCTCCTGCATCAGGGAGAAGCCCGGTCCGCTCGTCGCGGTCATCGACTTGGTTCCTGCGAGTGACGCGCCGATTACCGCGCAGATCGACCCGATTTCGTCCTCCATCTGCATGAAGCTGCCGCCAACCTGCGGGAGGCGCTCGGCCAGGCGCTCGGCGATCTCGGTGGACGGGGTGATCGGGTAGCCGGCGAAGTAGCGCATCCCTGCGTAGAGCGCGGCTTCCGCGCACACTTCGTTGCCCTGCAGGAACTGGACGCGGCTACGCTCGGTCTGTCCGGCCGTGCTCACGATGCGCGCTCCACAACAACGGTCACTGCGAAGTCGGGGCAGCGAAGCTCGCACTCCCGGCACCAGATGCACGCGTCGACGTTGGCCACGTACGCCTTCCCGCGCTCGTCAAGCGCAAGAACCTGTTTCGGGCAGAACGCAACGCAGATATTGCATCCCTTGCACCAGTCCGGGTTGATCTCGATCCGCCGGCTCGTACTCATCGCGAGTCCCTCCGTCGGGACCGATCGTATCACAGCTCAGGGTTGTCGTGAACTAGGAGAGCGATCAGCGGAGACCATTCGGGCGTGCAGCCACTCCCCCGGAGTGGTACCTGTCATCCGCTTGAACTTCCTGATGAAGCTCGTGCTGTCGCGGTAGCCGATCCGGTCGACGACGTCATTGACCGGGACGCCATCGCGGAGCAGCCGCTTGGCCTCCGTCACGCGTCGGTCGCCGACGTATCCGGTGAGCGTCGTCCCTGTCTGCTGCTTGAACAGCGACGCCGCGGTCGACAGGGATACCCCGACCGACCCGGCTACCGCAGCGAGCGACAGGTTGGGATCGAACAGGTGCTTTTCGACGTACGCCAGGACTTCGGTCGCCCGTCCGGCGGAGGCGCTCGATCGCGCGGTCCGTTCGCGTCGCGATTGGTCGGCGTCGGCTATGAGCGCGGCCAGGCTGCGACCCCACGCGTCGAGCGACATCGTCCCATCCAGGATCGATGCGTCGGCGTGGTGCAGCCGGTCAAGGAACTGGCCAAACGCATCGGACTCTCCGTTGACAGGCTTCGAACCGATCCTTCGCGCGACCATTGCCGACAATGCGAGCGCGTCTCGAAGGAGATCGGACGACGGCGCCGATCTCGCGCGCAGCGTGGCGACCGACTGCGTCACTGCGGCAACGGCGTCGTCGGTCGTGCCGGACTCGATCGCGAGGCTCAGAGCATTCGTGTCGTTGCGTCGGGGCTGCCCGGCGACTTGAGCCCCTTCCGTGGTGGCCATCCCCGCGCTCGCGATGCTCGGGCAGCCGGTCAGCAGCGCGACCTGTGCCGCGTCGCGCGCATCGCGTACCGATCGACCGACTCCATCCGCCCGCTTCACGAACGGCCCGATTCCGATGTGGACCGTCTCGCCAACCACGCTGACGAGCTGCGGGTAGACGCGCTCGATCGGTTCGGCGAGCGACTCGTCGGGACCCGCGATCAGCCACACGACCCCGCGGGGGTTGGCCTCGATCTGGTGCACCGCGATGCCGAATGGTTCGAGCGCGCCCTGCACGACCGCCGAGCAGTCGGCGATCGTCGCGGAAGACTCGGTGACGCGGGCCGACAATGCGCGGAAGCCAGGTGTGGAAGCATCGATCCCGATTCGGCCCAACAAAGCCGATATGGCGACCGCATCGGGAACCGCTCTCTCGAGTTCTACGACGAGCTCGCGGGTCGCGCGGTCGACCGCCTGCGCACGGTGCGCGTTGTGAAGCGCGGTGTGCACCGCCGACAGTTCGGCCGGCAGCGCGCCTGCGGTCATCGTGCTCGGACGATCGGGGTGCTCGATGTCCTGCAGCAGGACCGATACCGGGCGGTAGTTCCAGCGGAGGAAGATCTCGAGCAATACTATCTCGACGACAACGAGGAGCAGCACGACTATGAGCAGGCCTCTCAGCTCATCGCGCACGGCCATTGTCGTCGCTTCGATCGGGGTCACGAGCATCGCTGTCCACCCCGATTCCGCCGATGTCGCGCGCGCGATCACATGGCGATCGATCTGCGTCGCTGCCGCCGCGGGCGCGGGATCCTGCGCGTAGCGAACCGCGGTTGCCAGCACCGATCGGTCCAGAGGCGGGTGCGCGAGCACCACCGTGCCGTACGGGTCGATCAGGACGAAACTACCGGTACCGCGACCCGTGGCGGTCGCCGGAATCACCGGTGTACTTGCCGCTGCAGCTGCCGCACCCGATACGACACCCAGGAGGTTCGCGGTCGGGATCACGAAGAGGACGACCGCCGGCCGATCGGTGCGCAGGCCGAGCGGATGCGCGTAGAACAGGAAGGGCCCGTCGGCTTCGAGCGTTTCCCGAAGCAGGATGAA
>RECL01000302.1 GCA_007694025.1 Spirochaetaceae bacterium
GAAGAGATCAAGAGCGCGCCGGAGGCGACGCTCAGGACGGTCGCGGAGATCGGCTTCGACGGGATGGAGGGAGCAGCCGCTATTGCGAAGGCGCTCGACGTCGCGCCGAAAGAGGCGCGCGCACGGCTCGACGCGTTGGGACTGCAAGCGGCGCCGCAGGGCCGGGTCGCGCAGGACCAGACCGAGGAGCAGTGGCGCGAGGTCATCACGACGGCGAAGGAGATCGGGTCGCGCTACGTGGTCGACTACTACGCACCGTTTGACAGCAGCGACAGCATCCTGAAGACGTGCGACTATCTCAACACGGTCGGCCGACTCTGCGCGGACGAGGGCCTGACCTTCCTCTACCACAACCACGACCACGAGTTCCGCGTCCACGACGGGAAGGTCGGCTTCGATCTACTGTTGGAACATACCGACCCATCGATCGTGAAGATCGAGCTCGACGTCGCGTGGGTCACCTTCGGCGGCGGGGATCCGGTCGCGATCATCGGGAAGTATCCCGACCGATTCCCGGTGCTCCACATGAAGGACTTCGCTCGGCTTCACCCCGGCAGCCCGACCGCCGACGGTAAACGCGATGAGGCCGTTTTTGCAGAGGTCGGCACCGGCGTCGTCAATACCGCCGGCGTCGTCGACGCGGCCCGCAAGGCGAAGGTCGAGTGGCTCGTTATCGAGCAGGACCGGATGAACACGATGGGTCCGATGGAGAGCCTGAAGACGAGCTTCGCCCGCCTCAGGGAGATCGTCGGTTAGATGGGCCCGAACTCCCGCCGTCGGATCCTGATCACCGGCGCCGGCGGCATGATCGCCCCCGACCTTGCCCACGCGCTCTACTCTGACTACGCACTGCGTATTTCCGACATCGTCGCGGTCGACCCGAGCCGCTTTCCCGACGTCGAGTACGTCGGGGCAGACCTGGCAGACGCCGATGCGGTCGCCCGCGCGATCGACGGGATCGACGCGGTCGTGCACCTTGGGGCGGTGACGTGGGATGAAGACGTCCACGCGCGGATGATCCCGAGCAACGTCTCAGGCGTCTACAACCTCTTCGACGCGGCGCGCCGCGCCGGGGTCGAACGGATCGTCTTCGCGAGCACGCATCACACGGTCGGCTTCCACCATGTCGACGGAACGCTCGACCTCCCTGAGAACGCGGAGCCTCGACCCGATACCTTCTACGCGGTCACGAAGCTCTACGGCGAGGCGCTTGCGCGCTACTTCCACGAGCGCTACGCGATGCGCTGCTACTGCCTGAGAATCGGCTACTACATGACGCCGAAGCGGATCGCCGAAGGCTTCGGCCGGTACAAGGAGGCTCTGATCCTGTCGCCGCGCGACTTCGCGTCGATGGTTCGCTGCTGCCTCACCGCCGACGATCCGCGCTTCGGGATCTACAACTGCATCTCGAACGCGACGCGTCCCTGGCTCAGCATCGACAAGGCGCGCTCAGAGCTGGGCTACGATCCTCAGGACACGGTCACAACGCTCTTCGGCGACGTCGCTCCCGCGACGGAACTGACGTCCTCCGACTTCGCGTGGATGTACGGCGACATCGACGCGGGACCGGAGCGGTAGGCAGCCCGGCATTGTACGTACGGCGGTCGATCCCGCTATTGACAGCCACCGCAGATACCGCCGACGATTGCGTGCGTGGATATCGATAACACGGTCGTACAGACACTCGTCGCCCTCTTCCCTGGTGTGCTTGCGAGCCTCTCCTACTCCCGACTCAGAGCAACGAAGCAGACGCAGCTTTGGATCGCGGTAGTCGAGTTCGTCGTGTTCGCGTTCGTCTCATACGCGATCGCCAGTCCGATTGTCCGAGCGTTGGGACTACCGGCCGCATCCACTTCCGGCTCGGTCGATGTGACTCTCACGCAGGCAGCGTTCATCCGCAACTGGTACGAGTTCTACGCCGCCTGTATCGTCGGCTTGTTGCTGTCAGTCGTCGCAGCGGTGTTTCACAACCACAAGATCATCAATCGGCTGGCGCGACGCGTAAGGATCACGAGCTCGTTCGGAGACGACGATGTGTGGCAGTACATACACAACAGCCCGAACGTCGAGTGGGTGTTCGTGCGGGACACGAAAGAGAATATCGTCTACTACGGCAAGATCAGCCAGTACTCAGATCCGTACAGGCCGCGCGAGCTGTTGCTCACCGATGTCGAGGTGTACCCAAATGTCTCTCCGGACGGGCGCGGCGATCTCGAACCTATTCAGACTCTCGATGCCGTCTATCTGTCCAGGCCGAACGACGCGTGGACGATAGAGATACCGGCGCTGTCGAACACGCTGCCCGCAACCGTGGCGCCGGCAATAGGAGCCGCCGTGCTCAGGTCCGGGCGCGACCAGGAGCGCCGCTGGTTCCTCAGGTGTTACAGTCGGTCAGCGGGAACCGGACCCTGGGAACTGAAGCGTCAGCCAGGCGAACGACACAGACGTGGGCTCTCAGTTCTGTTGACTTCACTCGCCTCGGTGGGTGATACTGGAGGTGAGGATGAAAATGGCTAACAAGGCAATAGTCGAGGGTGGCGAGAAGAAGGGTGGCAGCAAGCCGCCGTCATCTACCCCGCGACCCAACGTCCGTCCGGCTCCACGACCCGCCCCTGTCGCTCAGAGCAAGTAGTCTCTATCGAGCAGTAGGGAGCCAGTCGCACGCGTGCGTCCGCGCACTACCACACCTTCTCGTACACGTCCCACCGGTGCACGACGGTGAAGCCGGACCCCAGGTAGAAGGGCTGGTCCGATCCGACCCAGAGCGACCGCGCGCCCAGTCGGCGCAGGCGCGCTACGCCCGCGTCGATCAGCACGCTGCCGAGTCCGCGCCGGCGGTGGTCGGGAACGGTCCCGGCCGGTTCGAGCATTGCCATTCGTAAGAGCGGATCGTGCCAGAACCCCATCATCGCAGCTGGTTCGCCGTTCGAGTCGATCAGCATCAGGTCCAGGAAGGGAGCGTAGTCGGGCATCGTCGTAAGCTTGTGGAAGCCCGCCTCGTTCCGCGATCGCATCTCGGAATCGTCGGCATACCCGAACGACCGCGAGTGGCACTCCGCCTTCAGGCGCGGATCGGGCGCCTCTATCAGCGTGTACCCGTCCGGCGCCCCGCCGCATGCGACTACGCTCGCCGAATCGGCGGTCACTCCGTGCTCGAACGGCTCGATCGCCATCCGCGCGAGCGGCTCGGACCACCCGGCGCGGGTGAACCCCAACTCGATCGCCAGACGGGCACGCTCCGGGAAGCGCGGGTCGACGCGCAGGTAGAGTCCCCGGCGCCCGTCGTCGGTCGCTGACGAGCTGTGCTCGATCGCGAAGTCGAACATCTCCCGAATGAGCGGCTCGGGCAGCTCGTCGGGCTCGCTCATGAAGAAGCACTCGCCGCGGTTCTCGCCCTCGGTGAGCACGATCGAGGCAATGTCGCCCCGCTCGTCGCGGAAAATCGCCGCGCGCGACGCCCACTCATCTTCGCTCGTTTCGTGCATCGTGCACGACACCGCGAACGTGAAGCTCAACCGGTCGCAGAGCCAGTTCCACGGAACGTCGGCGCCGACCTGTGCGTTGCTCATGAAAGACCTGATCAGAGGGATGTCGGCCGGGGTCACCGATTGGTGGTGGTAGCGCGAGGTTCTGTCCACTGTCTCACTCCTGCGTGAGCATATCGCTCGTCGTTCTGGCCAAGTCGTAGCGCGGGTTCCAGCCCCAGTCGCGCCTCGCCGAGTCGTCGACGTGAACCGACGGGAGCGGGCCGAGCACGGTCATGACGGCGGGGTCGGGTGCGAACTCGTAGCTGAAGCCGGGGTGCTGCCGGGCGATCTCCGTCGCCATCGCTTCGGCGGTCGCCGCGAAGCCGTGCACGTTGTACACGCGGCGGGTGAGCCGATCGGGGTCGGCCGCGAGTAGCGTAAACACACCGTCGACGACGTCGCGCACGTAAATGGTTGATATCCCCACGGACGGGTCGACCGGAAAGACGAAGTGCTCGCCGCGGGACGCGGCGGCGAACGCGTGCGACGCGTACGCGCTCACCGCGGCGGCCGGCGCGTAGCGCGAGATCACCATCGGAAGGCGAAGCGACCGGAAGTCGAGTCCGTGACGCGCCGCGTAGTACGCACCGGCGCGCTCGACGGCGACCTTCGTCACACCGTAGACGTTCTGTGGCCACTGCGGGAAGTCTTCGGGAAGCGTGTCGGGGAGCGGTCCGCCGTAGGTCGCGCCGGTCGACGGGTAGAAGAAACGGGACACCCCGACCCGACGACAGCTCTCCAGGAGCGCGACGCTCGCATCGGCGTTCACGCTCCACGCGCGCGACGGGTCGGCCTCGGACGAACTCGACAGGAGCGACGCCATGTGGAGCACGACGTCGGGCCGCGCCCGCTGCACAGCCGTCTCCATCGCGTCGGTATCGGTGATGTCGACCTGGATGAACTCGACGCCGGCGTGGTCGGCGGGCGCGCGCAGGTCAAGGCCGACGACTCGATGCCCGTCGGAAAGGAGCCGTTCGATAAGTTGCCGGGCCAGGTTCCCCGTCGCGCCGGTGACCAGGTACGTCATCACCCGACTCCGTACTCTGCCATCTTGCGCCGAAGGAACTCTGCGGACAACCGAAGGTGCTCGATCCCGACCGCGGGATCGGCGCCGTCCTCGATGCTGATCCACCCGTGAAAGTCGATGTCGCGCAGGATCGCGAAAACAGCATCGTAGTCGATCGCGCCCTGCCCGATCACGCCGTGCTGCAGGATGTCCGCGTATCCGGTGCCACCCGACTCGTCGATCCGTTTCAGGTCGTCCAGGGTCCCGCCGGTCAGGAACCGGTCGCTCGCGTGCATCGTCTCTAGCCGGCTCTTCACCGCGTCGAGCATCGCGACCGGGTCGTCGCCCGCGACGAGCGCGTTCGACGGATCGTAGTTCACGCCGAAGTTCGGATGGTCGGGAACCGCAGAAAGCAGCTCCAGAAAGACATCCATCTTCTGCGCGAACTCAGGGAATGCCCAGTGCGCGTCCTTGTAGTGGTTCTCAAGAATCATCACGACGCCCGCGCGTTCGGCGACGGGGAGGAGATCGACGATCGCCTCGGCGACCATCGCGACGCCGTCGGCGCGGCTTACGTCGGGTCGTCTCTGCCCCGACAGCACGCGGCAGTAGCTCCCGCCCATCCGGCCGGTCGTCTCGATCGCGGCCGCCTGCGCGGCAAGCTGCGCGCGCCACTCGGCGCGATCGGGCGTCACGAAATCGGGCGAGTAGCACATCATCGGCATCGACAGCCCGCGTGCACGTACGTGCTCGACAAGCCGGTCCTGCTCGTCATGATCCTGCGGCACAAAGCCCCAGTAGAACTCGAGCCCGTCGACGTCGAGGTTGTCGGCGGCCAGATCGACCCACTCGTGCGGAGTCATCGTTCGTTCGGTGCAGAGCGCCGGGATGAACGCCTTCGGAAACACTGATAGCGGCATGCAGCGATTATGCACGGCCGCCCCGTTGTCCTCAAGCCAGTGGCGGGCCGGCCACCGCTCGCGCCGCTACCGCCCGCGCACCTTCTGGTAGATGAAGTCGAACGCGTCGACCAGTTCGTCGATCGTGCAGTGGTCCTGGATGAAGTGCGTCGTGCAGAGGATCAGGCCGCCGTCGCGGAAGCGGTCGATGAGCGCGCCGACTTCGCGGCGGACTCGCCCGGGGTCGCCGAACCCGATCGTCGTCTGCACGTCGATGCCGCCCATGACCGCGAACCGGCCGCGGTAGTCGCGGTCGAACAGGTCGTAGCTCATCCCGGCCGACTCCTGCCACGGATGAACAACGTTGAACCCCAGGTCCAGGATCGACGGCAGCGCGGGGACGATGTTCCCGTCGGAGTGGAGGCTCAGGTAACCGCCGCGTCGGTGGACCAGGTCGGCGACCGGACGGTGGTGCGGCACGATCAACGACGTGAACACCTCCGGACTGAACAGGAGCCCGCGCTGGCTTCCCCAGTCGTCGGAGACGTGGATCATGTCGATACCCAGGTCCAGGCAGACGTCGGCAAACGCCGCGGTCCACTCGGCCTGCCGCGCGTAGACGCGGGCCAGTTCCTCCGGGTAGAGGAGCAGGTACATGAGGTGGTTCTCTATCCCGAAGAATCCGTTGTGCGCTTCAAAGACGCCGTG
>RECL01000304.1 GCA_007694025.1 Spirochaetaceae bacterium
CGAGCAGACACGATGTCTCCCGCTCGCTGGTTGATCGTCTGCGCGAAGCTGCGTAGCTGTCCGCCCTGGAACGTGAAGAACGTCTCCTGCTCTCCGACGCGGAAGCCGTAGCGTCCGGCCGGGACCTGGAAGTCGGTCGCCAGGTTGCGCGAGATGAACCGATCGGCGGCGGCAAGCTGGCGCACGTCGACGCTCGCGACACCGAGCTGCGCGTTCCGGTTGGCCGTCGCCGTCAGCGACGACGGGTCGGAGGAGGAGGCGACTCGCTCAAGGAAGGGTGTCTCAAAACTGAACAGCAGCCGCGAGGCTGCCTGGAGGTTCGATATTTTGCGTCCGAGCTCCCGCCACGCGGCGCGTTCGTCCTCGTACCGGTCGATCTGGCGCTCCATGCGTTCGACCGGCGCGCGTTGCGCGTCCATGATCTGATCGATGAGACTCTGCGTGTCGATCCCCGAGTTTGTGATACCCGGGATCATCAGGTCGGACAATCTTTTCCCCCGTGTCGGCCACCCTAGAACATAGCGCGACCCGAGAGCAAAAGCGAATCGGCGCGGCTAGATCACTTCGTCGATCAGCAGACCGAGCGCTTCCTGGATTCGGGCGTGCAGTCGCCGGATGCCTTCGGGCGGCAGTTCCTTGATTACCTTATCGGTGCGGTTATCGATCACCTTGACGACCACCTGGTCGAGCTCCTGGTTCACCGAGAACTTGAGCCGCCGGTTCAGCGCAGACGTGACCAGTCTCAGTTCGGAAACTACTGCCTCGATATCGGGCGGCTGTGTCTGGAGCGTTCGTTTCTGGCGCTCGGCGAACGCCGCCCGCTGTTCGGTCAGCGTCGGCAGCCGCTGGTGGTCTGAGGTGTTATTGACTGCGCCCGGCCCCACTATACCGGAAATTTCCATAGACATACTCTTACCTCCATGTAAGATGTCGCCTAAAGGGGGAGGGAAGGAGAGCGCGAGCTCCTTCCCATCCAGGAACCCCAAGAGATGACGTCCAGTAACCTCTTGGTTTGTAGCAGCCCTCGAGGTGCGCTGCCACGAGTGGAGGAATCAGTCTAGCCTAAAAGCTGAAGGACCGACTGCGGTTGGACGTTGGCCTGCGCCAGCATCGCCGTATTGGCCTGAACCAGGATCTGATTCTTTACGAAATCAACAACCTGGGAAGCCATGTCGGTATCGCGTATGCGACTCTCTGCGGCAGCGAGGTTCTCGCTCGCGATGGCAACACCCTGCTGTGCGATCTCAAATCGATTCTGATACGCACCAAGATCTGCCCGCTGGCGGTTGACCACCCGCAATGCCGTGTCGACCGAACCGATGGTCCGGTTCGCGAATTCTGGAGTCGAGATCGAAATGATCCCGCCGTCGCCCTGCGCGTCTTCCAAGCCGAGTGCCCGGGCCGTCATGGTCCCGATGAACACCTGCTCGCTTTGATCCATGTTTGCCCCCACCTGGAACTGCATGATCTGTCCGGTTGCCGAGTCCCGGGCGAACGAGCCTGTAAGCATGTTCATCCCGTTGAACTGAGCGTGGGAAGCAATCCGATTGACCTCATCCACCAGCTGGGAAACTTCGACCTGGATCTGCATCCTGTCTTCGGCGGTGTAGATGCCGTTGGCACTCTGAACCGCCAGTTCCCGAATCCGGTGCAGGATGTCCTGCGTGTTCTGCAGGTATCCTTCGGTCGTCTGGATGAAGCTGACCGCGTTCTGGATGTTCTGCTCCGCCTGGTTCAGTCCTCGAACCTGGCTGCGAAGCTTCTCGCTTACCGCGAGTCCAGAGGCGTCGTCTCCAGCACGATTGATCCGCATTCCGCTCGAGAGCTTTTCAATGTTGCCCTGTATCTGACCTGAACGGAAGTTCAGAGTCCGAGACGCGAATGCAGCGCTCGTGTTGTGATTAATGATCATATGACCCTCCTTGACGATTACCGAGGGCAATCCGTGCCCTCTCTTCTTCCTGCTCCGGGCGTCCAGGAGTAAATCGCGCTCCTCCTGCTCCACTCATACGCCGTCGCAGAAAGGCGGATCGGCTTCGCCGACTCACCCTTCTGACAGGACCTCGTCAAGGAAAGTGTTTTTCAAAGAACAAACCATCGCGCTCATGGTCGCGTCGATGCCGGTCGAGAAGAAAACGAGTGGGTTGCCTCCGAAGAGGCAACCCCAAGCTGAAGAATAGTCGATTAGCCGAGCAATTGCAAGACTGACTGCGTCTGCACATTGGCCTGTGCAAGCATCGCGGTCGAGCTCTGAAGCAGGATCTGGTTGGTCGTGTAGCGCACGACCTCCCGAGCCATGTCGGTGTCCCGGATGCGGGATTCCGACGCCTGCAGGTTTTCGGCACCGACGTCCAGTCCGCGGATCGCGTGGTCGAGTCGGTTCTGGTAGGCACCCAGATCTGCACGCTGCTTGTTGACCTTACGCAACGCAGCGTCGACCACGCCGATCGTCCGGTTGGCGTTCTCAGGCGTCGATAGCGACACAATGCTGTTGTCGACGTTCTTCACGCCGAGCCCGGTCGCAGTCATCGTACCCACGTACACCTGTACCCGCTGGTCCATGTTCGCACCGATGTGGAACCACATGCTCGCGGTCACGACGTTCTCTCCGGTATCTCGAGAAAACCGGCCGGTCAGCATGTTCATGCCGTTGAACTGCGCGTGACTCGCGATCCGGTCGACCTCGTCGACAAGCTGAGAGATCTCAACCTGGATCTGCATCCGGTCTTCGGCGGTGTAAATGCCGTTGGAGGCCTGGATGCTGAGCTCGCGGATGCGCTGCAGGATGTTCTGGCTCTCCTGGAGGTACCCTTCGGTCGTCTGGATGAACGAAATGCCGTCGGCTGCGTTTCGCGACGCCTGGTTGAGGCCGCGAATCTGCGATCGCATCTTCTCACTGACCGCGAGGCCTGCCGGATCGTCGCCAGCGCGGTTGATACGCATGCCCGAAGAGAGCTTTTCGATGTTTCCGCCGATACGATCGGCGATGACACCGTTCTGCCGCTGAGCGAACATCGCGCTCATGTTGTGATTGATGATCATGAAAATCCTCCGTGAAGTAATGTCTGAGCGGCGTCCCTGCCGCCCCGTCCCGGTCGATTGCCCGAGTCGCAACCCGATCTCAGTTCCCGCACCTCCTTCGCCGAAAACGGCTATTTTCAACTTCTGCTAAACCGGCGCTCGAAAACTCCGATAAACAGAGAGGCGGGCTGCAATGCAGGCAGAACAGCCACCCCTGTGAGTCCGTTCGGCATACTCGGCCAGAAACTTGAGTCTTATTCTGTTGGTGTGCGAAAGCTCGGTCTTGGCGAACGGCTGTCAGCGGGGCAGGGCGCGAGCGCAGGCGCCCGCGCAGATCACTGCCCGTTGAGCTCTGCGAGGTAGGAAGTCGCGATCGGGTCCGACGGATCTATCTCAAGAACCGCCCGGAAGAAACCCTCTGCGTCTGTCGTCCGCTCCTGTCTCAGCGATACGATTCCCAGGTTCGATATGATCTTCGTGTTCTCCGGTTCCTGTCGCAGCGCTTCGATCAGCAGGTCGCGCGCGGTGTCGAGCTCCCCGAGTTCCATCGAGCAGATCGCCAGTTCGTTGAGCGTGTCGGTGCGCCGAGGGCCGTGTTCGAGCGCCGTGTTGAACGCGTCGCGTGCATCGGCGTAGCGCTCCATCCTGCGCAGCCCCCAGCCGAGCACAAACCAGCCGTTCCAGACCGTCGGGTGCGACGCCAGGAACTCCCTGATCCGCTCAATACCGTCAGCCTCACGGCCCATCCGGATGAAGTCGTACGCCTCTTTGAACTGCGTATCCGAAAGGTTCTGCGACTCGATCTCGTCGATGAGCCTGCGGGCCTCTTCGATCTTTTCGTCGTCGTCGCCCTCATCGCAGTAGGCACGAAGGTGTTCCAGCGCCCTCTCGGGCTCTCCATGGCGCGCGTAGAAGTACCCGGCGTTCAGATGCGCCTCCGCGGGTACGTCGTCGGCTGCGAACACGCGATGGTAGATCTCCAGCACCTTTTCGATCGCTTCCTGCGAAGCGTCGTCGTCGATCTCCGCGGCTCGGTCGGCTACCTGCTCGTAGAGGAGGGCAAGGTTCACGCTCGCCGGGATGTCGTGGGGCTGCAGGCCACAGAGCGCCAGAAAGATCTCTTCGGCGACCTCCAGATCGCCGTTACGCGTCTTGAGAATCGCAGTCTGCGTCAGATCGGTGATCAAGTCGGGGCTGATTGTCGTGATGAACTCGCGATAGTAGTCGGCGTCGTCGTGGTGCGGTGCGTACGCGAGGATCTTCAGCATCGCGGCGACGATCTGTTCCCACGAAAGATCCTCGATGTTGTACCGGTCGGCGCCGCTCGTCGACTCCACCGGCAGGAGTCGGTCGCGATCGAGCGTGAAGCCACCCACGTCGAGCTCGATGTGCTCGGGAACCGAGATGTAGATTATGTTGTCGAGTTTGTTCATCAGTCGTTCCCGGCCGCCTTGGTTCGGAACTGCTTCAGCGCGGCGTTTATCCTGACCTTGTAGCCCATCGGTACGCGCTCCTCGTCGAACTGGATACCGAACGCGGCGATGTCGCTGCGACCCTCGACCGGCTCGGACCGCTTGATCGTGCCGACTATTTCGAACGTCTCATCGGGGTCCTGAAACGCGAGCGAACAGACAACGCTCTTGTCTGCGAGCAGTTTTGCGATCCCCATCAGGATAGCGCGACAACCGGAGAACGACAGGTCGCGGTAGATCGCCTTTCTGGGCACGCCGTTGACGCTGAGCGCGCACGCTCCTATGTCTATCCCGAGTTGCTTCACGCTGTGCGCGGTCAGCTGGATTCGATCCTCCGAACGCCGCTTCGCGTTGACGTTGGCCTCGAGCAGCTCGCCAAGGATCTGGATCAGACCGTCGGGCGGCCGCTGAGTGAACTGAACGGACGCAAAGAACAACTCCTTGTTCTTCTCTCCGTACGGCGTGATGCCGGCGACCTTCCCGGGGATGAAGAACGTGATCGGATCGGGCTTGTCGGGCTCATGGAAGCTGTATCGCACCTGGACGACGTTGTTGGACTTCTTCAGCGCCTCGTTGAGGCTGCTGCCAAGATTGGCTATGATACGGGCGGAGGTCATCGACGACGCATACAGGATGCACGGCCACTGCGAACCCTGGCACTTCAGGTGGACGTGCTTGGTGTTCAGCATCGTCGTTCTGATGACTTCCTTGGTAAAGGTTACCTCGGCGTTCGCGAACTGTTCGTAATAGCGGGTTATCTGCTGACTCGTCGTGACGGGCATTCGGCGAGCTGAAGTTTAGGTAATGCGATTGGCAAAGTCAACTCGCGAGGGAGGGGGCGTGCTCGAGGAATGGAAGGATGTTCGTCAGCGATCGGGAGAGGGGGTGCGCCGCTGGTGGTCGGACACGGAGATGGACCTGATCGTCTGGTTCGACGGCACGACACCGCGCGAGTTCCAGCTCTGTTTCGACAAGTCGGGTGACCAGCGCGCGCTCGTCTGGGGAGAGTCGGGCCGGCTGTCGCTGATGCGGGTCGACGACGGAGAGGGCAGGCCGGGTACCTACAAGGCAAGCGCGGTGCTCAGCGAATCGGGCGAAGCCGACATCGACGCGGTCGCAGATCGCTTTCGTGACAACTCGGTCCGGGTTGATCCGGTCGTGCGCAACCACGTTCTTGGCGTGCTTTCCGACGCTGTGGCGCGACGGTCGGACTGAGTGACCGCCACGGGCCGTCAAGCCGACCTGGCTCAGGCGTCGGGTTCGTCGAGCGCGCCGTCGAGTTCTGCGATCATCGACTCGGCTGCGCGACTCGCCTCCGACGCCTTGACGCGAAGAGATCCGTTCAGTTTCAGGAATTCGTCAGCGGTCACAAGCCCCGCGAGGATCGCAAGCTTGAGCGGGTCGTTCGTGGTTCCCGCTCGCTCCATCTCGCGTACCTTGGCCCGATAGTGTTCAACGACTTCACGAAGGTATTCCGGGTCCTCGTCGGTTCGAACGTTGAATGACGTGCCCAGAATGTCGATTCGCATCGGCCCCGCGCCAAAGTATCAGAATATATCGAGCTCCGGCGACTCTTGTTCGTCCGTGTCGTCTTCGGTCTCATCT
>RECL01000072.1 GCA_007694025.1 Spirochaetaceae bacterium
CGCGGCATCGGAGTCGGGTTTCTCGATCACGATGAGCGGGCCGCCGTCGATACCATTTATGACCTTCGACGACGACCCAGACCTGACGCTCAATCAGGCATTCTGCGCGCTGATGGCACGCAGCGGCGTCTATCTCCACCCGCACCACAATTGGTTCCTGTCGTACGCGCACCGCGACCCAGACATCGACACGACCGTCGACCGGGCGCGAACCGTGTTCAAGGCGCTTGCTGCGACGCTGTGAGCTCGCTCAGCAGCGGCACTCTGGACAGAAGCCGCGGAGCGTCACGTTTGCGTCAGTGACAACGAAGCCGGCCGGAATGTCGGCTTCGGGCGCGACTCGAAGTGGGATGTCGAACACACCGCCGCAGCCGGCGCATCGCAGATGCGCGTGCGATTCGTCCCTGACGTCGTAGCGCGCCTCACCAGAACCGATCGTGATCTCCGTGACGAGACCGCCGGCAACGAGCGCCCGAAGCGTGTTGTAGACGGTCGTCTTGGACAGCGTGGGGATGAGCGGAGAGAGGTCGGCGTGAACGCGATCAACGGTCGGATGCGTGTCGTGCTTCAGCAGATAGTCGAGGATCACGAGCCGCTGGTGCGACGCCCGCAGCCCGCGCGCTGCAAGGAGCGTTCGCGGATCAGCGGTGCGAAGCGTCTGTCCCGATTCGTCCATCCGCGATGCCCCTCAGCCGTTAAGGTAGCAGCCCTCCGGCCAAGCGTCAAACGAGCACGATCGTCAGCTGGATTCCGGGCGAAAGACCTCGATCCCGTCCCTGCCCAGGTGCTTCGCGGCGTACATTGCTGCATCCGCCATCTGTAGAAGCGTCTCTTCGTCGGTTCCGTGGTCGGGATAAAGCGCGATGCCGATACTGGCGGATACGGTGGCCGTGACGCCGTCAACGAAGATCGGCGCGCGGATCGACGCGGCGATCTTCTGCGCAACCTTCAGGACATCATCGATGTCCGCGCTGTCGCCAAGGTCGGGCACGAGCGCGACGAACTCGTCGCCGCCGAGTCGTCCGGCCGAGTCGGACGCGCGCAGCGCCGCGCGTATCCGATTCGCGACCTCCTGAAGGACCAGGTCTCCAACGCGGTGGCCATGAGTGTCGTTCACTGGCTTGAATCCGTCCAGATCGATGAACAACACCGCAAGCCTGGTCGAGTTGCGATCGGCTGCGGCCATCGCGTGAGCCAGGAACTCGGAGAACAGCGCGCGGTTCGCAAGCCCTGTAAGGCCGTCGTGCTGCGCCATCCGCCGGATCAGTTGCTCGGTCCGCTTGCGTTCGGTGATGTCCAGCGAAATACCGAGTACCGCGGGGCGACCGGAGGTCGGATCGCGGTACGGCACCTTCGTCGTCTGGAACCAGCCGGTTGTGCCGTCCTGGCGCGTGAACGCTTCCTCAGCGATGAACAGCGGCTGGCCCGCTTCGATCACCGCACGGTCCGCATCGCGGTACGCGCGCGCCTGCTCTCCCGTTGCTCCGTAGTCGTCGTCGGTGGTCCCGACCGCCTCATCGGGACCTACACCCCACCGGTCGGCGAGCGCCCTGTTCACCAGCAGGAACCGGCCGTCCTGGTCCTTCGCGTAGATGTACGCGGGAACCGAGTCGATGATCAGCCGCAGGTGCTCGGCGTGACGCGTAAGCTGCTCCTCCAGCCGCTTCTGCACCGCGATGTCGGATTCCAGCTGGCGACTCAGCCGGGTGAGATCGGCTTCGCGGGCCTGGAGCTTCGCGTGTAGTCGCCGAAGTCGGAGGTGCCAGAACAGTCCGATCGCGACGATCGCGACGAAACCGGCTGAGACGCGCAGAAAGAGCGCATAGTCGGCGACCGTACCGGTCTGGATCGACACGTAGCGGTTGATGATGCGCTGCGTCTCCTGCGGGGTGATGGTTGCGATGCCGCGGTTGAGGATGTCGCGGAGTTCGGGCCGGTCTGCCCGAACCCCCATGCGGAACTCGTTCGCAAACTCGGGAAGCTGTCCGGCAATCTTGAGGTTGAACAGCCCCTGCGTCCGGATCACGTACGCGGCAACGGTGAGCGACCGCAACGTGAGGTCGGCGGCGCGATCGGCAACCATCCTGATCGCCTCTTCCTCGGTATCGACCACGATTATCCTGATATTCGGGTATCGCCGCCGAAGCTCCTCCTCGGTACTCGTTCCGATCGGAAGCGCCATCGACAGTCCGCTCAGGCGAGCCAGGTCGGCGATGTAGTCACGCCCTTCGTGCGATATCAGCACGCTCGGGTCAACGAAGTAGGGATCGGTGAACGTGAGCCACTCCTCGCGCGCGGGGGTTCGGTTCAGAAACGCGAGCAGGTCGACGGTACCGCGTCGCGACCGGTCCAGGCTTTCTGCCCAGCTTTGTGTCCGGACAACCCGGTACTCCAGACCGAGTCTGCCAAAGATCA
Source organism: Spirochaetaceae bacterium (assembly GCA_007694025.1). Lineage (GTDB taxonomy): Bacteria > Spirochaetota > Spirochaetia > DSM-27196 > SLST01 > SLST01. Next base: position 2,416 of record RECL01000072.1, read on the forward strand.
CCTCGATGAGGTCAGCGGCGATTCCGCGGAACGCGCCGTCATCGTCGAACCACTCGTACGGCTCCCAGTCGGGATCGACCGCGATCGTTATCGGGCCGTGCCACTCTAGAAACTCGCGTTCGGCATCCGACAGCGTGATTGCCGGAGCGGTATCGACGTCGAACTCGATCTCGCGAACGGGCACTCCGATCGACGGCAATCGCGGCAGACCCCAGACGATCCACAGGAGCAGGGCTACGACCGCGACCGCGCTTGCGACGAGGATGAGAGCGCGGGACCAGAGTCCCGTGTCGTACTGCCGTGCCATCGACCTCCGCGCGCAGAGTCAACCGCCCCCGCAGCGGGCTGCTGCCTCCGCCATAGTAGAGGAACGAAGCCGAGCGGGCAAGCGAGCGTCAGGGTCTGTACCTCCAGAGGTCGTTCTTCAGCCCCGATCCACCGCCCGCGATCTGCGAGGTGCCGCCGTACAGCCAGAGCTCACCGGAGACCGCGCGGGCGCTGGTAGCGTCGCGTCGAGATCCGGGCGCAGCCGCAACCGACGGGACACCTTTCGACCCGTACTGTGCGGGCCGGTCACCGCTCTTCGATCCGGAAATCCACGTCCACTGCCCGGTCGAAGGCGAATACGCCCACAGATCGTCAAGGTTTACGACCGCTCCAGCTTCGTTGCGCCCGCGGCCGCCGAAGAGCCACAACGTTCCTTCTTGATCCGTCCACCCTACCGCATCACGGCGCGCGCCGGGGGCGTTTGCGGCAGCCGCGACGCCGCGCACCCCGTAGACTCCCGACGCCTGGCCACCACCCGACTCACCGCTGATCCACGTCCACTGTCCCGCATCGATGTCAAACTGCCACAGGTCGTTCAGGTTGGAGGCGGAGCCCTCGCTGTCGTACCCTGCCCCGCCGAAGAGCCAGAGCGTCCGGTCTGGTCCGACCCACGTCACCGAGTCACGCCGAGCGCCCGGGGCGTTGGCTGCGGACGCCTCACCACGTATCCCGTAGACACCGAGTGCCCCCGGCGTGTCGTCCCCGCCGACCCAGGTCCAGACTCCGTTGTTCGGATCGTCGGAGTCGATCTCAAACGTCCAGAGGTCGTTCCACTCGTCCAGCGTGATCTCATCCCCATCGTCGTAGTCGCCGCGACCGCCGAGCAACCACAGAACGCCGTCGACATCGGTCCACGTGACCGCACCGCGCCGCGCGCCGGGGCGGTTTCCGGGGTCAGGATCACCCTTTTCTCCGTGGTCACCCGGATCATCCGCGAGGTTGCTGCCGGCGACCCACGTCCACATGTCGATCTGCGGGTCGTACACCCACAGGTCGTTCTGTCGAGAGTTCGTTCCCTCTGCATCGAACCCGTCGCCGCCGAAGAGCCACAGCCGCCCGTCCGCGCCGGTCCAGGACGAGGTGCGCCGCCGGGCGCCCGGAGTCCGGTCGCTCCCGGGTTCGCCAGGAAGGACGCCGTAGTCGCCAGACGCGTTGACCATGCTGGAGCCCTTGATCCACGTCCATCGTCCGTCGCCGGGCGAGTAGACCCAGAGGTCGTTGAGTCGTCCGAGCGTGCCTGATGCATCGCGTCCCTCGCCGCCGAAGAGCCAGAGACGTCCGTCGGGAGTTGCCCAGCTCACCGGATACTCGCGAGCCCCGGGAGTCGTCGAGTCGGTCGCGACACCGAGGCTTCCGTACACGCCAGCATCGTTGACCCCGGTCGAGCCCGAAACCCATACCCAATATTCGTTCTGCGGTTCAGTACCGTCTGTGGGTGCCGGCGGATCGTTGCCGATGCCGGAGCAGCCAGTCACCACCGCGAGAACCGCGGTCACTGCGGCGATGGTGAGGTGGCGCATTACCGACGACGACGAAGGCATACAACCCCCTTGGGGCCCGACGAGTGTTTGCCAACCGCCCAGCGCGCAAAACGCGCGGCGGCGCCGCCACGTCGGCTGGCTGAGTGTAGCGGATCGGGCAGGATTTCGTCAATAAACCTGACCGGTTTAGAAAGCCATTAGAGGTCTCGGCACTCGCCCTGCGAGTGTGATATATTCTGGAGTAAAACAATCGAGTACACGAGGTGTGCCATGGTCGATCGTCGGGTTTTGGTGCGGTCTGTCGGAGTCGCGGTCCTGATCGTCACTGCACTGTTCGTTCTCCTCGGGTGCGAGTCACCGATCGCCTCCACATCGCCGCTGAACGCGAACCCGCCCGCGGCGTCTCCGGTTAATCAGGCACCTTCGGTCACGCTCGACGGACCGACGGCAATTGTCTTCGGCGGACCCGTTGAGCTCACATTCACAGCCGAGGATCCTGACGACGATCCGCTGACGGTGGAGTGGGCGTTTGTCGATACGCCCGCGGGGTCAGAGGCCACTGCTGACGACCTGGACACCGACGACGTCGGCGCAACGTTCGTACCGGACGCACTGGGCGTATTCACGGTCAAGATCACGGTCAGCGATGGAACCGATGAGGCGTCCGCCACTCACGCGGTCACGGTCGTGGCCGAGCCGGTCGATCCCCCCGGCGCGTTCGCACTCTCGTCGCCATCAAACAACGCGACGCGCGTCGCGCGTTCGGGAGCGACCCTGTCGTGGACCGCGGCGTCGGGAGCCACGGTGTACGACGTGTACATCGGTGTGGGGTCGATCCCCGACTCACCGACAGCGACAGTGGCCGGAACATCGCACACGCTCGGTACGCTGAGCTACAACACAACGTACCAGTGGCGGATCGTCGCGCGGAACGAGGGCGGCAGTAGCACGAGCAGCACCTGGAGCTTCACGACGGAGCGGGCCGCCCCGACGGTGTCGAACCCGAACCCGGCAAATGGATCGACCGATATACCAATCGAGACGATGATCACGTGGTCGGCGACGAACGCGGATGAGTACGATGTCTACATGCGCTTCGGGCGAATGGATAAGTTCGCGTTGGTTCAGTCGGGCTTGAAGTCGCCCGGCTACGCAGCGTCGCTCGAAGGGGGGCAGACGTACCAGTGGTACGTGGTGGCCCGAAACGCGGAGAAGAGCACCACCGGACCGACATGGGAGTTCACAACCCAGTCGGTCGATCTCTGGAACGGACTCGCGGCCTTCTGGCAGTTCAATGCGTCGCTGACCGACGTATCTGGCAACGGGCACAATGGCACGCCGTTTGGGAGCGTTGCGTACGCAGCCGATCGGTTCGACCAGGATCGGAGCGCCGTTTCACTCGGTGGTGGCAGCTTCATCGAGATAAACCTGGAAAAACTGGCCCAGAGCCCGCTCAACAACCACAAGGAGGGATTTGCCGCGTCGTTCTGGATCCGCGACATGGGCAGCAACGACCCCGGCTTTGCGCTGTCGAAGGGTGAGAACAAGACAAGCGGCTACGCGGTTACCTTCGACAGCAAGGGCGGTCTGCGGGTCTCACGCCATCTGGAGACGGTTGCAGGGATCGAGCGTGACCATCTGCACCGCGACTGGAATCACGTGCTGATCTCTTGGGACTTCGCTGACGAGCGCATTCGCATCTGGGCGAACGGCGTAATGAGGCTCGAGACCACAGCGCAACCGTTCATCAACAACGGCTCGAATCTGCTAATCGGCAGCGAATCGAGCCAGGCGCGGGAGGGCTGGCTCAACGCACACCTGGACGACATGAGAATCTACACGCGACCGTTGAACG
>RECL01000078.1 GCA_007694025.1 Spirochaetaceae bacterium
ACAGGCATCGGATCCTGCGCCGCGCGCGGTGGCGCGACGTGGATCACGATCCGGGGGACGGGTTGTTACGCGATGTACGACTGGAGCCGTTCGCTGCGCTCCGGGTCGCGGAGCTTTCGCAGCGCGCGCTGCTCGATCTGCCGGATCCGCTCCTTCGTGAGGCTGAAGCGGTTTCCGAGCTCCTGAAGCGACAGCGGCTGCTTGCCGTTCAGGCCGAAGCGGTACTGGATGATCGTCGCCTCGCGCTCGGAGAGCGTCTCCAGGACGATGTTGATCTCATCGCGAAGCGCGCTGTCCATCGTCTCCTCTTCGGGAGTGTCGCGGACGGTGTCTTCGACGAAGTCTCCCAGGAGCGAAGGATCCTTGTCCTTGCTGATCGGCGTTTCGAGCGAGATGTGGTCGCGCGCGATGTTGAGCATGCTCGCCACGTGGGTGCCGTCCATATCGAGCGCCTTTGCGACGTCATCGACGCCCGGGTCGCGCCCTCGGTCGGACTGCAGCTGGGTTCGCGTCTTTTCGATGCGGCTCAGCTCAAAGATCCGATTCTGCGGCAGCCGGATCATCCGGGCCTTCTCGTAGATCGCCTTCGTGATCGCCTGACGAATCCACCAGACAGCGTACGAGATGAAGTGGTACCCCTTATCAGGGTCGAACCGGTCGATCGCGTTGATCAGACCGATGTTCCCTTCGCTGATCAGGTCGGACAGCGGGAGTCCCTGATTGCGGTAGCGCTTCGCGACGTTGACGACAAAGCGCAGGTTTGCGCGGGCGAGGGACGCCTTCGCCTCTTCATCTCCTTCACGCGCGCGACGCGAGTGGTAGTCCTCTTCTTCGCGGGTCAAGAGATCGATCTGGTTGATCTCCCGCAGATACGTTGAGAGTACGTTTGCGTCGTCGTCGCTGTACCGACCCCGTCTGGGGACGGCACGTGTCTTCTTTGGCTCGATCATGGATAACCTCCGTTCTACTCCCACCACGGGAGCCTATTATACTGATGCAACCCTCGTGCCAAGTACACAAGTAGGGCGTCTGCCAAGCCGTTTCTGCAAAACGAGTTGGCGCGGCGCTACGAGTTGCCCCGTCTGGCACGGGGTAACGGGTACTATTGACACAAACCCCGAACCGCGGGTCCCGATCGTGTCAAATCGAACCATCGCGGTCAGCACTTCGCAGCACATTTTGCCTGAACGAAGCTCCACGCTCCGGGGCGTCGAGGGGGCGTGGAAGAGGACTATATCATCTTCGAACTATTGCGACAAGTACCTTGAGACCAAAATCTACGGCTTTTTCTGCCTGCCGGCTGTTTTTTTTGCGGCAAATTGACTCCCGCCGGCGATGTAGCTACGCTCTGGCCATGAATGCACAGCTCGATCCGATGAACCCCACACCTGCGATCTCGCACGACCGTGTGCTCGCTACGACAACGGACCTTCTCAGTATGCCGCCCGTGTCCATCGTGACCGAGCTGGGCACCGATCAGCTGCGTGCTCTGATCGCTACGTTCGTCGATCGTCGACATACTAACGACGTGCTGTACCGCTCGATCACCGCGATCCGGACGCAGTACGCGCTCGCACCCGGCGCGTACGTAGTCGAGTTTCCGCGCGAACGGTTCGAGCTGCCGGTCGATCTTCGTGAGATCGACGACCGACCGGGCCTCTTCGTTGCCTTGGTCAAGACGCCGCGCGGCGTCGATGAGGTCACCTTCGACCTGGCCGAGGTGGCCGGCCCGCTTGCCGACCATCTGCGGACGCTGAGCCGGGAGGATGCGCTGCGTGCGATGCGGGAGATGAGCGGCGACGGTCAGGAGTTCCTGCTCCACGACCGATGCGACCCCGACGACCGGTTCGCGCATCGATTTGAGGACGGCGTGTATTCTCACACGTACCGAATCGCCACTGCGGCTCTTCCGGAGGTCCGGTAGCGCGGCGACCGACTCAAGGGCGGGCTTCCCTCGGCCGAGGCCTTGTGGTATGTTCTACCGCGTCGCGGGGGCCCGCGCTCTGTCCCATGGTGTAACGGTAGCACTACGGAATTTGGCTCCGCCGGTGGGGGTTCGAATCCTCCTGGGACAGCTTCATCCAAGGCTGGTGCTATGCCCGTTCGTATCATCGCGACCGCCGACGTTCATCTCGGGATGAAGTTCTCCGGGTACGGAGAACTCGCATCCGACCTTGCGGAGGCCAGGTTCGTCGCGCTTGAGCGGGTTGTCGCGGTCGGGAACGAACGGTCGTGCGATCTGCTGATCATCGCCGGCGATCTGTTCGACCGGGTCTCCGTTGCGTCGGTCGTCGTCGAACGCGCGGCAGCGATTCTCTCATCCTTCGAAGGCGCTCTTGTCGCGGTGCTGCCGGGCAATCACGACTACCTGTCACCGTCGGGAGACCGACTCTGGCGAAGCTTCGCCGACGCTGCCGGTGACCGTACGCTCCTTCTTGATCGCGCAGCGGCGGTACCGCTCGACCACTACGATCTGCCGGTGACGCTGCTCGCGGCGCCGTGCGACTCGCTGCACGGCGCGACGCACCGGGTCGGCTACGCGCTCGATACGGATCGATCGCCATGGCCCGACTCTGCAGTGATCGGTGTCGCCCATGGCAGCATCGACGGGATCACGCTCGACACCGACGGCGTCTACTTCCCGATGTCCGTCGACCTGCTGCGCCGCACCGTTGCAGACTGCTGGATCATCGGCCACACCCACCGCTTTCACGACCTCAAAGACGCGCGGACGGTCGTGCCCGGCACCCCCGAGCCCGACGGTTTTGACGTTCGCGTCCCTGGCGGCGCCGCGTTGGTCGATGTCACGGCCGATGGCGACGGGGAGCGCGGCGACGGCGGTCGCGCGTACAGCGCCCAGATGGTTGAGACCGGAGTCCACCGATTCGTCGACGCTGACGTTGAGCTCGACTCGACACTCGATCCATGCTCTCAGATAGAAGCGGTCGTTCCCGGCCCCGGGTCGATCGTCCGAGTCCGCGTAAGCGGTCGACTGGACGAAGAGGCGTACCGCGCGTGGAATCTGGCGCGCGAGTCGCTCCTGGCCGACGCAACGGTCTACCGGATCGACGACGACGATGTGCAGCAACTTCTGACGTTGGAGCAGATCGATCGCGACTACGTCGCCGGATCGTTCGCGCACTCGATCCTGAAGCGGCTTGTTGAAGCCGACGATCACGACGCGGTGACCGAGGCGCACCGCCTGATGCGGGAGAGCAGCTTGTGACCGGGCGGGCGACGCCGGCCGGAGGTTCACGGTGATCCTCAAGCGACTGGAGGCGGTGTCGTTTGCGGCGCTATCGGGCATCGCGGTCGACTTCGGGCCGTCGGTCACCGTCGTGGTCGGACCGAACGAGTCGGGCAAGTCGACGCTGTTCGCTGCGCTGCGGCACTCGATCCTGACTCCGACCAGACAGACGCCAACCACGTACCGCAACACCGTCGAGCGCTACGCGCCGCGACCCGACTCGACCAGCGCCGAAGCGGTGCTCGAGTTCGCGATCGACGCAGCGGACGATCGCCCGGCGGTCGTGCGCCGACGGTGGGGCGAGGCGGCGGTGGACGAGTTGAGCGCAGCGGGCTCGGTGATCTCCGGTGAAGCGGTCCAGGAGCGTATCAACGCGGCGCTGCCGGTTGCGCCGGGTACCTTCGCCGGGGTGTTCCTGGTCGACCAGGCGCAGCTCGACCGGACGATCGATCAGTTTTCCGGAAGACCCGAAACGCTGGAGGAGATAGTCTCGCTCCTTCGTCGCGCGACAAGCGCGTCCGACGGGGTATCCGCGGAGAGATTTACCCGGGCGCTCGACGAACAGATCGAAGCGGTGTTCGCACACTGGGACATCGAGCGCGATCGGCCCGAAAAGGGACGCGGGATCGAAAACCCGTGGGCACGCGGCGTGGGAGCACTGCTGGGCGCGTACTACGACCTTGAGCGGGCGCGAGCCGACTTGCGCGAAGCGACTCGTGCTGAGGACGAGCTGGCCGCCGCGGCCTCCGCGCTCGCCGACGCCGAAGCGACGACACTGCGAATCGAGTCGTTTGTGACCGAGCATCGCAGCGCTGCGGCCGGGCTTGCGCGGTCGGTGGAGATGGATCGGCAGATCGAGTCGCTGCGTACCGATCTGGAGTCGGTTCGCGGCGCGGTCCGGCGCTGGCCGGTCGCGGTTGACGAGCTTGCCCGCGCCGACGCCGATGCCGAGCGCCTGGGCGCGCAGGTGCACGAGCTCGAGGTGGCGTACTCGCAGGCGGGCGCCGCGCGTGACCGTGCCGAGCGTATGCAGACCTATCGGGCGATCCGCGCAGCGCGCGATGAGGTTGCCGCCGCGCAGGCCGGGTTTGACGCGGTTCCACCGGTGGCTGACGACGCGGTCGCGACGCTGCAGCGCGTAGAGTCGCAGCTTGCTGACGCGAAGGCGACTCTTACGACCGGCGATCTTTCGGTAACGGTATCGTCGCAGACGGCAGGCAACCGCGTGACCGTGACGACCGACTCGGAGCCGCCGCGCGAACTCGATCCGACGCAACCGGTGTCGCTGCGCGCGAGCCGTCACGTCCAGGTCGACATCGACGGCGTGTCGATCATCGTCGACAACGGCGCGCGGCCATACGCCGAACTCGTCGCCGAGTACCAGGCGCTCGAGCAGCAGCTGACCGATGCGGCCGCAGGGTACGGGATCGCCACGAGCGCGCTCGCGGCCGAGCGCGTTGCCGAGCGCGCCTCCCGCGACGCCGACCTCAGGGCCGCGACCAGGCGGTTGGCGGCGGTAGCAGGCGAGCACGACTTCGATGCGCTTGAGGCCGAGTTCGCCACCGACGGTTCGGCCGACCCGCATACGACAGCCCCCGCGAGCGAGCGCGACATCGCGCAGCAACTGGGCACCCGTCGCCAGGAACTCGGTGAGGCGACCGCTCGGCGTGACCAGCTCCACCGGGAGGTCGACGCGCTGGCCCAACGGTACGGGGATCAGGACGCGCTGGAGGATCGACTGGTCCGCCTGAAGTCCGACCTGGACGCGCTAAAGGCCGAGCGCGCGGACGCAGCCGCACTCCCCGAAGGGTTTGCCAGCGGAGAAGAGTTCATCGATCGCTACCGTACGATGGAAGGCGAACTTCCGGCCGCGCGTACCGCGCACGCCGACGCGCGTGTGCGGCACGCGGCATCGCTCGCGGCGCTTGGCGAGGTATCGAGTGAGTCGTGCCGCGCCGTGGTCACCGACGCCCAAGCGCGGCTTGCGTCGGTCCGTCGCAGGGCCGACACGCTCCTTCGTCTGCGTCGCGTCGTCGAAGAGGTTCGTGCCGAGGAGCAGGACGACCCGCTCACCAGCCTTGTCGACCTGTTCGCCGGTTACCTCGCGGAGCTGTCTGCGACGACGTACACCGCGTCGTGGGGCGACGGGGGCGCTCCGGTCGCCTTTGCGCGCTCCGATCGGCCCGAGCTACATTACCGGTTCCTGTCACAGGGAACGCGCGATATCGTCGCGCTCGCGTTCCGGTTGGCGCTCGCCGAAGCGGCGCTCGGCTCCGGCGTGCCGGCTCCACTCGTCCTCGACGATCCGTTCGTCGATCTTGACCCCGAACGGCGCGTGGCTGCCGCCGCGGCGATCGCACGCTACGCGCGCACGCGGCAGGTTGTGTTCATGACGTGCCACCCCGACCATGCCGACCTCTTTCCGGACGCTCACCGGGCTCCAATCGGATCGTTCACGCGCTGACGCGTGGGGAAACGCCGACTTCAGCTGCGACCGCGGTCAGAAGATCGCGGTCGGTCACTAGCGAAAGAGTAGCTATCGTAGCGTGGAGCGTCAAAAGACGTTTTCACGGCGCGCGGGCGGTAGTATCCTTTGTGACGAGGAGCAGATATGGCAATAAGCAAGAAAGTACACGAGGCACTCATCGGGCAGATCGGCCGCGAGTTCGGTGCGCACTTTTTGTACCGCTCGATCGCGATGGACCTCTACCACAAGGGATTCCAGGGCATCTCGGCGTGGATGGAACAGCACGCAACCGAGGAGTACGGTCACGCCGAGCGGATCATCGCCTACCTTAAGGAACACGACGCGAAGGTCACGCTGCCCGCGGTCGCACAGCCGACCGATACGTTTGCCGGGGTGCGCGAAGCGGTCGCGGCGGCGCTCGGGCACGAGAAGAAGCTGACCGCGGATATCCACGCGCTGCACAAGCTCGCGGATGAGGAGAACGATCCGGCAACCGTGTCGATGCTCGAGTGGTTCGTAGACGAGCAGGTGGAGGAAGAGCACACCGTCAACAGCCTTCTGAAGCGGATCGACCTGTCGGGTCCGTCGGATATCGGCCTGTTCGTGATCGATTCAGAGATGCGCGGCAACGCCGCAGCCGCCGCGACCGCCAGCGCCGAGTGATCTCAAGGCCGTGACGGGCAGGCCCCGTTACGGCCGCTTCAGCCCGATCAGAACGATCCTATCAGCCGCCCCGTATCGGGGCTGTACACGGTGCCTCTGAGGAGACGGACATGGGCGCTGCTGCCTGTCGCGCTCCTGGTATACACGTGGCGCGTGTCGCGCACCACAAGCGGCTTGTACGGGCCGCCCAGGCGGAGATGAACCGTAGTGTGGCTGCCCTCGGGTTCCACCGACAGAATCGACAGCGCCGTACTCGATTCGACCGGATTCGGGTGGATGTCGACGTCTTCCGGTCGAGCGTGGACCGTCACCCTCTGTTCGCGGTGCGCGTCGAGCGATTCGGGGATCGTCAGCGTCTGCGCCTGCGATTCGATCGGCACCAGAATCAGCCGTCCCTGGTGTCGCTGGACGATTCCTTCGATCAGGTTCGTCGACGGTCGACCGGTGAACTCCGCGACGAACAGCGTCTGCGGTGACCGGTAGATCTCTTCCGGCGTTCCGGTCTGTTCGATCGTTCCCCGGTTCATCACCGCGATCCGGTCGCCCATGACCATCGCCTCGTCCTGATCGTGCGTCACAAACAGCGACGTCGTTCCCAGTTTCTGGATCAGCATCTTCAGCTCGGTTCGGACCATCGTTCGCAGGAGCGGATCAAGGTTCGACAGCGGTTCGTCGAACAGCAGGATCTTCGGGTCACCGGCGATCGCGCGCGCGAGCGCGATCCGCTGCCGCTGACCGCCCGATAGCTTCGCCGGGCGCCGTTCGGCAAACGACTCCATCTCCACGATGCGCAGCGCCTCGGCAAGGCGGCGGTCGATCTCATCCGCCGGAACCTTCCGCGTCTTCAGCCCGAACGCGATGTTCTGCGCGACGCTCATGTGCGGGTAGAGCGCGAAGTCCTGGAACACCATTCCGATTCCGCGGTCCTGCGCCCGCACGTGGATCCCGGACCGCGCGTCAAGGACCGTCGAACGGCCAAGCGTTATCGATCCCTCCTGTGGCTCTTCCAGGCCCGCGACCGAACGCAGCAGCGTTGACTTTCCGCAGCCCGACGGACCGAGCAGCACGAACAGTTCGCCCGGGTTCACGCGCAGGCTCACTCCGCGAAGCGCGTCGACGCGCCGGCGCCCGGTCTGATCGAGCGTGTACGCCATATGCAGATCGCGGATGTCGATACCATACTCTTGAACGGCTAGCATCACCTCAAAGATACAGAGTGTTGGCGCGGGCGTATACCGGCGGCTGCCTGCGCCGCGGCTGCGCTACCGGTACGCGGTCGCGTCGTAGACCGGATCCTCTCCGACCCAGCGACCGGTCGTGATAGCCGGGACCGCGGCGCGTTCGTCGGGCGAGAGCTCGCGATCGAGCGCGCAGAGCGAGTCGGTCAGCTGTTCGACGCTGCGCGCGCCGACGATCGGCGCGGTTATGCGCGGGTCTGCCAGAACCCACGCGAGCGCGAGCTGCGCCGGCGTCATCCCGAGTTCGCGCGCGTGCGCGACGAAGCGCTCGGCAATTTCGAGCGCTTCGTCGGTGTAGTAGCGACGGTTGTAAAACTCGTGCGCCTGCATCCGCGCGCCTTTTGGCAGTTCGGCGTTGCGCCGGTACTTTCCGGTGAGCATCCCCGCGGCAAGGGGATTGTACGGGATCACCGCCAGGCCTTCGCGTTCGACGACCGGCAGGACTTCAAGCTCGATCGCGCGGTTGAGCGCGTTGTACGGTGGCTGGACCGACACGAACGACTCGCACAGCGTGCTGCGCTGTCGCTGCAGGAAGAGCAGCAGCTGGTAGCCGCGGAGGTTGGAGCATCCGATGTAGCGCACCTTGCCCGCGCGAACCAGATCGTCGAGCGCGCGGGCCGTCTCGTCGACCGGGGTCTGCGGGTGCCAGCGGTGGATCTGGTAGAGGTCGATCACGTCGGTCTGGAGTCGGCGCAGGCTCTGGTCGACCTCGTTCATGATGTGGTAGCGCGACAGCCCGCCGTCGTTCGGTCCGGGTCCCATGGAGCTGTACACCTTCGTCGCCAGTACGATCGATGACCGGTTGCCGCGCTCGCGGATCCACGCGCCGACGGTCTCTTCGGTTGCGCCGGCCGAATAGCCGTTTGCGGTGTCCAGGAAGAACCCGCCCGCTTCGGCGTACGCATCCATGATCCGGAACGACTCGGCGCGATCGGCCTCGCGCGCGAAGGTCATCGTTCCCAGGCAGACGTTCGATACCTTTAGTCCACTCTTTCCCAGCTGTACGCTCTTCATCGCTCCAGCATACCGGCTGGTCACTCCCCATTCAACCTGCCGCGCAAAAGAAGCTCCACGCCGACGATCGACTCTCCCCGGAGATAGATCGCGCCACGGTGGGGAGGGCCGGACGCGGGCGACCATTCGACGACGATCGTGCTCCGGGCTGCTGCGCTGTGATCGTCTCCCCGCCAGAAGGGGAGCGTGTCGACGATCGTGTACCGTGGCGTGTGGGGTGGGGCCGCGACGTCGGGCGTCCGGATCGGACGCCCCGTATCGATCGACCCGGCGATCCCGATCGCGATCGCGATCAGATCGTTGGTCGCTGCGGCGGGCATCAGTGTACGATCGACGAGCCGATGGACCGCGGCCACCGCTACTGCCGCGGTCAAGGCGATCGCGAGCGCCGACAGCGCCAGGAGCGCCGGCTTCACGGGTCGTCGCCCGGATCGAACAGCGCGAACGGGCCGACGATCGTCCAACAGCGGGTCATGCCACGGTCGAAGATATAGACCACTATCGCCGGTAGTGGCGACCGGATGATCCGGACGGCGTGCACGCGAAGCCGCGTGAATCGCTCGGGTCCATCCTTTGTCTGCACGACCAGGCCGGATTCGTCATTCGTTATCGAGATCGTCCGGTCGATCGGGTCGGTCTGCGCCACGCGGGTCACGGCGTGCTCCAATCGCGCGAGTTCGACGATCATCAGGCCGCGGTCGATCAGCGTGTCGACCGTCGATTCGACCCCCGCTGTCAGGCGCGCCGCCGCGATCGACACCAGGACTATCAGCGCGATCGCGACGATCGATCCGATCAGGGTCGTGCCAGCATCCCGCGGCTCCGCGATCACTTTCGCCGTTCCTTCGTCGGCTCGGGGGCGACCGTCGACACCGGGCAGACCTGCACCGCGTCGATGCCGAGCAGGAGGGCGCGCGCGGCTATGCGTTCCTCCACACGCGCTGCCAACCGCTCGATCACCGCTGGGAGAGGAGCGACGATGCGGTTGATAGTCACCGCGACAAGCGTTACGAGTAGCAGTCCGATCAGCGCGTCGACGAGCGTCCATCCCGAGCGTCGGTCAGTCGTGCGATGAGATGTCTGCATCGTAGCCGTGTCCACCCGGCAGTCCGTCGGCTCCGAGCGAGACAATCTCGAACGGCGTGGCGCCGTGCGGGTCACGCCGGTAGACAAAGGCGGTACCCCACGCGTCGACGCCGGCCGGACGATCCAGATAGGGCCCCGCCCAGCCGATCGGGATCGGCGCAAGCGCCGGCCTTGCCCATAGCGCCGAGAGGCCTTGAGCCTCGGTCGGAAAGGTGCCGGTGTCGATGTAGTACGCGTGGAGCGCGAGCCGCAGCGACTCGATCTGCGCGCGCGACGCGGCTACCCGCGCTCGGTCGATATACCTGAACGCCGACACAGCGACGGTTCCAGAGAGCGTGAACACGATCGCGATCACGATGATCGCCTCGACAAAGGTCCATCCCGCGTCGTGACGCGTCTTGCTATCGGTGTTCATCGGCTGTCCCTGGATCGCGCGGTTCACGAGCGACCGCGCGCGCTGCGATCAGTCGCGCCCGCTCGACCGCGGCGGACGCCGGTTCGCGAAACCATCCGAGCAACTCGATCGCGGTCCGCGGGTCGCCGGCGCCAATCGATGCGAGCGCGGCTACGAACCAGCCGAGCTGATGGTCCGCAGCGATCCCGGTTGCTTCGATCGCGAGTTCGGCGGCGGCGGTGTAGCGGCCCGCGCGCAGCAACGAGACAGCCGCGTCGACGAGGTCGTCGGCAGTCAGGATTCGCACGTAGAGCACCTGCGTTCGCTGCACGAACTCGACCGTCTCGTTGACGGTACGGTAGCCCGGTTTCCAGGCGTGTATACTGCGCCGTCCGTGTCGGACGCCTGGAACCGTGAAACGCCCGTTCACGTCGGAGGCGACCGGTCTGCCTCCGTCGATCTGCACGGTCACAAGCGCGACCGGCTGGTTGCGCCCGTCGTACACCATCCCGTGCATAGGACTCCGCACGAACGGTCCGGCAATGCCCGTCGCGCATCCGGCTGTGACAATCGCGACCGCCATCACACATGAGAGTGTCAAGGCTCGCGATAGCACGCGCGCGCGCGCGCACCGTGGTGCCTCACCGATAGGTTTCATACAAGTCCCCTTCCTTTTCAAAGTCGAACCGTGAACCCGTTGCCGCGACCAGGCGCCAGCCGAAGGCGGTCTGACCGACCGCGATAGCGCGTACGAGCGGCGACTCGGGGAACCTGAACGCGTACGCGTCGACATCGCCGCCCACCCGGCCGACGTAACGCGGCGGTGTCGGCCGCGGCTGCTGCGCTGGCCGTGGCGGTGCTGGCTTCGGCGGCCCCGTCAGTTCCAGCTCAGCCTCCATGTCGACCGGCTCAACGAGTACGGGCGCCACCCAAAACGCTCGCGCGACTTCGTCGGCTGACGCACGGACCCATCGGTCGCTGCGCTCAATGACGTCCGACCGCGTTGGACCGGCGGAGCGAGCCGTGGCGACCGGCGCACCTGCAGGGTCGGCGACACGGTCGTAGACCGCGGTGAGGTTGGCGTCGATCGCCCCGGGCGATCCGGACGACGCGGTGACCCGCTCCACGCGCACCCCGGCGCGCAGAACGGTTCGCTCGGCCTCGAACAGCCAGCCAGCGACGCGCTGCGGGGGACCCGACACGCCGATTTCGACCCTCCGCTGACCAACGTCAACGCCGAGCGAGCGCAGAGCGAGGCCTCCATCGCTCGCGCGTTTTGCGAGCGTTTCGCCAAGATCCGACGCGCTCGCTTGAGGCGGCGCAAATGACGCAAGGAGAGCGTCGCGTCGTTCGACGAGCGTATCGAGTTCGTCCGGTGTTGGAGCGACCGCTTCGGCGGGTCGCGGTAGCGAATCGAGTTGAGGCTCAGTGCGATCGTCGCTGCGTGGCTCTATAGCGATCCGCCCGCTCACCTCCACGGTGGTCGCTTCTGGTGTAGTGCGCGTAGCGTACCG
Source organism: Spirochaetaceae bacterium (assembly GCA_007694025.1). Classification (GTDB taxonomy): domain Bacteria; phylum Spirochaetota; class Spirochaetia; order DSM-27196; family SLST01; genus SLST01. The sequence continues at coordinate 11,624 of RECL01000078.1, forward strand.
GACGTCCGATACCAGGTCGATCGTATGAAGGCTCGCGATGGCGACCGGGGATGAGGCGATCGCCACCAGGTTGAACTCGTGGTTTCCAGCCGAGAAGCGAACGATCCGGTCGTCCTCACCCATCGTCGCGACGAGCGTCGACAGGAGCCCGACGTAGGGGATGCTGACGTGCCTCTCCATCAGCGCGATGTGGTTGTACATGCCGATCCGGGTCATGCGGCGCTGTTCGGCGTCCCGATCGATCGTCTGCGCCGTTGTGGCGGCGATCCGTCGGGCGTCGGCTGCGGCATGCCGTGCCGATCGAGCTTCGACGATCCACAGACCGAGCAGTCCGACCGCGACGGCCGCCGCAACGAGCACGCAAGCGCTCCGTACCCGACCCGAGGCTGGTGGACGAAATCGGGCGCGCGTGAGCGCGCGTTCGAGTCGGTGAGAGGGGCGCGGCCGCGCCGCACGGAGCGGTGGTATGTTGTGTGCCCTGACCACCGATTCGGGCACAAGGATCGGTCGGTCGCAGTCCGCTCCCACGCGCGCTACTGTGACCAGGCGCGCCCGCGCGACGAAGCGATGACGTCCATGGCGGGCGACTACTGTATCGATCGTCTCATCGAGTTCCGGCCACGGGTCTTCCCGATCGGCGTAGAGCCGCGGCGCGATCACGACCACCTTGCGTCCGCGGGTGCGCTCCCCGACACGGTGCCGCCGGACATCGGCGTGGATCGACCCAACTATCGGGGTGTAGTGCGGGCCGTGGTCGCCAAGATCGATCCGCCCCGCAATCATAAGATTGCCCCCGCGAAGATCTCGATGAGCGGCACCAGCACGGCCACGACGACGATGAGCAAGACTGAACCGGCGAGGGCGACGCTGGCCGGCTCGACGCTCGCGCGAAGGAGCGCGATTCGCTGCTCGATCCGTCCGTCGAGGTCCGTAGCGAGTCCGTGGACCGCCGCGACGATCGGTACGCCGTTTTCTGCCAGCGCAAACCACCGGGCGACCGAACCCCGCCGGCCGACTGCGTCGAGTAACGCCGCCGAAGGAGTAACTCCGGCAGTGATCCGGTCGGCCGCTTCGGCGAGTCGGCCGCGCAGCCACCGGTTGGATACGCAGCTGCTCGCGCGTTCGATCGCTGTATCAAGACCGATACCAACCACAACCATGCACTCGACCGCGGTGCACGACGTAAGTAACTCCCGCAGCAGCTCGATCGATCCGATGACCGGCAGCGACAGGCGGAGCCGCGCGACCAGCCGTACCGTCGGGCCGTCCGCGTCGGTTGTCCGCAGCGCCAGGCAGCCGATCGCGCCGGCGGCGATCACTACGGTGAGCACCAGGAGAATCGTCCGCGCGCGACGCAGAATCAGCTCCGGGTCGATAGTCGGGTGCGCTGCGGCTCCCGTCTGGCTCAGGATGCCTGCGATGCCGGGGATTACGACGCGCGCCAGGATCGCTACGCCCAACACCGTGCAGGCCAGCACAAAACCCGGGTAGACCATCGCTGTTACGGCGGCCGACCGAAGCTCGATTCGGCGCGCCAGGAATCGGGCTACAACGCTGTACGCGCGCCGCGCATCGCCCGTTTCATCGACTACTCGCAGCATTGCCGCGTGGATCGGGTGAACGCGCGACACCTCCTGCTCAGTCGCGTCGCAGACGGACTCTCCGGTACGAAGCCGTCGCGCGATCGCAGAGGCGGTCGTGCCGATCCGTTCGCACGCGCGTGTGCCGTCGGCGTACTCGGCCGCGGCGTCGTAGGCATCGCACAACGGGAGCCCCGCGGTCGTCAGAGCCGCGACCGAATCGACCAGCCGTGCCTCCTGGCGGTCCGACAGACGGATCGGCCTCCGGCCTACAGCTCGGTTGCCCATCGGACCTCCTCGTCAGTCGTGACACGGGCTGACACCTTTTCCCGGCCGTCGTCGCGTAGCGTTGTCGAAGTGCCGGCCGGGTCGTAGAGCTCGAACAATCCGGTGCGCCCGGCATAGCCGGTTCCACGGCACATGCTGCACCCAGCGTGACAGCGGGTGCATCGCCGGCGGACCAGGCGCTGCGCTACTATGGTCGGGGCGGTCGACTCGATCAGCCCGGCGTCGACCCCCAGGTCGATCAGCCGGTTGTGGACGTCGCGCGACGACCGGGTGTGGACCGTCGACAGGACCAGATGACCGGTGAGCGCCGCGCGGACCGCGAGCCGCGCGGTCGCGGCGTCCCGGATTTCGCCGACCATGATCACCTGGGGGTCATGGCGCAGCACACGCGTGAGAATCTGGTCGAACGCGAGCCCGATCGAATCGTTCGTCTGGATCTGCACGATACCGGCAAGCCGGTACTCGACCGGGTCTTCGATCGTAACGATGCTCCGCTCCTGCGTCGCGATCCGCCGCAGCGCGGCGTGAAGCGTCGTGGTCTTTCCACTGCCGGTCGGACCCGAAACCAGCACGAGCCCGCCGCGTCGGGAGATAGCAGCGCTCATCGCGGATAGCACATTGGCGGGCATCCCGAGCTCTTCGAGTCCGAGCGTCTCCGGCCGGATAGGGAAGACCCGCAGAACGATCGATTCTCCGTCCATGATAGGCATCGTGCTCACGCGGACATCGAACTCATCGTTCCCGACCCGGGCGCTGAATCGGCCGTCCTGCGGGCGCCGACGCTCGGCGATGTCCAGGCACGCCATCGCCTTCACGCGCGATGCGACCGCAGTCCCTATGCGCTGCGGGAGCCGTGGTCCGGGGTGGAGCGTCCCGTCGATCCGGTAGCGCACCGCAACGCCTTCGCGCTCCGCGACGACGTGTATGTCGGATGCTCCCGATGCGACCGCATCGTTGACCAGGCTGTTGACCAGGTTCACCGCCGGCGTGTCGGCTGACAGTTCCGCAACAGAGAGTGCCTCCGATGGGTGGCCCCGATAGCGGCACGACGAAAGGTCTGCGGCCGCGCACCGCTGCATCGACGCAACCAGCTCGGTGCGGTCGACCCGGCGGAAGTGCACGACGCTGCAGTGGAGCGCTTCGAGCATCCGGGTCAGCCGGAGCGTCGGTTCGTTCTCCACCGCGACCGTCACCGCGTCGACCCGCTCGTCGAGCAGCGCTATCCCGTGTTTCTGCATGAACCCTGGCGTGTAGGTCATCGGGTGTCCGCCGTCGCTGACCGGTTGAACGAGTCGAGCACGTCGAGCATCTGCTGTTCTACGCCAAGCCGGTCGGTCCGGTCTCGGTCGACGTACGGGACGATGTAGACCGCGAGCTCGGTGGACTCGCGGCTGCGGACCATGCCGCGGAACAGCCACCCCAGCACGGGAATGCGGCCGAGCAGTGGCGTTTCCCGCGACGACGAGTCGGTCTCGCTCTGGATCAGTCCGCTGAGAATCACCGGGGTTCCGGCGGTGGTGCGAATGTGCGTGCGGACGACCTTCTCGCTCGTTGGCGGAGGGTTTCCTTTCGCGACGCCTTCGCTTCCGCGTCGCGATACTGTCGCGACGACGTCCATCGTGACGCTGTCCGATGCACCGGCCCAGCCCTCGATCTGGAGCGTGAGACCCGACGTGATCTCGCGCACGACGCCTGTGGGACGGGTGACGCCCGTCTCGGGATCGATGACCGGATCGCGGTACCTGTACGTGGACGTGTTCTGAAAACTGACCTGGCGCCCGGAAGTTCCGCTGATCGTCGTGTCGGCGAGCACGGTTGCCGAAGCGTCGGACAGACTCGAGTTCAACCGGACCGCGAACTGATACCCGAACGTCGATACGATGTCGAAGCTCAGCGACAGCAGGTTGCCAAGGACCGCGAGGAAGGCCTGGGTCGAGTCGGGCGTCTTCAGCGCGTTGGACAGCGACGCGTCCCAGTCGAGCGTTCGGCCCTGCTTGTACTCGATCACCAGAAGCTGGTATCGGATCTGCGGCAACGGCCGGTCGATGTGTTTGAGTCTGGTCCGGAATCGCAACAGCTCGGCGTCGTCTCCGCGGAAGAAGAACCGCGACGGATCGCCGGTAGGCACGATCGCCATCCGGTCGGTCGCGCTGTGCAGGTTTGCGATCAGCTGGTCGAGTCGGATGTACTCGAGCTCGATCAGTGTTGACGCGATCGGCAGATCGATCGCGGACAGGAAACGGCGCAGCTCGTCCGCGCGTTCTGCCGTAGTCAGTACCACGATCCGGGATGACGAGACGGCGGTAATCGGAAGCCCCGCCAGATGGCGCGGGAGCAGCGCATGGAGCTGCGTCGGATCGATCGTCTCCAGGTCGAATCGGTGGTACCCACGGCCCGCCGGGGGCACGTCGAGCAGATCGACGAGGTCGCCGATCCGCGCGACGCTCATCGGGTTCCCGGTGATCGTCAGTCGATCGTCGGTGCGGTCGGCGCGGATCGTCACGTCGGTCGTCTGATCGGGCGGGAGCAGATCGAGGAGTACCGCCGGGGCAATCGAGCGCAGCACGATCACTTCGGTGACGATGCTCCGCGCGAGCGCTGCGTGCGGCGTTGCATCGGCGATATAGTAGACCCCGTCGACGACCGTGAACGACGCATCGGCGCGTTCGACGATCAGCCGCAGCGCGTCGTCAAACGATCTGCGGTTGACTCGCACCGGTCCGATCATCGGGTTCGATCGCTTGAGCAGGTGGTACTCGCGCTCGCCGGCCACGAACAGCGCGGTCAACAGATCGACGAACGACGCCCGCTCGGTGTTGACCGAGAAGCCCGCCGCGTCGACCGTCACCGGTGGGGTGCGCCACGCATGATCGGGCGCCGGGCGAACCGGGGCAATCCGGTACACCCCGTCGCGGAACGCGATCTCTGCGTCGGGGAGCTGCGCTGCTATCCGACGCAGAGCCTCTTCGACGGAAGCGCCGTCGGTGAACAGCGATACCGGCATACCCGCCGCAAACGCGTGGACGATCGGGGTTCGAGACGCCCGGGAGATCGCCCGGACGAGCGCGGCCGAATCGACCGACGGCGCGTCGATCGTGAGCGCATCATCGACGAACGAGATGAGCGCTGCGGTGACGGTGTAGACCCCGTTGTCGCGGGAGACGAACAGCCCGAACCGCCGCGCAAAGGCCTCGAGCGCAACGTCGAACGGCATCGGATCGAAGTAGTACGACGCGTACCCGCTCACCGTATCGTCTACGACGATCGCTACCCCAGCGGCGCTTGCGATCGCAACGACGATGTCGGCGATCGGTGCGTTCACGAACTCCAGTTCCACGATCGGTATCGGTCGCGTGTCGGCAGCCGGCGCGAGCGCCACCCACGCGATCAGTGCAAGCGTCGCTGCGGCTCTGCGAACCGGTCGCCCCGACCTCGCGTTACAACCACCCAATATCAGCCAGATACGCAATGGCCACTCCTGTCACGATAAACGGGCCAAACTGGAATCCTGCTTCACAAACGGTACGATCTCGTTCACGAATCGCCTCGGCCCCGATTGCGGCGAACGCGAGCGCGACCGCGTAGAGGTGTCCGAGCAGCGCCGTCGGAACGCCCACAAGCGCGAACAGGGCTCCCGACAGCTTCACGTCGCCCAGACCCAGGCCTCCCGCGGTCGCCGCGCGCGCGGCGACCGCCGCGGCGAGACCCGCGGTGGCAGCGAACACCGTTGCGACTGCGCTGTCGATCGATCTGCAGAGCGCGATCGCGATCGCGACGACGAACCCGACCAACCAGTCGGGAACGCGCGCACTGCGCAGCTCGGTGACGGTGACCGTCACGAGCGTCGCAACGAGCACGCATAGCCGGAGAGCCGCTGCCTGGCCATCCGCATCGGCGATCGTTGTGTGCAATAGCTGAAGCATCACGCCTCCTTGCCCCGTTAACAGCGCGAACGCTCGTGCTGCTTCTGAAACGGGCGAAGGGGGCATCATGATCGGATCGGTTCGAGCCGTCCTTCTTGCGCGCGTCGCGGTTGCCTCGGGCGCCGTGCCGCTGGCTCTGATCGTCGTCGTCGGTTGCGCGCTTGGACTCGCGGGCGTACGTGTCCACGCCGACCTGGTCGCGGTAGTTGTTGGCGAGCGCGGGGTGCTTCACGATCGGGCAGGCCTCTACTACACGATCACGAATGAGGAGCCGCGTGCGCTCTCGGCGGTTCGCGTGTCGTTCGACGTGTACGACGCCGACGGTCGGCCAATCCCGCCCGATGGCAGCTCCATCGTAGTCGACGTGCGAGCCGACATCCCCTCCGGCGAGGCGCGCGGGTTCTGCACGAGTATCGATGACGTTGTGCCGCCGGCTACGCCAGCCGTCGTAGTGACCCGGTTCAGGGTGACGCGCGTGTCGTACCCGGATGGAACGAATCGTCGCGTCGCGGGAGATCCTCACCCGCCGGTGTCGTCGCGATGAGCCGCGCGGCCGCTGTGGTGGCTCTTGCCGGTGCCGTGGCGTTCTCATCGTGCACCGACGGGCTCGTCGTCGACGCCGACCGGACGTCGCTGCTGACCTCACCGGGAGTTCCGTGGCTGATCCTGGTCTACATGGCGCCCGGCGGCGAACACGCGTCGGCGGTGATCGACACTCTCAACAGGATGGAGTCGGTCGGTCTGGCCGGAACCGGCGTGGTCGTGAGCGTGCTCGCCACCGGCGCGCGCAGTCGACTCTACGAGGTCGCCGACGATCCCGTCGGAAGCGACGCGGTGGTATCGATCCCGCTCGAGTCTGGCGAGCTCGGTCTGCATCCCGACCGCGATGCAGCGCTCGATGCGGGTGATCCGGGCACGCTCGGGGGGTTCCTTCGCTTCGCGCGCGACCGGTACCGGCCCGAACGCGCCGCGCTGTTCTTCTGGGGCACCGGGCGCGGGGTGAGGGCCCCGATCGTCGATCCGGTCTCAGGCGGTGAACTCTCCGCAGCGGCGATCGCCGATGTCGTCGCGAGCGTTCCGCTCGCATCGTCTGGCACGCTCGATGTGGTCGGGTTCGACTCGGCATTCACCGCCGGAATCGAGCTCGCGTACGAAATGCGTCGCTGCGCGAAGATCCTGGTCGCGTCGCAGGGATCGATGCCACCGTCCGGTTGGGACTACGAGTGGCTCCTGCGCCGTTTTCTGCAGACCGACCGCAGCCCGGCGGCGCTTGCCGCCGCGATCGTCGAGTCGGCCCCCGGTTTCACGTCGGCGCCCGATGCGATGAGCGCGGTAGACCTGCGTGCGGCAGAGCGCGTGAACGCTGCGCTCAACGCGTTCAGCGATGCGGTGTTCGCATCGATCCCGACCGACCTGCTGCGCCGGTCGGTACGCTACACGCTCTTCTACGACCTTGTCGACTTCTATGCGACGCCCGGAGACCTGGCGATCGATATTGCCGATCTTGGCGCCGTTGTCGCGGCGAACCACGGAATCGCCGGGGATGAGGCCGCCGAGCTACAGGATGCGGTCCGGTCGGCGGTGCTCGCGACCTGGTCGCGCGGCGGGCGGGCATCGGGCGTGTCGGTGCACCTGATTCCGCTGGAGTCCGACGGAAGCGCCGCGGGATCGCATCACGCCGCGTGGTTTCGCGGGTATCACGGGACCGACCGGCTCGCGTTCACCGAGTGCTCGCATTGGACGATTGATGGTGCCGGTGGCCACGGGTTGCTCTACCGCCTCTTCTACGAGGTGCTACCGTGAGCGTGCGCGGTATCACCAAAGGTCGGCGATCGGCGTGCATCGTGTGCTCGCTCGCAATCGCAGTCGCAACGATCGCGCTGGTCGCGATCGTGGCGCCCGCGATGCTCGGTGCCGGGACGATCACGGTGACCGATAGCGTCGTTATCCCCGGCTACACCGTCGTCAGATCGAGCTATACCGTCAAGGGCTGGACGAGCGGCCCGACACGCTACACCGAGCGCGGCGCGTACACCGAAACCACGCACGGCGGACCGAACGACGGGCACGTGACGCACGTCGGGGCCTCGATCACGTCGGAGCCCGCTCCGGTGTTCGACCCGGGTGACACGACCGAGACGATCCCGGAACGGGTGATCGCGTCGGTTCCCGATGTAGTCGAGACCGTTACCGTCTCCGTCGCGTACGACGGTCCACCCGGTGTCGACGGTCCCGGCGCTCTGCCGCGCCCCGCGGACTTCGATACTCCGCCTCTGACCGAGCCCGACCCGGGCGTACTGACGCAGCTACCTGTCGAACTGACGGCCACGGCTCGGGATGAAGTCGATCGCGCGATTGCGGCCGCAACGTCGGTCGACGGGCTCTACGCTGCGCTCGTCGACGGATCGACGCGCGAAGCGAACCAGATCGCGGTGGGCGATCCCGTTCTGATCGCGACCGGCGAAGTCACCGTCACGTATACCGACGTGCGGCTCGACGCGGTCGCGGTCGCGATGAGTCTCACCCGAATGTACCGCAGCGCAACCGCCGCTTCCGGATCGCTTGGCCCGGGGTGGAGCTGGAGTCTGGACACGCGAATCGTATTTGGCACATCGACCGGCGCGCGTGACGCGGCGATCGCGGTGTCGCTCGTTGCCGACCGTGTTGCCGAAGCACGAGTGGAGCTCACGCGAAGGATAGATCGGGCGATCGGGCAACGAAGCGACAGGATCGCGCAGCTCGCCGCGGCCGCCGCGGTCGCGCGCGAGCTTGAACGAGCGCTGCGCTCCATGGACTACACCGGACCGCTTCGCGACGCGGTGATGTCGGCGGCGCGTGCACAGGCCGACCAGGCCGCGTCGATCGCCCGGTCGCTTGAGGCAGAGGCCGATCGTCTGCGCGGCGAGCGCACCGCAATCCAGACCAGTATCGGCCCGGCGGCGCACGCGGAGCTCGACGCGATTCTGGCCGACATCAGCGACCGCGCAGCCGAGCTCCATGCCGCCGCGGCGATCGCCGACGAGCGGACCGGCGCGAACGACCGGTTTGCATCGGTATCGGCCGACCCTGCGATCATCGCCGCCGGCAACGACTCGGTCACCGTGATCGGTCCCGACGGACGCCCGCGCCGCTTCACGTCGGTCGCAGGCGTCGCACGCTGGTCCGACTTCGATCGGTTTGGCCCGATCGTCGGTCTGCGATACGAGTCCGCTGAGCCGGGTGACGCGATCCTCGTAGAACTGACCGACCGGACCTGGGCCCTCATCGACGCCGACCGAATCGTCTGGCGCTACGGGGTCGACGGAGAACTGCGTTCAGTAGTCGATCGCAATGGGAACGCATTCGAGTTCCACTATGACGACGCGCAGCGACTGTCGCACCTGACCGATACCCGATCGCGGGAGATCGGGTTCGACCGGGACGACGCCGGGCGCGTCGTCCGGATCATCGCCCCCGAGTCTACCAAGGTTGCGTACGCGTACGCCGGCGGGACGCTCACGGAGGTGACCGACCGTCTGGGCGCGCTCCATCGCTACGAGTACGACGTGCGCGACGGGCAGACGCTCCTGACGCGTGCGATCAACCCGGACGGGACGGCACGCACCTACCGGTACGACCGCGTCCGTGGCGTGTGGCGTGCGACCGCGGCGGTCGACGAAGCGGGATACGTCGAGTTATTCGACGTCACGGTGAGCGGACGCGCCCTCCACACGTCGCCCGCGGGCAGAACTACCGAGTACCGGTACGACGCGGCGCTTCGCCTGATCGAGGTCATCCATCCCGACGGATCATCCGAACGCACCTACTACGACGCCCGCGGGAACCCGGTCCGACATCGCGCCGGCGGCGACGCGGTTGAGATGATGTACGAGCGATCTGCCGGCGGCCGCGATCGACCCGTGCTCGCTCGCCACGACGACGGGTCGACCGAGCGATGGAGCTACGCGGACGGCGGCGCGCTGGCTGCCCACATCGATCGGCGCGGAAACGCGACCCGCTACTCGTACGACGCGCACGGCAACCTTGCGCGGGTCGACTATCCCGACGGTACGATCGACCGGTACGACCGGGTGGCGCCCGGGGTCGCGGCGGCCGGGGAACTATCGCGGTGGATCGATCGGCGCGGGAACGTGTTCAGCTATGAGTACGACGCGTTCGGCCATCTGCTTCGGGTCAGGGATTCGATCGGACTGGTCGCGACCTATCAGACCGATCGGTTGGGACGGGTTGTCGCGACCACCGACGCCGTTGGCCGGACGGTTCGGGTTACGTACCGGGCCGACGGAACGGTGTCGACGATCGTCGGCCCCGACGACCACGCGGTCGAGTACTCCTATGGCGATCGTGGCCAGATCATCCGTGTTGTCGACAACGGACGCGAGACCACCTTCGACTGGGACGAGCGGATGCTGCTGCGTTCGGTCATCGACGCGGCCGGAGACTCGGTCGCTTTCGAGTACGACGCCGATGGCCTTCCGATCGCACGAGAGGTTCGCTCTGGGAGCGATTCATATGTCGGTCGCACAGAGTTCGAGTACGACGCGCGAGGCCGCGTGACGCTCGGGCGCGACGTTGAAACCAGAGCGACCGAACGCTACGAGTACGACCATGAGGGCAGGATCACCGCAGTGACCGATCCGGTCGGCCACCGCGTGGAGTATCGGTACAACGCCGACGGTCTGCCGGTTGAGAAGTCGTGGTATATCGCCGGAGTTCCGCGAAGCGAACGGTTCGACTACGATCCGGGTGGCGTGCTTCGCGGCTGGACCGATCCCCGCGGGTCGGTGTGGAGGTCGCTCCACGACGTGCGCTCCCGGACGACAAGACTGATCGATCCCGACGGGATTACCATCGACGAGCGCCTTCTGGATCCCTACGGCGCGGTTGTCGAGCGGGTCGACGGAACCGGGCTGCGCGACGTGTACCGCTACGACCTTCGTGGCCGGCTCGTCGAAGCCCGGCGCGGGGCTCTCCGCGTCGCCTTGTACGAGTACGATGCGATCGGTCGCATGACGGCATTCGTCGACGCCGAAGGTGCGCGCTGGTCGATGTCGTACGACCGCGACGGCGCGGTGTCGATCACCGATCCTGAAGGTGGGATCCAGACAAACTTCTACCGGCCCGATGGCCAGCTTTCGCGGACGATCGATCCGAACGGGCTGATCACTCGATTCGAGTACGACCCGGTCGGCCGTCTGGCGGTCCGGGTCGATCCGGGGGAGACGGAACGCAGGACCGAATACGGCTGGCACGTCATGGGTGGTGTCGCGACGATCACCGATGCCGAGGGGCGAACGCGACGATTCGAGTACAACACGTCGGGTCAGCTCGTATCGTCGGTCGGACCGCTCGGTGCAGCGACGGTGTACGCGCGTGACGCGGTCGGACGCGTCGTGATGGAGATCGATCCGACCGGACGTCAGGTCTCTTACCGGTACGATCCGACCGGGCAGCTGCTCAGTGTGTGGAACGGAGACGCCATGGAGATGCTCTACGAGTACGATGCCGCGGGTAATCTGATCGCGCAGACCGACGGGGCCGGTCGCCTGCACCGTTATCAGGTCGATCACCACGGGCGGGTGATCGCCGAAACGGCGCCGAACGGGGCGATCCGGCGGATCAGCTACGACTCAGCGGGCAGGGTAGAGTCGGTGACCGACTTTGCCGGAATCACCGCGATCAACGACTACGACGCGGCCGGCCGGCTGGTGTCGGTTCGCTACTCCGATGGCACGCAGACCGCGTACCGCTACGACCGCGCCGGTCGCGTGATCGAAGCCGCCAATCAGCACGATCGGGTCGAACTGGTCTACGATCGCGTCGGACGTCTGACCGGAGCGCGAAGCGACGCGACGGGAAATGACATCGCGTACCAGTACGACAGGGCTGGTCGGCTGCTGATCCGGTCCGACCGGTACGCCGGAACCGTCACCGCGTACGAGTACGATCGGTCGGGCATGCTTTCAGAGGTCGTCGATTCGGCGGCGGGTAGAACGACCGTGTCGTACGATCGTTCGGGGTTGCTGACCGGTGTCCTCCATCCAAACGGCGTTGGCGAGGAGATGACGCGCGACGCGGCCGGACGGATTCACGCTACGACGGTGCGTGAACCGCGTGGCGCCGTACTCTTCGGCGTCGCTCACGTCTACGACGACGCCGGACGGAGGATCTTCGACATCGATTCCGACGGCGCGGTCACCGGTTATCGCTACGACGCGACCGGGCGGCTCTCCCGGGTCCAGTATCCGCTTGCTGGGCCGAAGCGTGATGCGGATCTGGCGCTGCTTCGCAGATTCGGCGTTGCGGTCAGCGCATCCGCTTCGCCGGTACTGAGCGACTACCTCGACGTCACGCCCGACGAGGCTGTCGAAATAGGCGCTGCATATCGCGCGATTGGTCGCCTTTCGAAGCCGGCTGTGTCGGCATATCAGGCGGTCTGGACCGAGTCGTTCGCGTACAATGGCGCGGGAGACCGAATCGAGTGGCGTACCGACGCCGGGGCTATCGAGTATACGTACGACGGCTCTGGTAGACTTGCCAGAGCGGGTGCGACGGCGTACGCTCACGACGTGGCGGGCAATCTGATCGGGGAGCACAGTGCCTCTGGTCGAGTCGACTACCGGTATAACGCACAGAACCGGTTGGCGCACGCGTCGCTCGACGCGACTACCGTAACCTACGCGTACGACGCTCTGGGCCGTCGGATCGCTCGAACCGAGTCGGGTGGTCACGACCTGATAAAGCCTCCGGGCGCCACGCTGTCGACGGTGTACCGTTACGACGGCGTCGGCCACTCGCTATCATCGCGCAGCGACTGGTTGTCGGCGATGCCGGTCGACCCAGGCGAGCTGGTCAAGCCGGTCGTGCCGCACGCGGGGCGTTACACACCACGCGTTCCCGGCTCTGGTCAATCGGGCTGGCAGACACATACGCAGGTGACGATCGGGTCGCGGGCGGTATCGGTTGCGGGGGTCGACGGGGTGAGCTATCTCCACCACGACGCGACGGGATCGCTCCATGCGGCGACGGGCTCGGGTGGCGTGCTGAGCGCGGTCTACCGGTACGATGCGTTTGGGTCGTCGCTCACCGCGCCTTCCGGCCCGCACGGGTTCTCCGGGAAGCGGGTCGACGGCACTACGGGTCTGATCGACTTCGGGTTTCGCGACTACGATCCGGTCACGGGTCGCTTCACGACGCGGGATCCGGTTCGCGACGGCTTCAACTGGTACACCTACGTCAACGGCGATCCGGTCAACCATATTGATCGGCTTGGTCTTGCGCGCGAACCGGTCAACGTGACACTGCCCGCTCCGGTCACGCGCCCGCCGGTTCCGGTCGCGTCGATCCCGATCCCGGCGATCTACCTGCGGCAGGAGACACCGGCTCAGCGGGCGTTTGGACCCTTCGACATCGTTTCAGCAGTACTACCGGATCCGGGTGCGGATTTGAGGGCGCTGCTGATGCTGGAGCAGGACCGAGCGATGTCGAATCCGCTGCTGGCGCCGGGGGCCGGCGGGCCGGCGATGCGTCCGCCGAATCCGTCCTTCACGTGGTGTAACCAGGCGGTCTGCGATATCGCGGAGGGCGTCGGGATCGACACGCGCTACCTGACGGGCGGCAAGGACCGCTACTACACGACTGCGAATGAGATTGGCGAGCGCCTTGCGATGCAGGCGGGTTGGGTCACGTCTCCCGACAACCGGACGGTCTTCAGGGTCACCGCCGAGCACGCGCAGGATCTTGCCAACCGCGGAGAGTTCGCCGTAGCCACCTGGATCAACCCCACCGGCGCCTCCGGCCACGTAGCCACCATCCGCCCCCACGACGGACCATACGACCCCACCCTAGGCCCGCTGGTTGCGGATGTAGGAAGGAGAGTTCACGTGACAAACGTAAGCGAAGCCTTTGCTGTCGGACGCGTCGGATCGTATCCGCCGCAGATGGGTGATGTGGTGTACTACCACCTACGCCGGCGTCGATGAAGGTGACAGAGCGGCTAACCCACCTATTCGGGCGCTCAACTTCAGCGGCAGGTCGGGACACGTCCAAGCAG
>RECL01000362.1 GCA_007694025.1 Spirochaetaceae bacterium
GGTATACTTATACTCAGTGGTAGCATTTTTATAGAAAGGAGAAATGTATGCACACTAGCAAACGATTCGGCATCGTCGTTCTGGCGCTGCTGATCGCCGCGATTGCGGTGACGCCGTTGTTCGCGACCGGAACGCAGCAGGCGGCCGGCCCGCGCAACACGCTGACCATCGCGATCGGTGCGGAGCCGGAGTCGCTCGATCCGGTCCGGATGACATCGGCGCCCGCGGCAACGGTAGGTGAGCACGTCGTCGAACGTCTCATTTATATGGAGGAGGACGGAACGCTCGTCCCGATGCTCGCGACCAGCTGGTCGGCGAACGCGGACAGCACGGTCTGGACCTTCCAGATCCGCCAGGGAGTCACCTTCCACGACGGCGAGCCACTGAACGCTCAGGCGGTGAAGGCGAACCTGGACCGCTTCGTGAACCCGGACGTCGGCGCGGCGTACGCATTCCTTCTGGGTAGCATCCGTGAGATCGTCGCAACCGGCGAGTACACGCTGCAGCTACGACTCGCCCAGCCGTTCGCTCCGATCCTGTCGCACCTGTCGCACAGCTTCATCGGCATCGTGAGCCCGCGCCAGATCGCCGGACTCGCTCCGCGCGACACGTTCGAGATTCCGGTCGGAACCGGTCCGTACACGATGGCGAGCTGGAACCGCGGCGACAGCATCCGGCTCACCGTGAACAACAACTACTGGGGCAACACGCCGCAGATCCCGAACCTCGTGTTCAACTTCATCCCGGAAGAATCGGCGCGCATGGTCGCGATCGAGACCGGTGAAGCAGACGTCGTGATGGCGGTTCCGCCGCAGGACGTTGCGCGCCTTCAGCGCGATCCAAACGTTGACGTCGTATTCCAGACCAGCGTCCGGACGATCTACATCGGGTTCAACAACCTGAAGGCACCGTTCGATAACCCGGTTGTGCGTCGTGCGCTGAATCACGCGATCAACAAACAGCTGATCGTCGACACGATCTTCCAGGGAAGCGCGATCGTCGCGGATGCACCGATCGTCGACGCGGTGTTCGGCCACGCATCGGTCGGCCCGTACGAGTACAATCCGACTCGAGCCCGACAGCTTCTGGCGGAAGCCGGCTTCCCGAACGGATTCAGCATGACGCTTCACCACCCGACCGGCCGCTACCCGCTCGATGCGACGGTCGCGGAAGCGGTGCAGGATATGCTTCGCGCCGTCGGGATCAACGCGACGCTCGAGACGCGCGAGTGGTCGAGCTACCTGAGCTTCACCGCGCAGCCGCCCGATCAGGCGCAGTACGACGCGTACATGCTCGGATGGGGAACGGTTACACTCGACGCCGACTACGGTCTGTTCGCGCTGCTGCACTCGCGACAGTGGAACCCGAACGGCAACAACCGCGGGTTCTACAAGAACGAGCGCGTTGACGAGCTGCTCGACGCTGCACGTGTCGAGACAAACACGGCCCGACGCCGTGAAATGTACGCGGAAGCGGTTCAGCTGATCTGGGACGACGCTCCGTGGATCTTCCTCTACAACGGCGGACAGATCAACGCCGTTCGCTCGAACGTACGTGGCATCATCCACCACCCGCTGGAGAACGTGAGCGCGTGGGACGCGTTCTTCGCCAACTAGACTCTTGCTCCCGACCCGTTCGCGGGTCGGGGGTCTTTGACCGCGCACGACAGCCGTGACCAGTCTTCCCGGCGCGTGCGTGGCCATGGACTCTCCACAAAGGACTCGATCTTGTATCAATACATTGTCCGGCGTCTGCTGCTGACGATTCCGGTCGTTCTGGGCGTATCGATCATCGTGTTCTCGGTGATCCGGCTCCTGCCGGGTGACCCCGCGCGCGCGATCGCGGGCGTCAACGCGACCCCTGAGTTCATCCAACAGGTCCGCGTAGCGTACGCTCTGGACCGGCCGTTGCCGGTGCAGTACGGGCTGTTCATGGCCGGATTCGTTCGCGGTGACCTGGGACAGTCGATCTTCAGCGGCAGACCTGTCACCACGGAGATTCGCGAGCGGTTCCCCAGGACGATGCTGCTGGCGACGATATCGCTCGTCCTCGCGACGCTGATCGGCGTGTCCGCCGGGATCGTGTCTGCGACCCGGAGGAACTCGCTGTTCGACAACGCAAGCATGGTTGTCGCGCTGATCGGCGTCGCGGCTCCCGTCTTCTGGATGGCACTGATGCTCCAGCTGCTCTTCGCGGTTCAGCTGCGGTGGTTGCCTGCAACGGGCATGGGCACGATTCGTCACCTGGTTCTTCCGAGCATCACACTCGGCATGGCAAGCGCCGCGCTCCTTGCGCGGATCACCCGATCGAGCATGCTCGACGTGCTCAGGCAGGACTTCATCACAACCGCGCGCGCAAAGGGCCTGGCCGAGCAGGTCGTCACGTACAAGCACGCGCTCAAGAACGCGCTGATTCCGGTCGTAACGGTGCTCGGCCTCCAGTTCGGCATCCTGCTCGGAGGAGCAGTGCTGACCGAGACAGTCTTCGCGTGGCCCGGCGTCGGACGGTTACTGGTAGACGCGATCCTTCGGCGCGACTACCCGGTAGTCCAGGGCACCGTGATGCTCCTTGCGCTGCTGTTCGTCCTCATCAATCTGGTCGTCGACATCATCTACGCATTCCTCGACCCGCGGATCCACTATCATGCCGGCGGCGAGTAGGTCGGAGGTATCATGAGCGAAGCACCCGAACAGGTCGACGCAGTCGTTGGCGCACCCGCGGCGGGCTTACCGAGCGCACCGGGAAACGTGAAGACGAGCGAGCTCAGGGAGATCGTGAAGCACCTGCTGCGCAACCGCGCGGCGGTTGTCGGAATCGTGATCATCGGGGTGTTCATCCTGGCGTCGCTTCTTGCGCCGGTCCTGACGACGCACAGTCCGACCGACACGTCGCTTGCGAACCGACTCCAGCCCGCCGGGTCGGGCCACTTGCTCGGCACCGATGAGCTCGGTCGCGACCTGTTCAGCCGAATCCTCTACGGCGGGCGGATATCGCTGACGATCGGGATCATCTCGGTTCTGATCGGTGCGGTGATCGGGATCCCCATCGGCGCGCTCAGTGGCTACTACGGCGGAAAGCTCGACATGATCACGCAGCGGTTCATCGACATCATGATCGCGTTTCCGGGAATCCTTCTCGCGATCGTCGTCGTGACGGTGCTCGGGGTCGGGGTCCAGAACGTGATGATCGCGACCGGTATCGCGAGCGTACCGATATACGCGCGGCTGGTCCGTGGTTCGGTGCTGTCGGTGAAGGAACAGAGCTACATCGCCGCGGCGCGCGCCGCCGGACTTCGGGATTTCGCGATCATCTTCAAGCACGTGCTGCCCAACTGCCTGGCGCCGATCATCGTGCAGAGCACGTTTCAGATCGCGACGTCGATCCTGTGGGCCGCGGGGCTCGGATTCCTGGGGCTTGGCGCGCAGGCGCCAACCCCCGAATGGGGAGCGATCCTCAGTAACGGGCGAGCGTACATCAGAACCGCCCATCATCTGACGACGTTTCCCGGGATCGCGATTCTGCTGATGGTGCTCGGATTCAACCTGGTCGGCGACGGTCTACGCGACGCGCTCGACCCGAAGACTCGATAGGGGAGCCGATGGCCGCGCTACTCGAAATCAGGAATCTCCAGACCAGTTTCATCACCGACGCCGGAACCGTCCGCGCGGTCGACGACGTATCGTTCGACATCGGTGCGGGCGAGGTCGTCGGGCTGGTCGGAGAAAGCGGCTGCGGGAAGACAGCGGTATCGCTGAGTATTCTACGGCTCCTGCCGACTCCACCGGCAAAGATCGAGGGCGGTCAGATACTGCTCAACGGCGATGACCTGCTCGCGCTGTCGCGCGACGACATTCGCAGGATTCGCGGGAACGACGTCGCGATGATCTTCCAGGAGCCGATGACGAGCCTCAATCCCGTGTTCACGATCGGGAACCAACTCGCAGAAGCGATCAGGCTCCACCAGAACCTGAATGCGACCGACGCGCGCGCGCGCGCGATCGAGATGTTGCGCCTGGTCGGGATTCCGCGCGCCGACGAAGTGATCGACGAGTACCCGCACCGCTTCTCCGGCGGCATGCGCCAGCGCGTGATGATAGCGATGGCGCTCAGCTGCAATCCGAAGCTTCTGATCGCCGACGAGCCGACGACCGCGCTCGACGTGACGATCCAGGCACAGATTCTGGAGCTGATGCGCGACCTGAAGAAGCGGATCGGGACCGCGATCCTGTTCATCACGCACGACCTGAGCGTCATCGCGGAGATGGCCGACCGCGTCGCGGTGATGTACGCGGGCAAGATCGTAGAGCAGGCCGACGTCGTGACGCTTTTTCACAGCCCGCAACACCCGTACACGCAGGGACTCATAAACTCTCGGCCAACGATTGAACAGGATCGTGATCGGCTTGTGTTCATCCCGGGAAACGTCCCGAACCCGCTCCAGATGCCCGGAGGGTGTCCCTTTCACCCGCGCTGCCCGCACGCGATGGCGGTGTGCGCCGAACGGATGCCGCCGCAGAGCTCACTGAAGGACGGCCATACGGTCAAGTGCTGGCTCCACCACGATCTGTCGGCCGATGAGAGCCGCGCGCTGAGCACGCAGGAGGCCGTATGAGCGCACCCGAACCGGTCGTGTCGGTACGCGACCTGAAGAAGCACTTTCCGATCAGGACGGGGGTGTTCGGCCAGATAACAGGGCACGTGCGCGCGGTCGACGGCGTGAGCTTCGACATCGCTCCGGGAGAAACGTTCGCGCTCGTCGGCGAAAGCGGGTGCGGCAAGAGTACAACGGGCCTCACAGTGCTAAGGCTGACCGGAGCCACCGGCGGGAGTGTCCGCTATCGCGGTGAAGACGTGCTCGCAGCCGATCCGTCGCGAATGCGCGAACTGCGAAGAGACATGCAGATGGTCTTCCAGGATCCGTACAGCGCGCTCAACCCGCGGATGACCGTCGGAAACGCGATCAAGGAGATCGTATCGGCGCACGGCATCGCGACTGGAGCCGAGGCGAAGGAGCGAGCCAAAGAGGTCCTGGTACGCTGCGGATTGCAGCCGTACCACGTGACCCGCTATCCGCACGAGTTCTCCGGTGGGCAGCGACAGCGGGTGGTCATTGCGCGCGCGCTCGCGCTCGACCCCGGCTTCGTCGTCGCTGACGAACCGATATCGGCGCTCGACGTCAGTATTCAGAGTCAGATCATCAACCTGCTCGAGGATCTCCAGGACTCCTTCAAGCTGACGTACCTGTTCATCAGCCACGATCTGAGCGTCGTGCGGCACATGGCCGACCGGGTCGGCGTGATGTACCTGGGCAAGCTTGTTGAGGTCGCAGCCAAGTCGGAGTTCTACCGCGAGCCGCTCCACCCGTACAGCCAGGCGCTCCTGTCGGCGATCCCGGTCAGCGATCCGACGATCAGGAAGAAGCGGATAATCCTGAAGGGCGATGTCCCGAGCCCGGCGAACCCGCCGTCGGGCTGTCCGTTTCACACCCGGTGCCAGCACGCGATGGACGTGTGCAGCCGGATCGTCCCTGAGCTCAAGCCGACCGCAACCGGCCGTCAGGTCGCGTGCCACCTGGTCCATCCGGTATCGTGAAAGACCAGCGTCTGCGCACGACGCTTGCGCTCGTCCTCGCTGCCTTCCAGGTCCTGCTCCCGATCGTCGCCGCGATCATCGCGACCGCCTTCATCGGCTGGCTGCTCTTTCTGGTTCTGTTTCCAGGTTGACCGGCAAAGCGACGGCCGCGCGCCGTGGCTCGGCCGGCCCCGCGACCCGTTTAGATGATTTCCTGATACCGCGGCTTGACGACCATTTCGGCGACGTGCGTCGTCGGCGGGAGCGCCGCGATCAGCACGACGAGCGCGCCGATGTCCGCGGGTTGCACCATCTGTTCGCGTTTCTCCGGCGGCGGCGGCGCCGCGCGCTGGTCGAGGATCGGCGTGTTGACCTCACCGGGGTGTATCGTCGTCATCCGAATGCCGGCTTCGGCGAGCTCGGCTCCTCCAAAGACGCCGAGCGACGCGAGCGCGAACTTGGACGCGGCGTACGCGACCCCGGCCA
>RECL01000132.1 GCA_007694025.1 Spirochaetaceae bacterium
TCCGCGCGTACGACTCGTGGCCGTTGTGCCACTTGCCGGTGCCGAACGCCGCGTACCCCGCCTCCTGCAGCGCCTCTCCAAGGAGCGTATGGTCGCGTGGGATCGACTCGCCGGCACCGTCGAGGTGAAAGAGCGTGCGCCCCGTGTGGAGCATCGCGCGACTCGGCATGCAGATCGCGCCGTGCTGCCCCGACGGGATGTGCGCGTGAGTGAAGCTCGTCCCGCGCTCTACGAGCGCGTCGATGTTCGGCGTCTTGACGACCGGATGGCCAAGCGCGCCGATCGTGTCGAAGCGCTGATCGTCGGTGAACAGGACTACTACGTTGGGTTGGTCAGGCATACATTCTCCTTTTGGTCCGGTCATTTGCCCCAGGTACGCAGATACTCGTCAATAGCGTCAAAGCCGACGTAGAGCTCGCCGTTGACGAAGAGTATCGGCAGCATCAGCGCATTAGTATCAACATCGTGCTTCAAAGCGGTCTGTCGCAGGCGTTCCATACCGTCGCCGTGCATCACGTCGCGCGACTCGGCTGACACGTGGTCGTGAACGTTCCCGAGCAGGCGCACTTCGCTCCCCTGGAGCTCGCTCCGGACGGACTCTGGGCACGACGGGCAGATCACCTCGTAGTAGTACTCGAGCACGACCGACTCGGGACGACCGCGCGCGCACGCACCGGCAAGACCGAGCACAATGACAGCAAGAGCCAACACGACGAGGGCGCTCACCGTGCGGCTGTCACGCCGGCCGTTCAAAGTGGGTCCGTCGTTCCGGAAAGTCATCTTCGGCTCCGTCGCGATCGCCCGGGCGCGGATCGCGCGTCCGGTCGGCGCTTAATGCGCGACTCGACGACGATCACCGCGACCGCGAGCGCGATCGCGCCGCCGAACAGGATCGCGGTACCCGCGAGCGTTTCCAGGAGCGCGGGGGCGACGAGCATCGCGCCGCCGAGCGCGATCATCACGACGCCGCCGATGAGCTTGAGCCTGCGGCCGCGCGTTTCGGTCATCGACAGCCGCCTGAACGCGATCGTCGCCGCGCCGACGATGACCGCTTCGTCGATCAGATAGATCACCAGGTAGAGCGCGAGCAGTCCGGCGAATGCCGCGAGCGTGACGCCCGCGTCGACGACCAGCCCGCTCCAGATGACCGGGAACCCCGCGGTGCACGGCAGCTCCACCAGCGCGATCCCGGCGGCCAGGAGCGCGGTACCGCCGGCGAGCGCGAGTGGCGACCGGTCCGACGCGAAGAGCCTGCGCACGCGGTCGCCAAAGCGTCGCTTCTGCGCGGCCGATACCGACAGCGACGGTCCGCGACCGAAGACGAAGAACTCCTTCACGTTGACCGCGCCCATCGCGAACGCGAGGAGCGCGACAACCACGCGGATCCACGGCACGAACGACAGGAGTGCCATCGCCTGGACGACACCGACGATGAAGAGGCCGTAGATCAGCGCGGTCGTGACCAGGAAGACGCTGCCGACAAGGAGCATCTTCCGTCGCGAACCGGTGTGGACCACCATTCCCAACAGGAAGGTGAGCACCCAGAGCGAACACGGGTTGATCCCGTCAAGGAGCGCAATGAGCGCGGTCGCGGCGTACAGAGGCATCGACTCGAACCGGTCGCGATCGACATCGTCGGCCCCGGCACCGGACGCCGCCGCGCCGGCATCGCCGGCTGCCCCACCGTCGTCGACAAGTTGGCGCTCGGGCAAGGGGTCGCTCAGCGCGTCGATGCAGCCGTCGGTCACGCACTCGGCCGCCGCCAAGCGGATCCCCGCGGTCACCGTCGGGTTGAACCCGACCCACGCGCGGTGCCCCAGGAACACCGCAGGCACGCCCAGACGGGTGATCCCGTACTTCGCCGACAGCTCGCGCAGCAGATCGAGCCCCTCCGGGGTGCGGCCGACCTCGATCTTCGATATCTGCAGCGCCGGGTACTCGGTCGCGAGCGTGTTGAGCCACGGAGCCATCGCCTCGCAGTGGGGGCAGCCCTGTTGCCAGAAGTAGTAGAGCGTCGGGCCCTCATCGGCCGCCAGGGGCGCCGCGGTGAACGCAGCGGCGAGCGAAGCCAGCGTCAGCAGGAACGACGCGCAGTACGCGCGCCTCGGGCCCCGGAGGCGTCGACGTGTAAAGGGAGCCATAACGCTTTGTACCATGCCGGACGCTCGCTCGGATACCCTTTCGCAATCGGCATTCCCGGTTTACAATGGTGGAGAGGCCGACTATGGAGTTGATTCATCGTTCGATACCGCGAGAATTCCTGGACGTGCTCCCCGACGGGATGAAGTTCGTGCATCGGCACGGCAATGAGTTCCTGGTCGTCGAGGAGCTTCGGTGCCCGAACGGACATAGTCTGATGTCCGATTCGGTGCGAATTCATGACGAGCCGTCGATCGGGATCACGATTCACCGGGGAGAGTCGCGCAACAGGATCTACATCGACGCGTTCTGGGGTAGTCACGCGAAGCTGTTCGACTTTCTGATCGACGATACCCACGCGACGATGTACGCTGACGCGGTCTGCCCGACGTGCAGCGTTTCGCTCGTTGTACACGGGCAGTGCGGCGCGGCCGGATGCGATTCGGAGCGCCGGATCAAACTCCTGCTACCGCGACCCGGCGATTTCATCTCGGCGTGCAATCGACTCGGATGCCCCGACCACATGATTGTCGTCGGAGGCGCGTCGCCGGCCGTGACCGCACTCGTCAGCGAGATCAACTTCTTCGGGTACGGCGACGACGAAGCGTTTCAGGGAATATGACCGGAGGATCCATGGCAACTGCTCCAATCAATACAAACGTGCGGAATTTCGTCAGAATCGACTCGTGTCTCTGCAAGGGATGCAAGGTGTGCGTGGAGACGTGCCCGAAGCACTGCCTGGTGATCGGATCGAAGATGAACCAGCTCGGGTACCAGTACGCGCGATTCGAGAAAGAGACGTGCACCGCGTGCGGACTCTGTTTCTACTCGTGTCCCGAACCCGGCGCGATCACCGTCTACCGCAACGAACCGGCCGATCGGGAGGATGCCGAATGAAGCAGCTGATGAAGGGCAACGAAGCGGTGGTGCACGGCGCGCTAGTCGGGGGCGCGACGCACTTCTTCGGATATCCGATCACCCCGGCGAGCGAGATCGCGCACGCCGCCGCCGACTTCTTTCCGCGAACGGGACGCCACTTTCTGCAGGCAGAGAGCGAGGTGGCCGCGATCAACATGATCTACGGCGCAGCAGGCGCTGGTGCCAGGACGATGACCGCAAGCAGTGGACCCGGAGTAAGCCTGATGGCCGAGGGGCTCTCCTACATAGCCGGTGCCGAACTCCCGTGCGTGATCGTCGACGTTCAGCGCGCCGGGCCCGGTCTGGGAAATATCTGGCCGGAGCAGAGCGACTACAACATGGTCGTCAAGGGCGGGGGGCACGGCAACTACCACAATGCGGTCTACGTGCCCAACTCGGCTCAGGAGATGTGCGACATGACCGCGCATGCGTTCGACATCGCCGACCGCTACCGCGTGACCGTTTTCATCCTTTCTGACGCGTACATCGGGCAGATGATGGAGCCGGTAGAGATCCCGGACAGCGTGCATCACGCGCCGGCCAAGCCGTGGGCGCTCGGCGCTACGTCGGAAACGCGCGACAACCTGATCACGTCGATCCACATGAGCACCGCGGATCAGGCCGCGCACAACTGGAAACTGAAGGCCAAGTACGACCAGATGGAAGCCGAGATAACCGACTGGGAAGAGGTGTTTACCGACGACGCCGACACGCTCTTCGTTGCGTTCGGGATAACCGCGCGGATCTGCCTAACCGCGGTGCAGCGGCTGCGTGCGCGCGGGGTTCGCGCGGGACTGCTGCGGCCGAAGACGGTCTTTCCGTTCCCTCGCACGCGCATAGCGGAGCTGGTCGATCAGGGGCCCGTGCGCGAGATTGCAGTGGTCGAGCTTAACGACGGGATGATGGCCGACGACGTCCAGCTCGCGGCACCGTCGGTCAGGGTCCACAGACTCAACTGGCTCGGCGGGCAGGTACCGACGGCCGAACAGGTGCTGGAGATGGCGGCACAGAAGGCAGGACAGCGATGATCAAGCACAAGAAACCGGATGCATTCTACGACACCTTCGAGCGAAAGGGAGCGGGACAGCAGACGACGCACTACTGCCCGGGCTGTGGCCACGGCACGGTGCACAAGATGATCGCCGAGGCGATCGACGAGTTCGGCGTCCGCGATCGCACGATCTTCTGCAGCCCGGTCGGGTGCAGCGTGTTCGCGTACTACTACTTCGACACCGGCAACATCCAGTGCGCTCACGGACGCGCTCCGGCGGTCGCGACCGGTATGCGACGAGTCCACGACGACGCGGTGATCATCAGCTACCAGGGCGACGGCGATCTGGCCGGCATCGGTACCGCGGAGATCATCCACGCGGCAAACAGAGGCGAGAACATCACCGTCTTCTTCGTCAACAACGCGATCTACGGAATGACCGGCGGCCAGATGGCGCCGACGACGCTGATCGGACAGCAGACGCTGACCACACCGACAGGACGTTCGGCCGCGACCGACGGCAACCCGATCGGGATGTGCGAACTGATGTCGGCGCTATCCGCGCCGGTCTACGTCGAACGCGTGTCGCTCGGCGACGGCAACCGGGTTCTGAAGGCGCGCAGAGCGGTCCGTAAGGCGCTCAAGAATCAGATCGACGGCGTCGGCTTCAGCTTCGTCGAGATACTCTCTCCGTGCCCGATCAACTGGAAGTTGACGCCGATGGACGCGCGGAAGTGGCTCATCGAAAACCTGGAGCCGGCTTTTCCGGTCAAGTCTTTTCGCGACACCGGCACGCCGGGCGCCGTTGCGACCGCGCGTGCTGCGCGTGACCCGTCGGGACCGATTCCCGACGACGAGATGGTGAGGCTACTCGGATCGCAGAGCGAGATCGAAACGATCGACCGCGTGACAGGACTCCCGGAACAACGGGTGAAGGTCGCCGGCTTTGGCGGTCAGGGCGTGCTGTCGGCCGGCATCCTGCTGGCGAACTGCGCGATATCCGAAGGTCTGCACGCAACGTGGCTCCCGTCGTACGGACCGGAGATGCGAGGCGGAACGGCCAACGCAAGCGTGATCGTCAGTGAGGAATCTATCGGTTCGCCGCTCGTCGACGAGCCGACGACGCTGATAGCGCTGAACGGGCCGAGCATCGACGCGTTCGAGGGTTCGGTCGTACCGGGCGGGCTGATCGTAGCAAACTCGTCGCTGATCGATCGCGAGCCGGCGCGCAGCGACGTGCGGTACTGCATGATTCCGGCGTCGAAGATCGCGCAGGATATCGGATTCCAGGGTGCCGCAAACGTCGTGCTGCTTGCTGCGTACGCAGCGATCGAAGGGTTCCCGGCGATCGACATCCTCCGGCGGGTCATCCCGCACGCGCTGAAGAAGAAGAATCTTGTCGACCTGAACCTGCAGATGGTCGACGCCGCGGTCGAATTCGTCGCCGAACACCCGGTCGCCGCGCCGTCGGCCGCACCCTTGCCGGTTCGATGACCGCACGACGCATCCTCGTCCTCAACCCCGGCTCGACTTCGACCAAGGTGTCGGTGTTCGAGGACGAGCACGAGGTCGATGCATCCTCCGTCGCGCACGACTCCGCCGATCTTTCCGAGTACCCGACCATCGCCGCGCAGCATCCGATGCGCCTGGGGGCGATCCGGTCGTTCCTGCGGGCTTCTGCGCACAGCGATGCCCGCTTCGACGCGGTCGTCGGGCGCGGCGGGTTACTGAAGCCGGTAGATAGCGGCGTCTACCGGGTCAACGACGCGATGAAGCGCGACCTTCGGTCGGGCTGCTACGGAGAGCACGCGTCGAACCTGGGAGCACTGCTCGCCGACGAGCTTGCCGACGAGCTCGCAGCCGAATCGGGCTGCGACGCGTTCATCGCCGATCCGGTGGTTGTCGACGAGCTCGATGATGTCGCCCGCTACTCCGGTCTGCCGCAGATCGCACGGCGCAGCATCTTCCACGCGCTCAACCAGAAGTCGGCCGC
>RECL01000305.1 GCA_007694025.1 Spirochaetaceae bacterium
CGCAAAGATGATCGAATGACCGCGGCGTTCGCGTGTGGTACGAATTACGCGAGCGAACCGGGGATTCGCTTCCGGAGGTCACATGGCAACGACGCGACGAATACGTTCCACCGTCAAATTCCTCGCATTCGTGGCGCCCGCGCTCATTTTCTATATCGCGATCGTCCTCGTTCCGGCCGCGGGCGGTATCTGGTACAGCTTCACGAACTGGAACGGGCTCAATCCGACGTACCGCTTCGTCGGGATCGAAAACTACGTCGAGGCGCTTCTGGAAGACGAGTACTTCATCGCCTCACTCCTGTTCACGCTGAGGTACGTCGCCTTCATGGTGATTCTGCAGAACGTGCTGGCGCTCGTGCTCGCGCTGCTCGTCGAGGGCCGCCGAAAAGGGCGGCTCGTCTTTCGCACGCTGCTCTTTCTTCCCAACATGATCAGCATGATCATCGGGGGATTCATCTGGCTGTTTATGTTCACGCGCGTCCTTCCGCGCCTGAACCCCGCCGGAATGCTCGGATTTCTCAACCAGTCGTGGATCGGTGACCCCTCGTGGTCGTTTCGGGCAATTCTCACCGTCTCGCTTTGGGCCGGCGTCGGGTACCTCATGGTGATTTACATCGCTGCGCTCCAGGGCGTGCCGCAACAACTGCTCGAGTCCGCGCGTATCGACGGCGCGAGCAGGTTTCGCGTCGCGCGATCGGTGATCCTGCCGATGATCCTTCCGGCCGTGACGATCGGAATCTTCCTCTCGCTCAACATGTCGTTCAAAGTGTTCGAAGTCGTTTTCGCGCTGACCGGCGGCGGGCCGGGGCGCGCGACGCAAGTGGTGGCGCTCAACATCTTTGAGGAGGCGTTCAGCATGAACTACCGCTACGGCTACGCGAGCGCAAAAGCGACGCTTCTCTTCCTGGTCGTATTTGCCGTCACACTCGTGCAGCTGCGCGTCATGAAGAAACGGGAGGTGGAGGCGTGATCGCTGTCGACCGCTCCGTCCGCGGGACGCTCGCGGATCTCTTTGGCCTCGGGGTGCTCGTGATTGCCGCGTCGATCGCGATCGTGCCGATCCTGATGGCGCTGCTCAACTCGTTGAAGACCGACGGCGAGATTATCACCAATATTCTCGCGCTACCGGAATCGCCGCAGTTCAGGAACTACGTCGTCGCGTTCGAGCGCACCCGTTTCCTGCGGAGCGTCTGGAACACGATTGCGGTGCTGCTCGTCGGCATTACCGGGATCGTCGTGTTCGCCGCAATGGCCGGGTACAAGCTCTCGCGGACGCACGGCTTCGTGAGTGGAATCATCTTCGGTCTTTTCGTCATGTCCATGCTCATTCCGTTCCACTCGATCATGATCCCGCTGACGCGCGTGTCGCGGGCGCTTCGGCTGCAAGGGACCACGGTCGGACTCGGCATCATCTACATCGGCCTCGGGGTGCCGCTTGCGATCTTCCTCTACCACGGGTTCGTGAAGTCCGTGCCACGCGAGCTCGATGAAGCGGCGGAGATCGACGGTTGTGGTGAGCTGCGCTACTTTGCCACGATCCTCTTTCCGCTCGTACTGCCGGTCACCGTCACGATCATCGTGTTGAACACGCTCTGGATATGGAACGACTTCCTGCTCCCGCTCCTGATGATAACGGACATGACGCGCTACACGGTGCTCCTGTCGACCAACATGCTGTTCGGACGGTACGGCAATCACGAATGGTCGGCCATCCTCGCCACGCTCATCCTCGCGATGTTGCCTGTGGTCACGCTCTTCCTCGCGCTCCAGAAGTACGTGATGCGAGGGATCGTCGACGGCGCGATCAAGGGGTGACAATGGGCGGATATCTCAAAACGGTGGGACAAGATCTGGTAGACGAAGACGCGCGGATCGTGCGGCTCCGCGGCGTCGGCATCGGCAACTGGCTCCTGCCTGAAGGGTACATGTGGCGTCTGCCCGCGCCGGCGGACAGGCCACGTCGGATCGAGGATCTCATCGTGGACCTCATCGGCGAGGACGAAGCCCGCCGGTTCTGGCAGTGCTACCGGGACCGGTTCATCAGCGAGACCGACATCGCGGACCTTGCCGCCGCGGGCTTCAACTCGCTGCGCCTGCCGCTGAACGCCCGAACGATCCTGTCGGCCGACGGCGTTATCGCGTCGGACGGTTTGATCGAGTTCGACGAGGCTGAAATCGCGCGGGTCGACCGGCTCATCGGCTGGTGCCGCGAATCCGGGGTGTACGTGATCCTCGATCTGCACGGCGCCCCGGGCGGCCAGACCGGCACGAACATCGACGACTCGCGGGACGATCAGCCGGAGCTCTTTCAGTGTGGGGCTCACGCGGACCTCACCGTAGCGCTGTGGAGATCCTTAGCCCTGCGGTACGCGGACGAATGGATCGTGGCGGGATACGACCTCTTGAACGAGCCGCTGCCCGAGTGGTTCTCCCGCTACAATCCGATGGTCCTTCCGCTGTACCGGCGAATCACCGAGGCGATCCGCTCGGTCGATCGTCGGCACGCGATCATCCTTGAGGGCGTGCACTGGGCGACCGACTGGTCGATTTTCACCGAACGGATCGACGACAATCTCATGCTCGAGTTCCACAAGTACTGGAACAACCCGGACCGCGAGAGTCTCGCGCCGTACCTCGCGAAGCGGGAGTCGTGGAAAGTGCCGATCTTCATGGGCGAGGGCGGGGAGAACAACACCGACTGGTATACCGGCGCCTTCGGACTGTACGATGACCTCGAGATCTCGTGGAACTTCTGGACGTGGAAAAAAATGGACACGACGAATTCGCCGCTCTCCATTCGCCCACCCGCCGGGTGGTCACGCGTCGCGCAGGCCGCCGCGCTTCGGCCCACACACGCCCCCCGGATCCCGCACGACCAGGCGGTCGAGATCTTTCGCGAATACGCCGAAAACGTCGCGAGCGAGCGCTGCGACCACCACGCGGAGGTGGTAGGCGCGCTGTTTCGCCGCGCCCCGCTCCGCGTGCCGGCGATCTTCTACGTGAACGCCGAGCGAGGAGTCGGCTTCGACAGCCCGCAGTCGGTACCGCGGGATGAGACGCCCCGGTTCCGCGCAGGCGATCGCATGCCGATGGTCTTTGTCGGCCGCGAGCGGATGCCCACGCTCTGCCGCGAGTCCCCGGATTTCCGGCACGGCGGAGGCGAGCCGTGGAGCCCGGACCAATGGATCGGGGTGCGCCTCGATCCGGGTGCATGGACCACGTACACCGTCGAGATCCCGGCGTCCGGCCCCTACCGCATCGACGGTTGGTGCCGAGCCGACGAAGCCGCCTCGCTTCTGATCTCGACGGACACGCCGGGAACCGAGGTCTCGTGCGATGTCGGTGCGGCAGACGACGCGTGGTCCTGTGCGTTGGCGCTTGCCGAAGGCTCGCGGCGCATCACCGTACGGTGCCGCGAGGGCTCGCTGTTCCTGATCGCGATAACTGTTGGCAGCGTCTCAAAGGGGGTGTAGTATTCGAGCAGTGCATCGTCACAGTCTACGAGTCCGCCTGCTCGCGCTCATGATTGTCCTCACGGTCGTCCCGGTGCTCGTGCTGACGCTTGTCGCCACGCGGAATACACGCGCCTCGGTGGAGCAGGAGATCGTCAACGCGAACCGCACGCGGGTCGACTGGGCCGGCCAGTACATCGAAGAGCTCCTGCAGAGCCTTGACGGCCTGTTCTACTCGGTTCGGATCGACGCCGAGTTCGAGAACGTGCTCTCTCTGCTCGAGTCTACGGGCGAGTTGTCTTCCGCCGCGGCACGGCGAAGCCTCACCTCTCTTCTGAGCGCCGCCTACTTCGCGCACTCGAGGATCATTTCGGATCTGTCTCTCTACGTTCACGCGACAGGCGAGCAGATTCTCGTCGACAACGTGACGAGCGGGACGATCACGCCGCACGAACCGGGTTCGGGCCCGTGGCGCGCTGCCGCCGGGGCGCCGGTGTCGCTGCGGCTGATTGCCGTCGGGGGTGACATCTACGCGGTCCATACGATCAACCGGTTCGACGATCAGGCCCTGCGCGGCGTCTTCGCGGCCCGCGTGGACCGCAGGATCGCCGGCCGCGTCGCGGAGATCCTTGCCGCCGACGACGGCCACGAGCTGTACCTGCTGAACGACCAGGGCGAAGCGGTCATCTCATCATCGGCCGGTGTCCCGGAGCAGATCCGGGCCGAGCTCGGAGTTCTTCCGTCGGTCACGAGCGAGACGGTCGTGTGGAATGGCGAGGAGTTCATCGGCTTCGCCCGGCGTCTCGATCGCGGCCGGCTCACGGTGGCAAAAACGGTGCCGATCGACCTCGTGACCAGGAGCGCCCGCGCCACGATGACGGTCGGTCTCGCAACAGGCGGGCTGCTCGCGGCGTTGTCGGTGGTTCTCTCGGTGGTGTTCTCGCTGCGGATCAGCCGCCCGATCTCAGAGCTCGCGAAGAGCATGCAGGAGGCATCAACTCCGGACTTTAACCGTCTCACTCCACACGGGCACGACGAAGTTCGTCTGCTCGAAGACGGGTACCATGCGATGACGGCGAGGATGAAAGCGCTCGCTCAGAAGGAGTATGAGCAGGAGATCGAGCTCAAGAACGCACGCCTCACCGCGCTGCAGGCGCAGATCAACCCGCACTTCCTGAACAACACGCTCAACCTGCTCGGCGGCATGGCCCTCGCGAAGGGCGCAACCGAGGTGTACCGTCTTGCCCGGGCGGTGAGTGACATGTTTCGTTACGCTGTCGGCAGCGACGGAGACGTCGTGAGCCTCGAGCACGAGCTCGCGCACGTGCGTAACTACCTGCTGATCCAGGAGAACCGCTTCGCCGGCCGGTGCACGATAGAGATCGATCTCGATCCTGACGTGGCCGCGACCCCGATCCCTCGGTTCACGCTTCAGCCGCTGGTCGAGAACGCTTTTGAACACGGCCTGCAGCGAAAACCCGGCGCGTGGCGCGTCTCGATCAGGTGTCGCGCCCGGCGGCACGGGACGATGGTCGTGGTGAGCGACAACGGCGTCGGGATGGACGCGAGCGCACTCACCGCATTACGTGCGCGCCTGGCGCAGGACGGTACCGGAAACGGCTCGGCGCGAATAGGCCTGCCGAATGTCAATACACGGCTTCGGCTTCACTTCGGCGACCGGACGCGGATCCGGGTGCGAAGCGACGTCGGACGGGGCACGGTCGTGCTCTTCATTCTGCCGCGCGCCGGAACCGAGCCGCACGGGAGGCAGAAATGAGCTTACCGTATCGAGTTGTTATCCTGGACGACGAACCGTGGTCACGCGAAGTCGTCAAGTCGCTCGGCCGCTGGGAGGAGCTCGGGTTGCGGGTCGTGGGAGAGGCCGACGACGGCCCCTCGGGCCTCGAGTCGATCCGGACGCTCGAACCCCATATCGTGATCACGGACATGCGCATGCCGGGCATGGACGGCACCGAGCTCCTGCAGCGTATCGCAGCCGACCATCCGGAGGTGCGGATCGTCGTGATGAGCGGCTACGACGAGTTTGCCTACCTGCGCCAGGCGCTGCAGTCGCACGCCGAGGACTACCTTCTGAAGCCGATTGACCCGGACGAGCTCAACCGGACGCTCGAGCGCTGCGTGGCCGGTATCGCCGCCCCGCAGGTCGGTCGTCCGGTTTCGATGCAGACCGCGCTTGTCTTCTCGGACGCTGAGCTCCTCGACGAGTACATCGTCCACCGACAACGGGTATTCGCGTATCTGCTCGAGCTCGACGCGCTCGGCGTCGAACGGACGCTCGTCGGTCTTGAACGGCTCATCGGATCGCGGACGGGCGCGGAGCTCGGGCCTGACGTCGGCGAACGCGTAATGCACGACTTCATCGTGCTGCTCGAAGAGTTCGTCGTGCGAAACGGCCTTCCGATCGACCCGGACCTCTTCCGCTCGGGTCTCACCTCCAACCCTACTGCCGAACGCGCGCCTTTTGGCGCCGTCGCGCGGATCTATCGGCGCGCGATCGAGCAGATCGCGGAGAACCGCCGCGACCG
>RECL01000279.1 GCA_007694025.1 Spirochaetaceae bacterium
GCGACCGAGTCTGCGAGTTCGCTCGAGCAGATCACGGCGTCGATCAACCAGATCAGTAGCCAGAGCAGGCAGACGATGGACAGTTCCGCCCAGGCGAACAAACTCGCCCAGCAGGCTGCGACAGATGCGCAGAATGGGCAGAGCCAGATGGGCGAGCTACGCACCGCGATGGAATCGATCTCGCAAGCATCGACTGAGATAACCAAGATCGTGAAGGTGATCGACGATATTGCGTTCCAGATCAACCTTCTCGCGCTGAACGCGAACGTCGAAGCGGCCCGCGCGGGCAAGTACGGCAAGGGCTTCGCCGTCGTCGCCGACGAGGTGAGGAATCTGGCCGTCCGTGCGGCGGACGCGGTGAAGGAAACCGCCGGCATGGTAGACCGTTCGGTGCGCAGCGTCCAGACCGGTGATCAGCACACGCAGAAAACCGCTGAGCAGCTTGAGAGCATCGTTACCGGCGCCGCGCGAGTCTCGCAGTTCCTTGACGAACTCGCGGCTTCCAGCAGGGAGCAGTCGCTCGCGATCGACCAGATCACCGAAGGACTCGGCCAGGTCGACCAGGTTACGCAGTCGAACACGGCGAGCGCCGAGCAAAGCGCGGCGGCGTCGGAGGAGCTCTCGAGCCAGGCCGAGGAACTGCGTAGCGCCATCGCCTCCTTCAAGCTGAAGACAACGACCGATGACACCCGGTCGCTCTCGGCCGCGGATCGCAACGGCTCTCAGAAGCCGCCTGTGCGCATCGCGCTCGACGGCGACAAGGCGCTCGACCGGTTCTGAGAGTCGAGCGGGCAGGCGCCGCTGAGATCGATGCGTCATCGTGCCCCGTCGGCGGCGTTTCGTGGCCGCCAGTAGCTCGACCGGTCGTCGGCCCGTGCGTTTGAGTCGAGGGCGTCCAGAAGCCTGCTCACGGCCTGCAGAACGATCGCTGGGTCCACATGGCGGCGCTCGATCACCGCGAGCTCGGATCGGACCCGGTCGGCCTTGCGCGGCGCGATCCTGTCGAACACCGACCGCTCGAGCGCATCGTCGCAGCCAAGGAGAGCGAGCGCCAGGTTGCGGTCGTTGGTCGCCATCAGCTTGTTCTGAACGTGCGCGCCCGGAAGTAGCTCGATCCGCTCGGATAGCCTCTTCTGTCCGGCACGAACTGCCGGCGAACCGCTACTCATAGGTCTTCCTTCTGCCGCGGCGATCGACTTTCCGGAGACGGGACTGAAGAATCCCTCCGGGATTCTTCGGAAGAACGCCTACGGCGTTCTTCATGAGCATCGTACAGTACCGTCTGGTCTACCGGAGATGAGACTCGAACTCACACTGGGTTACCCCAAGGGGATTTTAAGTCCCCTGCGTCTACCATTCCGCCACTCCGGCTCCTCTGGTACTATACCAGCATGGAAGAACCGCGACCATTGCTGCTCGAACGCGCGCTCGCAGTGGCGCTTCGGGCGCACAAAGGCCAGACCGATCGTGCAGGACTGCCCTACATCACGCATCCGCTTCGAATGATGGCGCGTACGTCCGACCCCGACGAACAGGTCGTCGCCGTCCTCCACGACGTGGTCGAAGACGGCCTGGAGAACGGGGTGACGATGGCGACATTGGTTGAAGAGGGATTTCCCGAACGTATCATCGCCGCGGTTGACGCACTCACGCGGCGGCTTCGGTCGATCCGCCCCGATCGCGACGCCGACGAAGCGTACGACGACTTCGTCGAACGGTCGGCCGCCAATCCGCTCGCGCGGCGCGTGAAGCTCCTCGACCTGCGCGACAACATGGACCTGAGCCGGCTCCCCGAGGTGCACGCGGCCGACTTCGAGCGGCTCGGCCGCTATGTCCGCGCGTGGCACCGGCTCTCAGATTGTACTATATTATAGACAGGTATGATCAGCACGAACCTGAACGCGATCGACTCGTGGGAGAGAGGCCGACGCGAGACAGAGCCTGAGACGCCCGACGTCGACCGTACCCCGGGATCGGAGCGAAGTCCGCGAACCGAAATCCACAAAGGATCGCGCGGTCGCGAACGTAAGCCACACCAGGAGAACGACGAAGCGTCCGGCAAGCATCACGACGAAGAACCGACCGACGACGCGACGGTCGTCATCGACGAGGCCGACGACGATCAGATGGGGCGGCACGTCGACATCGACGCGTAGGCCCTACTCGCCCGCTGCGTCCTTTCCGTAGATCGCGTGCTGCAGGCCGCGAACGTACCCGATCGCAAAGAGGCGTCCGTACATCGAGTAGCCCGCGTGCGAGTTTTCGTCGCCGACGACCGTAGGCACGTGGTCCGGGCGGCACACGCCGTCGAACCCGACGTCGCGGTACGCGCGCATGCACTCGACCAGGTCGGTCTTGCC
Organism: Spirochaetaceae bacterium; assembly: GCA_007694025.1. GTDB lineage: Bacteria > Spirochaetota > Spirochaetia > DSM-27196 > SLST01 > SLST01. The sequence goes on from RECL01000279.1 coordinate 2,361, forward strand.
TTCGTCGTGGAAGGTTTCGACAAACCGGTCGACGTTCCCGCGAACGTCGCGGAAGTGGACGAAGTGGATCGCTTGCTTCGCCCCGAAGTGACGGATCGCCGCGGGCAGATCGTCGGTCATCAGCGTGAAATTGCCCTGGCAGAGCGCGATTCCGTTGGCAGGACTCGGCCGCATCGCAAGGAGCCGGTCGTACGCGTCGATCGAACGCATGATCCGTCCGAGTCCGCGAATCGGCGAGCGCGGTGGGTCATCGGGGTGCATCGCGAGCTTCACCCCGCTCTCTTCGGCGACCGGCACAACGGCGTCCAGGAAGTACTGCAGGGAATCCCACAGCGTCTGTTCGGAAACCTGGCCGTACTCGGTCGGCGGCGCGTGCTCCATCAGCGCGTGATCGTACCCGGTCGCGAGCGCCCCGCCCCTGGCCAGTGCGGTGGTCGTCGTGCGCATCCAGTTGAGCACAGGCATCCACTCGTAGCACCAGACCGGAACGCCGAGCGCGCCCAGGTTACGAACCAGCGTGATCGCGTGGTCGATCTCTTCGTCGCGTCCGGGCAGTCCGAGCTTCGCCCGGGTGAGCGACGGCCGGGCCTCCAGGACGCTGAACGTGAAGCCGGCGTCCTCGTACGCGGTTTTCACGCGCATCAGCGACATGTAGCTCCACGGGAGACGGTCGGGATCGTCGGATGTCGCGTCGCCGGCCATCCCGCCGACAACGTGGCGTACGCCCGCCTGCTTCACGAGCGTCCAGAGGTCGCTCTGAACCGGCGGAAGCATCTCTGCAATCTGCATCATCCGCGAACACTACTCCGTTATTGATCTCTCCTCAAGCACCCCGGAACCGGGTACACTCGGACGATGAGCGATTCACGCGATGCCGACCGCATCTCGGTCGATCGGGTAGCTAACACGGCCGACCGGCGCGCCTTCGTCGACTTCCCGCGCCGCCTCTACCGCGACAGCCGCTGCTGGGTCCCGTTCTTCAACGCCGAGTACCGCGACTTCTTTGCGCGCCGCCACCCCTTCTTCGCCCACACGCACACCGAGTTCCTGACCGTCAGGCGCGGCGGCCAGGTTCTTGCGCGGACGATGATGATCGACAATGCGCGCTACAACGAAGAGCACGGCACGCGGTGCGCGAACTTCTACTTCACCGACTTCGTCGACGACGACGAAGTGACCGACGAGCTGTTCGACGCGATGGCGCGATGGGCGCACGCCCGGGGCCTGGGCGAGCTGCGCGGTCCGCTGTTCAGCGGTGCGACCTACGGGGGCGGAGTCCTGATCGAAGGGTTCGAGCTGCCGGCGGCGATGACGATGATGCCGTACAACGCGCCCTACTACGCCCGGCACTACGAACGCGCCGGTTTCACGAAGCGGTTCGATCTGAACTCGCTCGGTGCGCGCTCCGACCGCTTCGTACTGCCCGAGAAGGTCGAACGCCTTGCCGAACAGGTTCGCCGTCGCGGGCGGTTTCAGGTCCTGCGGTTTCGAACCAAGCGCGATCTGCGCCAGGTCGCACACCGCGTCGCGGGGATGTACAATACGACGCTCGCCGACCACGGTGAAAACTACCCGCTGACCGACGCCGAACTCGAACGGCTGATCAAGGATCTCCTTGTCATCGCGCGGCCCGACCTGGAAAAGGTGATCACCTACGATGAAGACGTGGTGGGCTTCGTGCTGACCTTTCCGGATGCTACACGAGCAATCCAGCGCTCACGTGGACGGCTCGGCCCGGCGCAGTTCATCGCTCTGCTACGCGAAATCAGGACGACCGACCGGCTGATCCTCAACGGCATGGGGATCCTGCCGCAGTACCAGAGGCTCGGGGGCAATGCGCTCGTCTATTCGGAGCTCGCTCGCACGGTGCGGTCGCCGCGCTATCGCTTCAGCTCGGTAGAGCTCGTCCAGATCAACGAGGAGACGGACCTGATGCTCAGCGACATGTACCGGCTCGGCGCGCAGCGGATCAAGCTCCATCGGGTCTTCGAGCGCAGCGTGTAGCACCGCTCGAGCGTCCATCTACGCCGGAGCGTCCGGGCGGTTGATCTCGCGATGCGCAAGGCGGGGTTCGCGGACCCGCAGAAGCAGAATTGTCGCGCCGGCGATCGCGGTCGCTCCGGTGAACGCGAAGAGCGCACCGTAGCCGAACGCGTCGACGATCCAGCCGGTCGCGATCGCAAGCGGCGCAACCAGCCCGATCACGAGCCCGCTCGCCCCGATGAATGACGGTGTACGGCCGGGCGGCGCGTATTCGATCGTCATGTTCCACGCGAACAGATTGACGCTTCGGCTGATCGCCGACAGTACGATCAGCGAGTAGAGCCAGAACGCGCTCGTCGCGAACAGCCCGATCGCCGAACACGCGATCAACGCGACGAAGCTCACGACGAACAGCGGCTTGTACCCGATCCGGTCACCGACGAACCCGAAGGCCGGGTTCACGACGACGAAGGTCGCCGCGGTGAGAATCGAAAACACGCCGGCGGCTCCATCGCCAAGCCCGAGACGATCGACGATGTAGACCGGGAAGAAAGCTGTCGCGGCGAAACTGAGCATCAAAACGACGCGCATCGCGTTGTACGCCATGAACCCCGCGCTCGACGCGAGTACGTCACGGGCGATCGCCACCGATCGGCGGAGGGTGCGCATCGGGGTCGGTCCACGCACCGGCCCTGCCGGAGCCGGCTCGGCGGCCGCCGTCGCGGCGCCGTCGGCGGCTGCCGGTGAAGGCTCGCGGACGCGGCTGAACACGTACCACCCGGCGAACAGCGTGCCGGTCGCAATCGCGAACAACAGGGTGTAGTTCGCCGGGAACACCGTGCGCTCAAGGATCACTCGCACGAGCACGCCGGCGCCGATACCGAAGAGGTAGCTCACGACCGATCGAAGCGCAAACAAGCCGCCGCGTCGATCGGCCGGGATCGTCGATGCGATAATGCCGAAGAACGCCGGAAGCACCAGACCGGCGGCAAACGTCGTAACCGCAGCGGCGGCGAGCGTCACCGCGATCATCGCCCCGGGTCGACCGACCGCGAGGAGCGGAATCAGCACTGCGACCAGCGCCCACGGTAACCGCTGCCAGATCGAGTAGCGGAGCAGAATCGGAAGCTTCCGTGGCGAGCGCTCGATGCGCGCGGAGACCAGAATGCTCGGCAGGTGCACGCCGATCGCCTGCACGACGGGCAGGACCGCGATCGCGAGCGCGGGCGCGCCAAGTCGCACCAGAAAGACGGGCAGCACCGCTTCGAACGAGATGAACGCCATCCCCAGGAAGAAAAGCAACCCGTCGGCGGTCAGCACCAGGAAGTTGTGTCGGTAGTCTCTGTCGGCCACGCGCCCATCGTGCACATATGACGGAGTCGGTGCAAGCTCGGGTGGTCACCACCGCGGGCTTCCGCGGCGAGCGCGCATCGGGTAGAATCGCTCATGAACTGGCCAGGAACCGGCACGCTCGTCGCGACGTGCGCCGGCGGTACCGAAGGTATCGTCCGGCAGGAGATCGAACGGCTGGGCATGCGCGTTGTGCCCGACCCGCACAGCCGCGACCCGCGTACCCGCGACCCGCGTACTCGCG
>RECL01000308.1 GCA_007694025.1 Spirochaetaceae bacterium
ACGCAACCGTCGTGGTGCGTGCCCGGCTCCGGTACCGATCCGCGGATCGGCGTGAGCCGGCGGGTACGCGGGCGAACGAGCGACGGTACCGACTCCAGAAGTCCCTTCGTGTACGGGTGCAGCGGTCGGGCGAAGAGCTCCTTGATCGGTGCGTACTCGACGATGCGTCCCAGGTACATCACCGCAACGGTGTCGGCCATTCGCGCGATCACGCCCAGGTCGTGCGTGATGAAGAGGATCGCCGTCTTGTACTCCGAGCGTGCCCGGTTCATCAGCGAGAGAACCTGAGCCTGGATCGTCACATCGAGCGCCGTGGTCGGTTCGTCCGCGATGAGCAGCGACGGGTTACACGAGAGCGCCATCGCGATCATCACGCGCTGTCGCATCCCGCCCGACAGCTGGTGTGGAAAGCGCCGCCGCGTCTGATGCGGTGCCGGTATACCCACGTCGGCGAGGAGCCGTACGACCTCTGCGTCGGTCTCCGCTCCAGACAGTCGGCGGTGCGCACGGATCGCCTCCGCGATCTGAAAGCCGACCGGAAAGACCGGATTGAGCGACGTCATCGGCTCCTGGAACACCATTGCGACGTCGTTACCCCGAATTCGGCGCATCAGCGCACCCTTGGGATCGAGGCCGGCCAGATCGACTGTGCCGTCGGCGGTGCGTAGCTCGATCGATCCCGCGTCGATCGCTCCCGGCGGCGACGGAAGCAACCCCATGATCGACAATGCGGTCACCGACTTGCCGCAGCCGCTCTCGCCGACGAGCCCGAGCGTCTGTTCCGGCTCGATCGTGAACGACACGTCGTCCACCGCGCGGACGATGCCCCTCCGGGTTCGAAAGGTGGTGGTCAGGTTCCTGACGCTCAGCAGCACGCGTCCTCCGTCACACCGGGGCCGTCGTCGGCCACTCGGTCCGCACGCCGCTCGCGACCAGTTCGCGCCGGAACTCATCCAGAAGGTCGGTGGACTCGTGCACGTGCGCCGGTTCGACACCCTGGGCCACGCAGAATGCGGCCAGGTGGCCGGCGGCTTCGCCGATGTTCCACTCCACCGGGTGAAGCCGGTAGCAGCCGTTGGAGATGTGCGTGGTTCCGATGTTCTTGCCCGCTGCAATCAGGTTACGCATTCGAACCGGGATCAGCGCTCCGAGCGGGATGTGGAACGGCAGCGTCGACACGTCGATGTAGTTGTCCCCGCCGGTCGAGATGTGAAGATCGATCCGGTAGTGCCCGATTCCGACGCTGTCTGCGAACCGCTCGCCGGTCAGGCCGTAGAGCTCCGTCGGTTCGGGTTGACCGGGGATCCGCACGACGCCGTGGCGCATCTCGGTCCCCACGTGCTCTTCGGTTACCGTGAACCGCGCGCTGATTCGTCGGGACTCCCTGATGTACGGGTACTGCGCGAGCCCGTCGTTCGTGCCGACCGCGTCTCCGCGCGGATAGAGCCCGGGGTAGCCGGTCTTGCCGGTGGTGTAGTTCGGAGCGTCGGTCTGCAGCCAGTAGAGGAGTGAAAGCGCCATCTGCCGCGAATCGATCAGCGCGCGTTCGCGTTCCTCTTCCGACTCGCTCATCAGATCGGCTTCGATGTAGTCGTTCATCGGCCAGTTCACGATCGTTGCCTCGTGCGGACGATGCGCCGCGTCCCAGTGCCGCGCGCCGACGATCTGACGGTAGCCGAAGTAGCTCTGTCCTGATCGGCCCGCAGCCGGGTCGGACTCCGACGCGAACAGGTAGTTGTTGCGCGGTGCGAGCGTGTACGGAAAGACGTCGGTCCAGCTGAACAGCCGACCCGGCCACGATGGAGCGACCGACGGCGTGTAGTCGCGCCACCGGTCGTACTGCTCCGGGCGGTCTATCGTGTGGTCGGCGCCGGGGGCCGGGTCGTACCCGACCGCGAAGCACCAGGTGATCGCCTGCACGTTGTGCGGATCGGCCTGATCGGCGGCGTGCAGCTCGCCGGTCTGGGATCGAGCTTCAGCGCCGGCGACGTATTCGGTGCCGCTCATCGGCAGCAGATCGCCGAGTTCGGTCGCATCGAGCACGTAGTCGGCGCTGACCGTCACGTCCGATTCGGCGTGCAGCGACGCAAAGGTGACCGACCGGATCGCATCGCCGTCGGCGTCGACCCGCGTGGGCTCCACGAAGCGCAGGACGCGCAGCAGACCCGCCGACTCGAATGGGGCAAGCATTTCAAGGAGAACCGCGTGCGAAACCTTCGGCTCGTGGCACAGACGCGACACGAATCCCGTGCCCGGGTTGAGATGCACGTCGGCGCGCGCGTCAGCCGACAGCGGGTAGTGCTCGCGGTAGTAGCGGCGCACCTGCTGCCGGAAGCGCTGGTACGTTACCGTGCCTCCGTGCATTTCGATCCAGCGATTCTCATCGGGGGGAACCGCCTGGCTGGTCAGCTGCCCGCCGACCCACTCGCACGGCTCGGTCATGACGACTCTCCTGCCGGCCCTGCACGCCGCGATCGCCGCCGCGCAGCCACCGGTTCCCGCGCCGACTATCAGTATGTCGCACCGCAATTCGCGTTCCATGACGCCTCCCTGATGATCAGTGTATCCGGGGTTATGTGGTGCCCGCAACCGGCTGCGGGCGTCCCGATATCAGCGCGGTGAGTCCGGTCGTTACGACCAGGAAGATCGTAAGCGAAACGAACACAGCGGGAATGCCGTACCGGATCGACACGACGGAACCAAAGAGCGGAGCAAGAAACCACCCGACGTTTCCGACGGTCGTCTGAACGCCGAACAGCAATCCACGACGATTCGCCGGCGTCCGCGAGCTAAGATCCGCCTGGATCAGGGGCTCGATCCCTCCGAGAAAGTAGGTTCCGACGACGAGCACTATCGAAAAGGACCACAGACCCGGGGTGAACGCAAGCGGCGCGCTCAGGAGGGCACCTATCGCGACCAGCCACGCGACAAGCTTGAGTTTGGGGATTCGATCACCGAGTCGGGTTATCGTCACAGCCGACAGCGCGGTCGCCGCGCCGCGTGCGGCGGAGAGCAATCCGGTCGCCGATGCCGATCCTTCGAGCGTCCCTCGCAGCTCCTGGACGTGGAGCGGGAGAAATGGAACGGGGAGCGCCTTCACGAACCGGATCACAAGGAGCGTCACGAGCAGCGTGAGCATCGACGGGGTGATCAGCGTTCGCAGGCGACTCAGGATCGTCGACCCGGGCGCGCGAACCGGGTGTGGAGCAGGCTCGAGTTCGACCGTCGGACGAGGTTCGTGAATCAGCGCCAACACCAGCACCGCTCCAAGGAGAAGCGTGATCGCTCCGATCACGAAGCTGTTGCGGTACCCGAACGCCTCCGACGCGATGCCGCCGACGAGCGGACCGAGCGACATGCCGATGAAGTTCGACGACGACAGCAGCCCCAGCGATGACGCGAGGCGCTCCTTCGGCGTGTGCGTCGCGATCAGTGCGGCCGATGCCGCCATCGTGCCGGAGAATGCGCCCTGCACGATCCTCAGCGCCAGAACCATTTGCACCGATCCTGCGAGGCTCATCGCGGCTGTCACCACGGCGCCTCCGATCATCGCGCGCAGGATCATCGGCTTCTTTCCGTACCGGTCGGCGATAATCCCCCAGATCGGAGCCATCACCCCCATGCTGAGCGCAGGTGCGCTCGACAGGATTCCGGTCCACAGACGCAGTTCGGCGGGCTCGGTCACACCGAGCTCCTGGATGAAGAACGGCAGGAACGGAAAGACGAACCCGAAGCCGGTGAGCGCGAGGATCTGCGTGAACCACGACACGTAGAGGTTCCGCTTCCAGATCGAACCGTGCATCGTCTCCATCGTCACCGTTACAGCTTGTACGTCAGGCCCAGCTCCCAGAGCCGGTCGGCAAGCTGGGCGTCGCGCGCGTGAGGCGCCGGTTCCTGGCGACGGGACTTGAAGTAGTACCTGCCGTTTGCGCAGGCGGATTCACCGTCGGCCGACGTGGTGTCGGCAAGCTGTACAATCGGACGTGCGCCGGCGACCGTTGGCGCAGCGAACAGCATCGTGAAGAACCTGAAGGCCGCTGCGGTTGCCGACCCACGATTAGCCGCACCGAATCCGGTCCGGATCCAGCCCGGGTGGACCGAGCACGCGGTTACCGTTTCGGGGTTCACCCGCCGCGCGAGCGCCTCGGTCCAGAGGATAAGCGCGCTCTTTGCCCGCGCGTATTGGAGGAACCCACGATACTTGCCCTCCTCCATCTGGAGGTCCTCCATGACAAGCCGTCCCGCGGTGTGAGCGTGCGACGCGACGTTCACGATACGCGCGGGTGAGCTCTCGGTCATCAGGTCGAGCAGGCCGAGCGCCAGCCGGATCGGCGCGACGACGTTGAGCGCCCAGGTGTACTCGAACCCTTCCGATGATTCGCTGCGATGCGCAAAGTACCCGCCCGCATTGTTGATCAGGACGCTGAGTCGGCTGTGCCGCGCACGAACCCCATCGATGAGCTGCGTCACCTGATCGGTATCGGTCAGATCGGCGATAAGAAGCTCGGGAGAGGGCGCCCCGCAGCGTTCGGCCACGCCGAGCACGTTGGCCAGAGCTCGTTCGCCACGCTGCCGGTCGCGTGCGACCATCAGCACGCGCGCCCGACGCCGAGCGAGTTCACGGGCGGTCTCGAACCCGATGCCGCTGTTCGCTCCGGTGATGAGCACCGACCGTTCTTCGACAAATCCCATGGCAGAGAGTATACCGATTACCGCTCCCACTGGAACGCGCGCCGGCGCTACAGCGTCAGCGCTACATCGGCAGCGGCAGGTCGTCTAGCGACTCGTACACCCGCGCGCCGGTTGCGCGCAGGCGGTTCATCGGGTGGTGGCCGCACCCGACCAGGATGCAATCAACGCCGAGCGCGTCGGCAACCTCGAAGTCGTGGACCGTATCGCCGACCAGGACGGGGTGTTGCGGACGTGAGCGAGCAAGGAGACGATGGCCCGCGTCGATCTTGGACACCGCGAAGTGGTCGGCCAGACCCGCTATAGACCCGAAGTAGCCGGTCAGCTCGTAGTGCGCGAGCGCGTCGATCAGGCTTTCCTGGCGGCTCGCCGACAACACCGATTGCGCTGTTCCCTCGCGCTCGAACGCTTCCAGCAGGCGCGGGACCCGAGCATGCAGGCGGCACTCGCGAAGGCGCGCATTGTAGCCGGCGATGAACTCGTCGGCGAGCGACTCGAACGGTTCGCGGTCGAAGTCAAACCCGGCGCGGCGGTAGTATTCGGAGACCGGAAAGTCGAAGATCTCGCGGTACCGATCCTGGTCCATCGTGGGTAGCCCCCGGTGTTCGAGCATCCGGTTCGCGACGTCGAGCGCGAGCCACAGGTCGTCAAGGAGCGTTCCGTTCCAGTCCCAGATTATCAGATCGTAGCCCTGCATCCGCCGATCGTACCATGCATCGCCGCCGAACTCGACTCCCCCTCGTCAGGATGCGCTGCTGTTGGTACAATAGAGTACGAGTATGGACAGAAATATCGCGGTAACCGGCAGCACGGACGCAGACTCCTCCACCACGGACCAGAAGGAGCACATCTACCGGTTGCTTCGCCAGACGTCACGGACCTTCGCGCTGTCGATCGAAGGACTGCCGGGCGTTCTGCGCGACGAAATCGCGACATCGTACCTGCTGCTGCGCGTGTCTGATTACTTTGAGGACCACGAATCGCTGCCGACCGATCAGAAGATTCGGCTCCTGGAACAGTGGCACGCCGTGCTGTCCGCCGAAGCCGCCGACGATTCGGGTCTGGACCGGACAGCGGGTCGCGAAAGCGACGGCTGTGTCGCGCGGCACGCGTTCGCTGCTGCGCTGGCAACCGTCCCGGTCGATCCTGCCGACCCCGAAGAGGCCGTCGCGCGCGAATGGCCGGTTCTGTTAGCCGTTCTGTCGGGTTTCGGCCGGAAGGCGATCCGCGTGATCGT
>RECL01000309.1 GCA_007694025.1 Spirochaetaceae bacterium
GGCGTCGGTGCCTTCGCGTGCGCGTGGCCCGGGTCGAAGCTCAGGTAGCAGCTCGCCCTATCGTCGGAGAGCGTGACTTCCCAGTCGTGCGTGTCGAACGGCACGATATCGACCCAGTTCGCTCCGATCCTGACAAACCCGTCGTACCGGGCGAACACTTCGTCGCGGCGACGATCGGTGCCGGGGCCAGCGTAGAACAGCGGGTCGGCAAGGACGCGCGGCGGAAGCAACTCGCCGGTTACCGAGCGGCCCGCCTCTCCAGGGTCGTGCCCTTCGACGAAGCAGATCTTCTGGCCCTCGGTCGCGTACCCGGTGCGTTCGACGGTCGGGTCGATGTAGACCCGCTCGACGACAACTCGTTCGTCGGTGACCGTCACGGTCTCCTGCCTCTCCGGCATGAACGGCATCTTGGGCTTGCGAGTCACGACCTTTTTGCGTTTGGTCCGTTCGATCCGCTCGACCGTGATCTCGGGTGGTTTTGCATCGGCGAGTACCCGGTCGGCCTGATCCTGCAGGTCGGGGGGGATCGCGATCTCCGTCCATCGCGGTTGCTCCGGCTTCGGTTCGGTCGGACTCACCCCGTGAGCGATCGCGAACTCACCCGTTGAGCCCTGCTCGACCGCCCGCTCGAATGCACGGCGTACGTCGTCGGGTTTGAACCCCTCGCTTATCCCGCGCGCGCGCATGAGCTCGAGCAGACGGTTGCCGGTGCACGGCTCGCCGTCGCCGGGCTCGAAGCGGGCGGTCGCGCGCAGCCCGCCCGGTTCGATCGTGATATCGATCCTGCCTGTAACCTCAGCCGGTTTCTTTGCCATGCCGACGTCCTACGGGGTGAACCCCTGCTGAATCGCCGTCCGCAGCTTGGCCTTCAGCAGGTTGTTCTCTCGTCGCAGGTGCCCGATCTCGATCTGCTGCGACTTCACCGTCTCCTGAATATCGCCTTCCGACAGCGCTCCGGTGTGGAGTAGCTCGCGTACGTAGTCGCTGCGCGTCTCGTAATCGGACTCGGCATCCGACGCTGCGGTGAGAAAGCTCTCATCGGTCTCGATCCACGCCATTGCGTCGTCGTCGGACCGCTCGATCACCCGATCGGCGATCCGCGCGATTGCCTGCGCGAGCACGCTCTGCGGCTTGTAGCGCACGATCGGAACGCGCGCGTCGAGCGCGGTGTCCTGCAGCGAATCACGGTAGAGCACGCCGAAATGCTCGATTTCCAGCCCCAGGTACTGCTCGCAACTCGTTCGCAGGCGGTGCGCCTTGTCGACCTGCTTCGGATCGTCGATCATGTTCATGACGATCCGCGGACGGAACCGCGACGCCGCGTCGTGGAATCGTTTCACGGTTTCGGGGTCGTGCGCTTCAATCCGGGCGACCAGGTCGGGGAAGTAGATGCGCTGAAGCGTATCGCTCTCCTTCGTGATCGCGCGGTACGCGTCGTCGGCCGGCGACCCTCTGCGAATCGTCGTGGTCAGAATCCGGAACACGGCGTTCTTGATACACAGGTAGGCGTTGACCAGCGCCGTCGGGGTCGGCGTCGTGACGATGAGTCCGTGGTTCGACAGCAGCAGAAAGTCGGTCACGTTGAATGAGGTTCCCGCCGCAAGGTCCAGGATCACGTAGTCGGCATCGATGCGCCGCAGCCGGGACATGAGTTTGCGCTTCTGTCCGGACGTCAGGTTCGCGATCCCCGGCAGTTCGTTGTCTCCGGGTATGAAGTGGAGATTCGGATAGTCGGTAGGCAGCACGATGCTGTCGAACGCGACGTCGGGGTCGCTCAGGAATGTCCCTATTCCGGCAGTGATTCCTCTGAGCCCAAGAATCAGGTGCAGATTCGACCCGCCGAAGTCGAGGTCTGCGAGCACGACGCGCTTGCCGGCCCGCGCCAGAAGAATCCCGAGATTCGCCGCGAGCACGGACTTCCCGACACCGCCCTTTCCGCTGGCCACTGGCAGGAATTGCACTACTCTCGCTCCAGTCCGCTGGTCTCCGTGTCGGTCATGTCCCTGTATGATACCAGAGCCGCGAGCGTTAGCAAATCCACGGCCAGAATCGCGAACGCTGCGATGAACGCGATCCGCCCCTGCAGCGACGCGTGGTCGCCGGCCTGCTCGGCCGTCGTGAGATAGGAGCGTGACAGCACGACGAACACACCCGTGAGTGCGTTCGTCATCGCTATGAGTCGTAGGGGCGGTACGTAGAACCGTCGTGCGTACGGAAGAAACGCGCACGCGCCGAACAACGCGGCTGCAACCAGCGCCGGGCCGGCCAGCCAGAGCAGGTTCAGGTGCACTCCGATGCTCGGGCCCACGGCGCGCAGGACGAACACGAGTACGAGGACGAACCTCACAAGGCTCCAGAATGCTGCGACCAGAAAGCCTGCCGAGCGCGGTACCATGGGCGGGAGTGTACGGCCGGCACCGGAGGCGGTCAATAGAATCGTCTCTCCGATGGCAGTATACTTTGACCTGATATGGCACTACCCGAACCGACAGGCCGGAGATCGTCGCGTCGCGAACGCGCGCTCTGGACAACACTCACAGCGATCGCGATCGGCCTGGTGCTGATCGTTGCGATCGCGCCGACGCTCCTTGCGCAGAGTAACTCTGATTCCGACCGGGCACTCGAAGTGTTCGAAAACGTGTTCCGCTTCGTCCGGGACAACTACGTCGACGAGGTTGACGCCGACGTGCTGCTTCGCGGTGCCTTGCGTGGGCTTTTTGAGAGCCTCGACGATCCGTACTCCGCGTATCTTGACGTGCAGGACATGCGCGGCCTGACCGACACGACGACCGGGCAGTTCGGCGGCGTCGGGATGTATATCTCGAAGCAGCGGACCGACCCGAACGACGAGCGCTCCGGCTTCGTGGAAATCGTCGCTCCGATCGAAGACACACCGGCCTACCGTGCCGGGATACGCGCCGGCGACCTGATCGTCGCACTGCGCGATGAAGGCGCAGACGAGTTCACGTCGACTCAGGGCCTGTCAATTGATGAAGTTGTCGACCGGTTGCGCGGCACGCCCGGGACGCGCGTGACGATCCGTATTCGCCGTGGTGAGCGCGCCGAGTTCCCGGTGACGCTCGAGCGCGCGATCATCCAGGTTCCGACGACCCGCCACGCGATGGTCGACGACCAGATCGCGTTTCTGCGGATCATCCAGTTCACTCCCCGCACGGTTGAGGCCGTCACGACGGCGATCCGCGAGTTTGAGGCCGCCGGGTATCGGTCGATGATCATCGATCTGCGCACCAACCCGGGCGGTCTGCTCGACGCAGTCATCGACGTCGCCGACCTGTTCTTTTCGGGCGGAACGATCGTCGGTACCGCCGGACGCGTGCCGCAGGAGAACCGCAGGTTCGACGCGCGGCCCGGTATCACCGTGGATCGGGAGATCCAGGTGGTTGTGCTGATCAATGAAGGGTCGGCCTCCGCGGCAGAGATCCTTGCCGGAGCGCTTCAGGATCGCGGTCGCGCGTACCTCATCGGTGAAACGACGTTCGGCAAAGGATCGGTCCAGCAGGTTCGCCGGATCGCGAACGGCGGTTTCCGGTTGACGATGTCGCGCTACTACCTGCCGAGCGGACGCTACATCGATCAGGTCGGCGTATCCCCCGATCTGCCGGTGCAGACCCCCCAGCTGACCGACGAGCAATCGGAGTCGTATGCGGCGCTGCTGAACACCGAACGGATCAGGAGCTGGGTAGCCGGCACCCCCGATCCTTCGCCCGCAGACATCGATCGACTCATCGATGCGATCCGGGCCGATGGGTACGATGTGCCCGATCGTTGGATCCGGATTCGGGTCCGTGACGAAATCAACCGCGCGAACAACGTGCAGCCGGTCTTCGATCTGGAGTTCGACCAAGTCGTCGGTGAGGCGATCCGTCTGCTCCGGTCGGGGCCGCTTCCGATCGGGAGATGAAGCACTTCGTCCTGCCCGGCATTCATCGCAACGGCGAAGAAGTCGCGCTTGCGGGTGGGGACGCGCACTACCTGACCCGAGTCCTGCGGCTCACGCCCGGATCGACCGTTGATGCGATCGACCGGGCCGGTACGCCATTCGTGCTGCGTATTGTCCGGATCGATCGCGAATCGACCGTCGCGCGGGTCACGCATCGCGACGTCGGGCAGCCCGCGCCCGTCGCCGGTACGCCGCCGTACACCGTTGTCTACCAGAGCTTGCCGAAGGGCCGCAGGATGGACGACATCATCAGGGACGTCACGCAGGCTGGAGCGCGTGAGATCCGGCCTCTGATCACCGAGCGCACGATCGTGTCGGTTGACGAGCGAGTCGACCGCAAGCTCGAACGGTGGGCGCGGGTCGCCCGGGAGGCCGCGCAGCAGAGCGGTGCGGCGGCTCCCGTAGCGGTTGGTGAACCGGTGCGACTCGACCGCGTCGAGCTTGCCGACGGGCTCAATCTGGTCCTGCATCCGCAACCCCTTGCACAGACATCCCTGCACGGCTATCTTGGCGTGGTTCCCGACCGTGTCGGGCTTTTCATTGGTCCCGAAGGTGGGTTTTCCGACGGCGAGATCGAGCTCCTGCTCCAGAAGGGTGCGAGTCCGCTCTGGCTGGGACCTCAGGTGTATCGGACCGAGCTCGCGGCGTTCGCCGCGCTCGCCGCGATTCGGATCGTGATAGTGGAGCGGCTGCATTGGCAAACGAGCGAAGCATAGAACAGTTGAACCGACTCAGCGTCATGCGGATCGGGGTCGATTCGCTTGAGCACGAGTCGATACCCGCCGCCGTGGACGCGCTCGTCGCAAGCGGTCGTGTGACGCAGATCGTCCTGGCGCGCTGGTGGGACTTCATGCGCGCGCGTCGCAAGCGCGAGTACCGCGCCTGTCTGCGCGACGCTGTCGTGCTCCCGGTGTCGAAGAGCATCGCGTTCGCCGCCCGGTTTCTCTGCAGGAAACGACCTGCCCGGCACATGCCGTTCGATTTCATGATCAGGCTGCTCGGCGCGCTCGAAGACAAGCGGCGTTCGATCTACCTGCTCGGCGGTCGTCCGGGCGCGCTGCGTACGATCGAGCAGAACCTCCGCCAGACGTTTCCCGGGCTGCGTATCGTCGGGCGATACACCGGATACTACGGCAAGGCGGTTGAAGCCGACATCCTGACTGCGATCCGCAAGTCCGAGCCAAACCTGGTGCTGATCGGTCCGGGCGTCCCGGCTGGCGATCTCTGGGTGTCGCGGCACCGCAGCGAGTTATCGGCCGGTATCTACGTCCACTGCTCCGAGGTCTTCGATGTCTTCTCTGAGCGCCGTAATCGCGGCAGCAGAAGGGCGTTCGAGCGCGGCCTCGACTTCGTCCCCGGACTGCTGCGCCGCCCGTGGCGCGTGCTGCGGTTCCTGCCGTACCTGTGGTTCCTCTTCCTGCTGCTCGTGTTCCGGGTCTTCAAGCTCTAGAGCCGCATGTACTCGTAGAGCGCCGAAAGCTCGTCGCGAAGCAGGCGAGCTCCCGCAGCCCCGACGCACCAGCCGATCGGCCTGATCAGTACGAGCAGTCCGATCGCGTCGGTTGCGAATCCCGGTGTCACGAACAGAAGCGCCGACACGAGTAATGCGATGATCCTTCGGATGTGCTGGTGCGGGTACGAGCCCTCCGCGATGCAGCGGCGAAGCCGCCCGATCTCCGCGCGGTACGCAAGCAGTGTCAGCCCCACTCCAACCACTCCCGTCGACCCGGCGATCGCGAGCAACAGGTAGGTTCCGATGCGTCGCGACACCAGGATCAGCACGAATCCGTCGGCGAGCAACAACAGCGCCGGCAGCAGCAGTCCGATCAGAAGCCGCGAAACGCGGGCCGGGTCGACAAGGGCATAGAGAAGCGGTGGGCGGCTCACGGACCCACGATAGCGGGTAGACCCTCTGCGCATCAACTGCCGCTGTCGCGCCGTAC
>RECL01000312.1 GCA_007694025.1 Spirochaetaceae bacterium
GGCAGGCGACCCGAGGCGTGACAGCTGTCCCTGCCCCTCCTTGACCCGACCACCCCAGACTTGGCGTAATGGTCGTATGGCACAATCCAAACGCATCATCGTCACGGGCGCGGGTCGGGGGATCGGGCGCGCGATCGCGCTTGAGCTCGGCGCGGCGGGCCATTCGGTCGCGCTCGCAGCGCGCAGCCGCGAACAGATCGACGCGGTGGCGGCGGAGATCGCCGCACGCGCGCGCAGCATCGGAAGCGGCGCGCGCGCGGTCGCGATCCCGGCCGACGTGACCGACCGTGGATCGGTGGAGGCGCTCGTACAGCGCACTGTGGGCGAGTTCGGCGGTGTCGACGTGCTGGTCAACAACGCGGGTCGGTTCAGCGCGATCGGCCCGACGTGGGAGACCGACGTTGAAAGCTTCTGGGGCGATATCACGATCAACGTGCTCGGCCCCTACCTGCTGTGCCGCGCGGTGATCCCGCTGATGATCGGCCAGGGCGGCGGCACGATCGTGAACATGATCGGTGGCGGAGCCGCCTCGCCAAACCCGTACGGCAACGCGTACGGCACGTCGAAGGCGGGTCTGACCCGGTTCACCGAGACGCTGTCCAAAGAGCTCGCGAAGCACCGGATTTCGGTGTTCGCGACGAACCCGGGGCTCGTCCGCACCGACATGACCGAACTCCAGCTTCAGACCGACGCCGGGAAGAAGTGGATGACGCACATCGCGAAGCTGTTCGAGGACGGCGTTGACCGGCCTCCGACCGACGCCGCGCGGCTGATCCGCACGCTCGTCGAAGGCGACTACTTCGAGCTATCGGGGCGCCGATTCGGCCCCGACGACGACCCGGCCGCCTTGTTGCGAGACGCGAAGCGGATCGTGCACGACGACCTTCGCGTGCTGCGGTTCAGGGAGTAGCGGTCACACGGTGGCCAGTCGACGCTCGAGCACCGCGACCCACTGATCGTACGCGGTGCGGTACTCTGCCCGCGCGGTTGCGGGCAGGTCGTCGGCGGTGAACCGCTCGCGCACCTGCAGCCCGTCGAACGCGGTCGCGGTCGTATAGAGACCCGCGCCGATTCCGGCTCCCCGCGCGGCGCCCTCGGCTCCATCGGTCGACAGGAGCTCGATCTGCGCGCCGCTCACCGCGGCGAACGCCGAGCGGAAGATCGCGCTCTGGAACATGTTCGCGTGCCCCGCCCGGATCCGGTCGATCGTGAGCCCCATGTCGCGCATGACCTGCAGACCGTAGCCGAGCGCGAACACGATGCCTTCCTGGCCGGCGCGCAGCAGGTGCTCGCGCCCGTGTACGTTGAAGTTCAGGCCTTCCAGCGACGCACCGATGTCCTGGTTTTCGAGCACTCGCTCGGCGCCGTTGCCAAACGGCAGAACCATGAGCCCCTTGCTGCCGATCGGTGCCGCAGACGCGATCTCATTGATCGTCGCGTAGTCGACGCTACCCGAACGGTTGTCGACCGTGTGCTGCTTGAGCCAGCGGTTGCAGATTCCGGTCCCGTTCACGCAGAGCAACACGCCGTACCGCTTCCGGTCGACGTCGTGGTTGACGTGCACGAAGGTGTTCACGCGCGACTTCGGGTCGTACGCCGCGTGGCCGACCACGCCATAGACGACGCCGGAGGTTCCGGCGGTTGCCGCGAGCTCTCCCGGTTCGAGCACGCCGAGCGACAGCGCGTTGTTCGGCTGATCGCCCGCGCGATAGGTCACGGGGGTTCCTGCCGGCACACCGAGCTCGGCGGCGGCGCTGTCGGTAACCCGCCCGTGATCGCCAAAGCTGTCGACGTGCTTCGGCAGCACGTCGTGATCGAACCCGTAGTAGTCGAGCAGGAAGTGCGCGGGTGCTTCGACCGATGAGTCCCAGAGAATTCCTTCGCTCAAGCCGCTTCTGGTAGTCAGCAACTCTCCCGTCATCCTGTACGCAAGGTAGTCGCCGGGCAGCATCATCTTCGCGACCTGCGCGAACACCTGCGGCTCCTGGTCCTTGACCCACGCAAGCTTGGAGGCGGTGAAGTTACCGGGCGAGTTCAGCAGCCGCTGCAGCGTCTGGTCGGGGCCCAGGTCGTTGAACGCCTGCTCCCCGTAGCGGACCGCGCGACTGTCGCACCAGATGATCGACGGACGCAGGACCGCGCCCGCCTTGTCGACGATGACAAGCCCGTGCATCTGATACGACAACCCGATTGCGCGCACCGCGTCGACCTGCGACGAGTGGTCGCGGCGCAGCATCGCGACCGCGCGGCGCATGTGATCCCACCACGTGTCGGGATGCTGCTCGGCCCAGCCAGGCTGCGTCGCGGTCATCGGTAGTTCCGTGTCGGGAGACGTCGCCGACGCGACGCTCGTCCCGCGATCGACGTCAAGGAGCGACGCCTTGATCGAGCTCGATCCGATGTCGAATCCCAGGAGGTAGCCGCTCATCTACGCCTCGATCAGCTTCGCGAGCGCGGCTGCGTTGAACCCCAGATGATCGGCAACCTCATCGCCGGGGCCCGACGCTCCGAACCGGTCGAGGCTGAACACGTCGCGCGCCGACGACGCAATACCTTCCCAGCCCAGACCGATTCCGACCTCGGCGGTGATCACGCGAACACCCGCGGGGAAGAGCGACACCCGGTACGACTCGCCCTGCTCGCGCAGTCGCTCGTGCGACACGATCGACACAACACGAACCTTCCTGGCCGACTTCGCCGCGGCGTCGATCGCGAGCGGCACCTCGCTTCCGGTCGCAGCAACGATGACTTCAGGCGTGCCGTCGCAGTCGAGCGCGACGTACGCGCCCTTACGAGCGGCGCCCTTCCAACCGGCAGGCTTCGCAAACGCCTTGAGGTTCTGCCGGGTCAGCACGAGCGCGGTCGGTCCATCGGTACGCTCCATCGCGATCAACCACGCCTCGGCGGTCTCCTCGGCGTCGGCAGGCCGGAGCACGGCCAGATTCGGAATCGACCGAAGCGCGACGGTGTGTTCGACCGGCTGATGCGTCGGTCCGTCCTCGCCGACGAAGATCGAGTCGTGCGTGAACACGTATACGACCGGGAGCCCCATCAGCGCGGCAAGCCGGATGCTCGGCCGCATGTAGTCTGAGAAGACCAGGAAGGTCGCGCAGAACGGACGGAACCCACCGTAGAGCGCGATCCCGTTGGTCACCGCTCCCATCGCGTGCTCGCGGACGCCAAAGCGGATCGTGCGGCCGGCAGGGGTCTCGGGCGTGAATACGCCGTGCCCCGGCATCCCGGTCAGGTTCGATCCTTCAAGATCGGCCGATCCGCCGACGAACGACGGAACGGCATCGGCAATCGCGGCCAGGACGCCGGAGCTCGCCTTACGCGTCGCGACCGAGCTTCCGATCTCGACATCGGGGAGCTTCACCGCCTTCAGGTAGTCGACCGACCCGCCGCGCGTCCTGTCCCACCGCTCGGCGAGTTCGGGGTTTGCGCTGCGCCACGCCTTGAACGTCTGGCCCCACGTCGCGTACGCCTTCTGCAGGTCGCCGCGTCGCGAGTCAAAGTACGCCGATGCGTCGGGGTGAATGTAGAACGCGTGGTCCTCCGGGATGCCGAGCGCCTTGCGCGTCGCTGCGACCTCATCCTTGCCGAGCGGGGCTCCGTGCACCTTCGCGGTGCCGGCCATGTTCGGCGATCCCTTACCGATCACGGTCTTCATGACGATCAGGCTCGGTCGGTCGTCCGTCTGTTTCGCTGACTGAATCGCGGCGCGTAGCGAATCGCCGTCGTACGGATCGGCGTTGAGGACCTGCCATCCGTACGCGTCGAAGCGCTTGCCGACGTCTTCGGTGAACGTGATGTCGGTGCTTCCGTCGATCGATATGTCGTTGTCGTCGTAGAACACGACGAGCTTGCCGAGCTTCAGGTGTCCGGCGAGCGAACACGCCTCCGACGAAATCCCTTCCATCATGTCGCCGTCGCCGGCCAGGACGTAGGTGTAGTGGTCGACGATCGTGTGCGCGCCGGTGTTGTAGGTCGCCGCGGTCATACGCTCGGCGATCGCGATTCCGACCGCGTTCGAGATGCCCTGCCCGAGCGGGCCTGTGGTCGTCTCAACCCCGACGGTGTGCCCGAACTCCGGGTGCCCGGGGGTCTTCGATCCGACCTGACGGAAGCGCTTGAGCTCATCGAGCGGAAGGTCGTACCCCGACAGATGGAGCAGCGAATAGAGGAACATCGAGCCGTGTCCGGCCGACAGCACAAATCGGTCGCGATTCGGCCAGTCGGGCGCGGTCGGACAGTGCGTCAGAACCTCGCCGTAGAGCAGCGCGCCAAGCTCGGCGCAACCCATCGGCAGCCCCGGATGCCCGGAGTTGGCCGCCTGCACGGCGTCCATGGAAAGAGAGCGGACGGAGAGAGCGATAGCGTCGATAGTTGATTGGTCCATGAAGGAGATCATACCAAGGAAGCCGCAAGGATGAAAGTGCGTTGGCACACCCGGGCATGGGTAGCGTTTCACACTGTTCGATCGGTGACGAGTAAGAGGGAACTGCACAAAAGGTAACCGTAGGTTACGTTCTGCGCTCTACAATACGGGCCACTTCAGCCTGTGGCGCCGCTCGAAGTAACCGCTGATGAACTCCTTGCTCGTCAGACCGGTTCGGATGCAGCTTTCCACGGTTGAGCGGATCACGCGGCCCCGGCGCGACGATCCCGCGCGCAGGGCAGTGGCCACCGCGGCGACGATCGTGAGCGCAGCGGTCAGATGCACGATCAACCGCGCCGTCGTGGCGTCAAGATCGACGATAACTCGCGCAATCAGCTCGGTCACCTGGTCGACCGAGACTACGAGGGCGATGGAGGCGACCAGCAGTATCAGGGTTGACAGGCCCGCAGCAAACACCGCTCCGGGTCGCAGTGCCGCAACCAGATCGCTTCGTGACTCGAGTCTCAACCGGCGCAGCCAGTCGTCGAGGAGCCGATCGGTCTCGTCACTCGTCAGCTGCGGCATCATGCCCGCCGCCCGGCGCGCCTGAGAGGTGTCGACCGCGAGCTCGTGGAGCGCGTCCTGCAAGCCGTCCAGCAGCTCCTGCTGGCTCACGCCCGGAGTGTCGACACCAGTGTGGTAGACGCGCTCGAAGTAGCGCTTGGACAGCTCATCGATCGGAACGCGCGACTCGGCCGCGATTCGAAGAAAGAGCGCGTTGAAGAGCTTGCGCCGCAGTCCCCACCCCAGGCGCGCCTCGATCTCCTCACCGGGGAACAGGACGGCAATCGGCAACGCAAACCAGGCTCCGTCTGCCGACACCAGCTTCACGAAGCCGGAACTGAGAAAGTGGTCGCAGAGCCGTCGAGCGTACTCGTCGGACTGGAAGCGCTTCACGAACGGAGAGTCGCGATCGACCCCGCCGGTAACGTATGCCTCGTACTCGCGATGCGACGCGATCTCGCGAGCGAGTTCCCCGTATCGACGAAGAAGTTCGGAGTGTGCGGCAACCAGATCGGGCTCTTCCGCGGGGCGTCGCCAGCTGCGTACGCGTTCGATCACCGACCGCGACCAATCGCGGACGTGCTTGAGCGGTGACATCTCTCCCTCCCGTCTGGCGTCGGATTCGTTCTCTGTCGATTATAGTGCATCGGCCCCAAAAGTCAGCAGCTATCGTCTCCTGAACACTCGGCTCAGGCAGTGTTGCGCGAGCGTGGCCAACCGGTGCACAATCGCGCCATGCGAATTGCAGTACTCGCCGGAGACGGCATAGGCCCGGAAGTCATGGCGGAGGCGCTGAAGGTGCTCGACGCGGTGTCCGACCGGTTCAAGGTCAGAATAGAGGCCGCGCACGCGGATGTCGGCGGTGTCGCGATCGACAACCATGGGAGCGCGCTTCCCGAGTCGACCGTGGACGTGTGCAGGGGCGCCGACGCGGTGCTGTTCGGGTCGGTCGGCGG
>RECL01000313.1 GCA_007694025.1 Spirochaetaceae bacterium
GCGTGCCGCAACTACACGGACGACTACTGGGTGTCGTTTCGTCGTCACTACTACGCGAACGTCGCGCAGATAGACGAGTGGGTGGGCCGTATCGTGGATGCTGTGGAAGACCGGTACGGCGACAACTCGCTGATCATCTTCACTGCAGATCACGGAGAGATGCTCGGGCACCACGGTCTGTGGGGCAAGAATAACTGCGCCTACGAAGAAGTCTGGGCGGTGCCGCTGATCGCGAAGTTCCCGGGCAAACCTGACCCGTGGACCGGCCGTGTCGAGTCGAGCATGGTAACGACGATGGACGTAACGGCAACGTGTACGGCCGCAGCCGGCGAAGCCGACACGTACGCCAACGGGCACGAGCTACGCTCGCTAAGCGCAAAGGGCGGGCGGACCCACGTCTTCGCCGAAGGCGAAGGGTTTGCCGCGATCACCGACGGCACGCGCAAGCTCGTGCACGTCAGGCAGCCCGGGGGTGGCGGACACCGCGCGCCTCTGGTGTGCGACGAACTATACGACCGTTCTGTCGACCCCGCCGAATCGCGCAACCTGATCTCTGATCCCGAGTACGCGTCGATCGTCGCCGAGCTCCGCGGGATTGCCGTGACGAGCATGATGGAGACGCTCCTTGCGTAACGCGGCAAGGTCGGCGACGCGGCAAGACGTTACGCAGGCGGTTGAGCGGCTGGGAGATCCTGATCTGAGCCGCGTTCAGACCACGCACCGGATGCACGTTGCGAACCTGTTCGACCGAAGCGTGCAGGCAGAGCCGCTACGCCTGCGCGGCATCACGAGCGGTTCCACGAAGGAAGGGATCGACCCCGTCGACTTCGTTCGGACCGCGTTGATCGAGCTGGCTGCTCGCGCCGATAGCGCCACCGACACCGATGTCTTCCGGCCGCTGCTCGTGTGCTACAACCCGCACGAGGTTCACTTCATCGATGAGCTGTTCGCGGCCGACGTCTTCTGGCACGAGGTGTCGAACGGCTGGCAGGTGAGGCCGATGCAGATCCGCCGCGGAGAGCTGAAGCGACCGAACCTGGAGTCGAAGCGAAGCTGGCAACTCGTACGTGCGGTTGCCGAAGCCTTTGTCGAGTTCTCCCCGCCGAACGTCTCTCTGGTAATGCCGACGCTGTCGAGTCCGATCAACATCGCGCTGAACCTCTTCGGGGACGAGCTGCTCGTGGACGTGCTGACCGACCCCGACGCGACTATCGCGGACCTTCGTACGATCACCGACGTCATCGTCGAGTGCCATCGCTGGTTCATCCGCAACGTGCCCCCGGATGTGCTTCAGCCGATCGCTGCGGCGGGAAGGTTCCAGCCGCCTGGCTACGGTCAGATCTGCGGATGCGCGAACCAGCTCGTTTCTCCCGAGCTCTACGCCGAAGTCTTTGGTCCGCTCGACCAGGAGATCCTCCGGCTCTACCCGAACGGTGGAATGATCCATCTCTGCGGTACGCACGCGCAGCACATCCCGGCGTGGCGGGCGATGCCCGAGCTCCGAAGCGTGCAGACTAACGACCGTGCGTCGGAGGACGTAGAACTCTACCGTGACGGTCTTCGCGACGATCAGGTGCTCTACGTTCACCTATGCAACACCGTGACCGAGGAGCGAGCGATTGCCGCCGCACAACAGAGGCCAATGGTCATCGTACCGTCGCTGAAGGCGGACCCGTGAAGCCGGTTCGACCGAACATCGTCTGGATAGTCCTGGACCACCTGATCCTCCATAGCCGAATCCACGGATCGGCATACCCCCGGCTTTCGACGATCGATCGACTGGCTACTGAAGGGGTCGAGTTCACCCGCGCGTTGAGCGTTTGCCCGATCTGCACGCCGGCACGCGCGTCGATGCTCAGTGGCGTCTATCCGCACCGGCACGGCCTGCTTCAGAACACAGGAGCAGCGATCGGTCGAAGCGACTTCCTGCCGTCGACGCCTCTCTACAACACGAGGCTGGCGGACGTGGGATACCGCTGCGCGTACTTCGGCAAGTGGCACTGTGGTGACCGTCTGGTCGCCGCAGACTATGGCTTCGACGGATGGAGCGACCGCGACTACGGGTATCCGTACGCGCTCCGTGAGTACGCGGAGTATCTGAACCGGAACCAGCTTCCGGACCCGGAAGTCGACCTGGAGTGGCACTACAGCGCGGCCAATCCGGTGGGGCGCGTTCCACTGCGGCCGGGGTTCAAGGGTCCCCGGGCGCATATGGCCGCGGGCGTTCTGGTATCGCCTGAGCGCACTCACGAGACCCGCTTCGTCGTGGAGTCGGCGTGCGACTGGATACACGAACACGCGGCGGGTGAGGACCCGTTCTGCATACGCGTCGACCCGTGGGGTCCTCATCACCCGTACTTTGTACCGGAGGAACGCGCGGGAACGATCGACCCCGCCACGCTCGATCCATACCCGAGCTTTGGCCACTCGCTCGCAGATCGACCTCGTCATCATCGCGAGTACCGCGATGAGATTCATGGGTCGGTACCGTTTCGCGGCTGGAACGAGTGGGCGTGGCTCGTCGCGCGCGCGTACGAGCACGCGGAGTATGCCGACGCAACGATCGGTTGGGTCATCGATTCGCTTGATGCGATCGGGATCGCCGACCAGACCGTGGTGATCGTCACGGCCGACCACGGAGACGCGCTCGCGTCCAACGGTGGCCTGATCGACAAGGACTCGATGATGGTCGAAGAGACGATGCGGATTCCGCTGGTGATCCGCGCGCCCGATTTCGCCGAACCCGGATCGGTCTGTGCTGTGCCTGTCACGAACATGGACATCGTGCCGACGCTCTACCGGATCGCCGGAGCCGACGTGGACGACCGGTGCGACGGGACCGATTTGCTCGCGATCGCGTCGGGCGCGGCCCATCGCGATCACGTGATGTGCGAGCATCACGGGCACACGATCGATGCGTACCAGCGCTATATCCGTGCAGGCGATCTGGTCTACGTCGCCCACAACGGCGACAGCGACGAGCTCTACGATCTTGCGTCCGACCCGTACCAGCTGGCGAACCGCATCGACGACGCGGCGATGTCGAGCACGCTCGTGGAGATGCAGCGGCGGCTCGCCAGCGAGATGCACCAGTTCGGTGATACCCAATCGCCTTACGCGACGGCACTCCTCAATCGGCTCGGGCACCGATGAAAGAACAAGGAGGACTCGTGAAGACAGATCTACGACAGTCGCTGCTGAGAGACGGCTTTGTTCGACTCCGACAGCAGATTCCACGCGACGTCGTCTCGATGCTCGAGGAGACGTCCGACGGTGTACTCGCCGCGGTCGACAACGAGACACGCTCGCGAACGAAGAGCCAGGGCAGTATGGTGCGCCTGACGGCCGATCCCCGGTTTGCCGATCTCGTGGTTCTGCCCCAGGCGCTATCGGCGCTTGCGATGCTCGGGTACCGCACTCCGGCGTTCAGCGATGGCTACCTGATCAGCAAACCTCCCCACAGCCCGCGGCTTTTCTGGCACTACGACTGGTTCGCGTGGAAGGAACGCCGAAGCCACGATCCCGAGCCGCTTCAGGTGGCGTTGATGTACTACCTGACCGACACCACGCGGGCCAACGGGTGTCTGCGGGTGATCCCGGGCTCGCACATCCACCACAACGAGCTTCATGACCTGCTTGCCGAGCCTCACTCAAAATCGCTGGCGGCCGTTGAGGATCCCGGCAATCCTGCATTCGGCGACCGACCCGATGAGGTCGACGTTGCCGTGGACGCGGGAGACCTGCTGGTAGTCGACGCCCGGCTGCTGCACGCGTCGCACGCAAACACAACCGACCAGCCCCGAACGATGCTGACGCTGTGGTATCAGCCCGATCTTGACAGCCTGCCCCCTGCGATCCAGGCTCAGATGGCCGCCAAGGCGCACGTCGCGCCCGACGACTGGCCGCAGGAAGCGCGGGACAAGTGGCATTCGATTCTGGTCTCGTACGAAGGTGGAGCCGACCCGATCGGTCGGCAGCTCTACCAGAAGCTTCCCGACCTCTGACAGAGAGCG
Organism: Spirochaetaceae bacterium; assembly: GCA_007694025.1. Lineage (GTDB taxonomy): Bacteria > Spirochaetota > Spirochaetia > DSM-27196 > SLST01 > SLST01. Next base: position 4,014 of record RECL01000313.1, read on the forward strand.
CGCCGAGCAAGGAGAACGTATGCCCCAACCACGACCCGAACATCCGAAGCCGCAGTTCATGCGGTCCGACTGGATCAACCTGAACGGCGAATGGACCTTTCGAACCGAGATGCGTCCGCCGTTTCACCTCCTCACCGACGCGTTCGAGCACTACACGGCGTCGACCGGCTTCGATCGAACGATCACCGTGCCGTTTGCACCGGAGAGCGTGCTCTCCGGGGTCGGAGATACCGAGTTCGTCACGGCGATCTGGTATCACCGGTCGATCGAGGTCCCCGCCGACTGGTCGGGGCGGTCGGTGCTCCTCCACTTCGGCGCGGTCTACTACCGGGCCTCGATTTACATCGATGGAGTCTACGTAGGCCAGCATGTGGGAGGCAGCGTGTCGTTCGCGCTCGACGTTTCGGCACACGTGAAGCCCGGTGGGAAACACGATCTGGTGGTGGCGGTGACCAGTAATCTCTGGGACGGCACGCAGCCGTCGGGCAAGCAATCGGTGAAGCACGGTCACTACGGCTGCTTCTACACGCGGACGACCGGGATCTGGCAGACCGTCTGGATGGAGGCGGTCGATCCGCTCGGACTGCACTCGGTACAGTCAATCGCGGATGTAGACGCGTCACGGTTCCTGCTCATTCCCCGTTTTCGATCGACCGCATCGGGAGTTCGATGGCAGGCGGCTGTGTCGCTCAACGGAGATGATGTCGCGACCGCCGACGGTGTTGCGGTCGACGGGGTGCCACTCGTCGTTGATGTTCCGGGTGCGCGTCTGTGGTCGGTCGATGACCCAGCGCTCTACTCGATCGTGCTGCGGGTCACCGACGCGTCGGGGCGGACCGTCGATGAGGTTCACAGCTACGCGGGCATGCGGAAGGTGCACATAGACGGAAACAGGCTGTTCCTCAACAACGAGCCGGTCTACCTGCGCTTCGTGCTCGACCAGGGATTCTACCCGGACGGGATCTGGACCGCGCCGTCGGACGACGCGCTGCGCCGGGACATCGAGCTGTCGAAGGCCGCGGGGTTCAACGGCGCCAGGCTACATCAGAAGGTGTTCGAAGAGCGCTTCCTCTACTGGGCCGATCGTATGGGATACCTGCTCTGGGGCGAATCGGCAAGCTGGGGACTCGACTACTGCATGGACGGCATGCCGCACCGCAACTTCCTCTCCGAGTGGGGCGAGATTGTCGAACGCGACCGCAACCACCCAAGCATCATCGCGTGGACGCCGTTCAACGAGACTCGTCACTACCGCGATCCCCGGGCTCACGAGCGCCTGCACACCGACGCATACTCGCTGTGCAAGGCTCTCGACCCGACGCGCCCGGTCAACGACGCGAGCGGCTACATCCATCACATCACCGACCTCTACACGGTGCACGACTATACGCAGGATCCCGTCGCGTTCTCGCAGAAGATGGATGATCAGCCGGGACGCGGCGTCTTCGTGAATCATCCGCAGTGGGACGCTCCGTACCGCGGCCAACCCTACTATGTCGACGAGTTCGGAGGCATCAAGTGGAACCCCGATACGCAGCATGACGGCGGGACGTCGGTCGGACAGAACACCATCTCCTGGGGCTACGGCGTAGCTCCGCGAACGCTCGAGGAGTTCTACGCTCGCCTTGAAGCCCTGGTAAAGGCGTTGACTGAGAAGGACCACATCGCCGGTTGGTGTTACACTCAGTTGACCGACGTCGAGCAGGAGCAGAACGGCATCTACTTCTACGATCGCACACCCAAGTTCGATATGGAGCGGATCAGCACGATCTTTCGGATGCGGACGTAGCGGGCCACACGCCGACGGAGACCCGAATGACCCGACCGAACATCCTTCTCATCACTACCGACACGCAGCGTACCGACACGCTCGC
>RECL01000432.1 GCA_007694025.1 Spirochaetaceae bacterium
AACCGGCGATCGTTCACCGAAAGGAGCGCAGCTTCAACCGGGCGCAACCGGTCGTCCAGATTCACGCCGATCGTGACGCTCTGGTGCAGCTTGAGGCCGGATCGGAGCGAAGGCAGCTCCGCCTTCAGCGCGACGAAGTCGGCCCCAGATGCGCGATGGTCGAGTTCGTCGCGTACCAGTCCCAGTCCCGACGCGTCGACTCCACGCAGGAGCGTCCGAAGCCGTTCGACGACCGCGACGTAGAGCTCGAGTTCACCGAGCCGCCACACCGCCTCCACAAGCGGGCGATCGATATCCTGCGCGCTGCGGCTGAAGACGGTGAGCTCCTGCATCGCGTCGAGCGCGTCGTTCAGGCTGGTGCAGAGGTCTGGACGCTCCCAGAGCACGCGCACGATCGCCTGCCGGTATTCGATCTCCGCGGTCCGCTGCGGCAGCCCCCGCAGCACATCGAGCACGGCGGCCGGGTTGATCGCCTGGTGCGATAACGATCGGGCAAGCGGCTCCAGACTCAGATCGTGGACCGCGCTCGAGTCGAGTCGGCAGCGTTCCGACGGTCCAACATCGGCGGGGGTCAGTAGCGAGCGTACCATTCGACCCCTACTCGGCCCCTCCGAGATCGACCAGGAAGTGCTCGGCCTCGAGCGCGGCCATGCAGCCGGAACCGGCCGCGGTCACCGCCTGGCGATAGACCCGGTCTTTCACATCGCCGCACGCGAACACCCCGCGGATGTTCGTTCGCGTCGAGTCGGGCTCGGTGACGACGTAGCCGGTGTCGTCGACCGTGAGGCTTCCGCCAAGGAAGTCGGTGTTCGGGGTATGGCCGATCGCGTAGAAGAGCCCTCCCGCCTCCAGGACACGCCCATCGCCGGTCGTGTTATTGCGCACGCGGACACCGGTGAGTGCGGTGTCACCGATCGCCTGCATCGCCTCGGTGTTCCACAGGATCTCGATCTTGGGGTTCTCCGTAACCCGCTTCTGCATCGCGGCAGACGCGCGCAGGACGTCCCTGCGCACGAGCATCGTTACCTTTGACCCGAACTTGCTCAGGTAGGACGCCTCCTCGCACGCTGTGTCGCCGCCGCCGATCACGACGAGCGGCTTCTGCCGGAACATCGGCAGCCCGCCGTCGCAGACCGCGCACGCGGAGATCCCGCGCTGCCAGAGTTCCTGCTCGCCGGGCAGGTCCAGGCGCTTCGCGGTCGCTCCGGTCGCGACGATGAGCGCTTCCGCGCGGTACTCACCACTCGCAGTGACGACAACGAATGGACGCGCGGTCAGATCGACGCGATCGACGGTCTCCGTGAGAATACGCGCGCCGCACTTCAGCGACTGCGCGCGCATACGGTCCATGAGCTCGGGGCCGCCGATACCGTCGGGGAACCCCGGATAGTTTTCCACGTCGGTTGTCGTCGTCAGCTGCCCCCCTGCCGCGACGCCGCCGGCCATGAAGCCCTCGAACAGTAGCGGCTTCAGTTCGGCGCGTCCGGCGTAGATCGCAGCGGTATGCGCCGCCGGACCCGACCCGACGATGATCACGCGTTCGATATCGCTCACTTCGTTTCTTCCTCATCCTTGTCGTCGGGGGCGGGGTCTGCCTCTGGTGCGCCGGCGTCCTCGACGGTACCCTTTCCATTCACGATCTTGAGAACGTCGTCGCCGCTGACCTGCTCGCGCTCGAGCAGCATCTGAGCAAGGGCGTCGAGCGATTCGCGGCGTTCGGTCAGGATCTCCATCGCGCGCTCGTAACTCCGGCGCAGGATCGCCATGATCTCCTCGTCGATCTCGCGGGCGGTTGTCTCGCTGTACGTCTTCTGTCTGCTGATCTGCTCGCCCAGGAAGACGTCGCGGTCGTTCTCCCCCATCGCGATATGCGCGAGCTTGTCGCTCATGCCCCACACGGTGACCATCTGGCGCGCGAGCTGCGTCGACTGTTGCAGGTCGTTTGCAGCGCCGTTGGTCATCTCGCTGAACACGAGCATCTCCGCCGCGCGACCGCCAAGACCCATCGTGATCCGGTCCTCGAGGTACTGGCGCGAGTAGTTGTAGCGGTCTTCGGCCGGTTCCGACACGGTCACACCGAGCGCCTGACCCCGCGGGATGATCGTCACCTTGGTCACGGGATCAAGGAGCGGCAGCACAACCGACGTGATCGCGTGCCCCGCCTCGTGGTACGCGGTAATCTTGCGTTCCTGTTCGTTCATACGGAGTGACTTGCGCTCCAGCCCCAGGATCAGCCGGTCCCATGCCTGGTCCATATCACCCATCGTGATCGTCTGGGATCGACGGCGTGCGGCGTGCAGCGCCGCCTCGTTGAGGAGGTTCTGCAATTCTGCACCGCTGAAGCCGATGGTTCGCCCGGCGATCTGCCCCAGGTTGACCGACGGGTCGAGCGGCTTCTTGCGCGCGTGAACGTTGAGGATCGCTTCGCGCTCGTCCTTCGTCGGCATCGGGATGACGATCTGGCGATCGAACCGCCCCGGTCGCAGCAGCGCCGGATCGAGGATATCGGGTCGGTTGGTCGCCGCGATCACGACGGTACTCTCGTTCTGCTCGAACCCGTCGAGTTCGGACAGCATCTGGTTGAGTGTCTGTTCGCGCTCATCGTGCCCACCGCCAAGCCCCGCGCCTCGGTGGCGCCCGATCGAGTCGAGCTCGTCGATGAAGATGATGCTGGGCGCCTTCTTCTTCGCGTCCTGGAAAAGGTTACGCACGCGCGAGGCGCCCACCCCGACGAACATCTCCATGAAGTCGGATCCGCTCATACTGAAGAACGGCGCGCCCGCCTCACCGGCTATCGCGCGGGCGATCAGGGTCTTTCCGGTCCCGGGAGGGCCGACGAGCAGAATCCCCTTGGGAGACCGGGCCCCAAGTCCGGTGTACCGCCCCGGATCCTTGAGGAAATCGACGATTTCCATCACCTCTTCCTTGGCGCCCTCGAGTCCGGCCACGTCGGCAAAGGTCGTCTTCTCCTTCGTCTGATCGTAGAGTTTCGCCTTGTTCTCTCCGACCTGGAAGATCCCCTTGTTCTGCCCGCGGATGTTCCGGAACAGCGAGAAGAAGATCCAGACCAGGAAGACGTACGGGAGGAGACTGATGAGAAGGCCCAGAAAGCTCAGCTGGTTCGCAGACTCGGTGACGACCTCGACGTTGTTCGCCTCAAGCACGCTCAGCAGTTCTGGATCGCCGAACGCGGGAACAAAGGTCACGAATCCCCGGGGGCGCTGGAGCGCCGGCTGCTGTGCAGCGCCGCGCGGCGTCGCGGTCAGACGCTCGCCTTGCAGCGTGACGCTTTCGATCTGGCCCTCCGAGACCAGTCGCTTGAAGCGACTGTAACTTATCTGCTGGCCGGCGGTCGATCCCTGAAAGAGGTTAATCAACATCGGCAGCAACAGGAAGATCAGCAGGAGGGGGACGATGAGCCTCCAGTTGAAAGACGGTTTCTGATTCGGCCCGTCCCCGGAGCCGTTCTTGTCGTTCTGCTCTTGTGGCATGCAGAGAAAATAGCGAATGATCGCGACTCAAACAAACGGGTCGCTTCAGTAGTGCTGGTACCGCTCGATCGCGTCGATCTGGAAGTAGACCGACACTCGTGCTTCGTAGTGCCCGGACCGAATCCCGTGCGCCGGCGCGTCGGCCAGAATCACGGCTCCGGTCACCGCCTGCGGTCGGTTGAAGTTGCGCTGCCGGACGTGTTCACGGATCGCGAGCCTGATTCCGTCGGGGATCGCGCGGTGCTTCTCGGTCGGTCCTCCGATGAAAGGGGTCATCCCGATGGCTGATGATCGGATGTTCGCGCTCGCCTGCCAGCCCTGCCGCCAGCGCATCTGCGACGCATTCATCGAGTAGAAGATCCGCGCGTAGAGGCGGTCACGATCGATCCAGGTCTGGAAGACCGTGAAACCGGGGTCGCCGCGAGCAATCGTACCGATAGGCTCCAGGTCAAAATGCTCGGCGATGCGTCGGGCCGGATCGGCCGGCGTGTACACGAAGCGGTACCCATAGATCATCCCGGAGAGCACGCGCTGCGCCTCATCGACCAGGCGCTCGAGCGCGACGTCGCGTGGTACGGGCCGTTCACTACCATCGGCGACGATCGGGTCGAGCTCGGTCCAGACTTCGATCACGACGATGGGGTCGTCGACCGGTTGCGCGACGGCGCTGCCGGTCCAGAGCACCAGCAGCAGTGACAGGAGCGAGAATCGGTTCACACTGTGAGTATCGGCGGTTTCGCTCTCCGACTTCGCCCGGCAGCGGGCACTCTCAGCGGCGGCTGTCCAGAAAGACCCGGACCGGATCGATTCGCAGCCGGATCCGGATATAGAGGTAGGCGACCAGGAAACCGGCCAGATGCGTCAGGTGCGCGACGTTGCCGCGCACACGGCCGAACATGCTGAAGATCTCGATCGCGGCGTACCCTACAACCAGCACCGGCGCGCGGATCGGGAAGATCCCGAAGAGCAGGATCCGGGCGTGCGGGTAGTAGGTAGCGAACGCGAGCAGCACCGCAAACACCGCGCCGGAGGCGCCCATCAGGAAGACCTGATACGCTCCGGTCACCCAGAAGACCCCGAGCGAAATCAGCCCGGCGACCGTTCCGCTGACCAGATAGAAGAGGAGGAACTCGCTCGATCCGATCCGCTGCTCGAGCTGGACGCCGAAGAAGAAGAGGCCGAGCATGTTGAACAGGATGTGCCACATGTTCGCGTGGACGAACATGTAGGTGAACACCTGCCACCACCAGTTCTGCTGCACGACCAGAACCGGTACGAGCGACAGGTAGGTGTAGAGCCGCGGCGACGTGAAGTTGGTCAGCAGGAACACGAACGCGTTGACCGCGATGATCGCGAACGCGGCGTTGTACTGCCGAAGCGAAAACGCACGCTGGTAGAAGGGAAGTCGATCCACGCATCCAAAGCTATGTCCACCCCCAGGCAAGGTCAAGCACTCGCCACGTCGACCGCGCTCGGGTACACTCCGGGGAATACCAGAGATCAAGGAGACCGCAGTGCCGCTCATCGACATGCCGATCGAAAAGCTTCGCGAATACACAGGTCGAAACCCGCGACCGTCGGATCTGGACGCGTACTGGGCGCGCGGGCTGGCCGAGCTCGACAGCGTTCCCGCCGGTGTACGGATCGATGAGAGTGCCTTCCAGGCACCGCGCACCGAGTGCTACGACCTGACCTTCACGGGTACCGCGAACGCGCGCATTCACGCCAAGCTGCTCAAGCCGCGCGGGCTATCCGCTGCGGCACCGGCGATCGTCGCGTTCCACGGCTACACGGGAAGCGCCGGTGACTGGGCCGAGCACCTGCGATGGACCGCAGCCGGCTTCGTCGTTGCCGCGCTCGACTGTCGCGGTCAGGGCGGATCGAGTGAGGACGCCGGCGGTGTGAAGGGCAACACGCACCAGGGACACATCATCCGCGGGCTCGCGGACCACGAGGACAAGCTGCTGTTCCGGCACATCTTCCTGGATACGGTACGGCTCGCGCGGATCGTGATGGGGTTGGATGGCGTGGACCCCGACCGGGTCGGCGCGACCGGAGCGTCGCAGGGGGGTGGGCTCACGCTTGCGTGCGCTGCGCTCGAGCCGCGCATCAGCGTCTGCGCGCCGGTCTATCCGTTTCTGTCAGACTACCAGCGCGTCTGGGAGATGGACCTGGCGGCGCACGCATACCAGGAGATCCGCGATTACTTCAGGCGCTACGATCCGCTGCACGATCGCGAGAGCGAAACGTTCACCCGACTGGGGTACATCGACGTGCACAACCTGGCCGACCGTATCACCGCGGACACGCTGATGGTGACCGGGCTGATGGACCAGGTCTGCCCGCCGTCGACGCAGTTCGCCGCGTACAACCGCATCACCGC
>RECL01000428.1 GCA_007694025.1 Spirochaetaceae bacterium
CGAGCGTCGCCTGGATCCCGCCGTGGACCACGCCGGGATAGCCCTCCACGTGCGGGCCGGGATGCCAGACGCTGCGCACCGTCGTATCGGTGCGCGTAAACGTCAGGCGCAGCCCGCCGGGATGGTCGGGATCGCACCCGAAGCATCGGTACCGGTCGTTCCCGGCAAACGGGTTACGCACCGGTCGCTCGTCGATTTGCATACGCGTAGTGTACCCCTGGTGGGGGACATTCGGCCACAGTCCGCGATCAGTCGCGGTGCCAGATCTCCGAACCGTGCGCGAACGCGCGCTTTCGCGCGAGCAGGAGGTACGCGACGAACACGAACAGCAGGTACGCCACGGCGACCCCGAGCGCGAGCCAGAAGTAGGTCATATCTCCGGTCTCGTACGCCCGAACCGGAAGGTTGATCGACAGGATGAACGGGATTGCGAGCATGAACGTGATGCCCGAAGCGTACGCGTAGTCGCTGGCGACCGGCGTCTCAAAGTCAGGATCGATGATACGCAGCAGCGCGAGCCCCGTGCTAAGCGTTCCGGTCGACACACCAAAGATCACGAGCATCCGGTGGAACTGGTGGTCGCGGAAGATCCGCGAACAGAACCACGGCACCTGGATGAACACCAGAATTGTCGCGACCGCCGACAGCAGCACGATCGGCAGCCAGTACTGCGACACGACCACGAGCGAAATCGCAGCGATCGCCGCGGTGACCATATAGTCGACCGCGAAGCCGCTGACGCGGTTGAGGGTCTGGTTGTCCAGAATGTGGTCGGAGTGGAATATCGTCAGCAGCGATTTGATCCCCAGGCCGGCCACCGCCGCGAAGATGAAACTTATACCCCACAGGTTCGCTGCAAGCCGCGCGCCGGCCTCACCGGCGAGCCCCAGCACAGACTGGAGCGCCTCCAGGATGACGTACGCGACGAAATACGACAGCATCACGAGCCCCGCGTTCAGCGTCATCGAGTCGACCGCCTCGGTCTCGCTGGTGAGAAGCGACCCGACCGGGAGCGAGCTGCCGCGCGGGTACACGCCGCGCTTGACACCCTGCTTGTTGAGTATCTCCACGAACTCGGGCGCGAGCCAGCCCTTGCGTCGCCCGTAATGGATCAGAAAGACACCACCGAACGCAGACACGATGAAACCGAGCGCGGCGAACGTGAGCCCGACGCTTCCGGCGCCTTCGATCCCGGCGACGCGCCACCCCTCGCCAATGCTGAACGCCTGTCCAGGCCCCAGCACGAACCCGAGCGGCATCAGCCAGCCGAAGCTGTGGTAGAGGTCGGGCATGATCGTCGAAATCAGGAGCAGCGTAAGCAGCAGGCCGACGACCGTCTGGATCGCGTACTGAGAGAGCACCGCGATCGACGTCGCGAAGATGCGCCCGTCTGCGGGGCGCTTGGGGGCCTTGCGCAAGCTCATCGCGACGAAAGAGACGCTCAACAGATGGTAGGTGAGCGCCTCAAGCGTCATCGAGTCGAGGCCAAGGATCGGGAACACGAAGTTGTAGAGCGGCAGCAGGATGAATCCGGCTGTCAGCGCGTTCGGTATCAGGTAGCGCTGCAGGAAGCCGAGCCTGGTCCTCAGGAACGTCGCGAACAAGAGCGCAGCAGAGATGATGCCGACGTGAATGAACAGCGTCCAGTCGAATGACATAGCCCCTCCGTTTCGGCCGCCGACCGATTGCGGGTGATTATGCCGTCAAAACGCGCAGAGCGCAAGTAATTCGCTCTTGAACGCGAAGGGCGATCGCGGTAGTCTCAACACCTCATGAGCGACCAGACGATCGAACCGCGCGTCCTGAAAGGCTTCCGAGACATCCTGCCGTGGCACGAGGCGGAGCGCCAGCGCATCATGCAACTGCTCGCCGAAACGTTCGCGCGCTTCGGGTTCGTCCCGATCGACACGCCGATCCTTGAGTACACCGAAATCCTCCTGGGCAAGGGGGGTGGCGAGACCGACAAGCAGGTCTTCCGGTTCGATGACAACGGCGGGCGCGACGTCGCGATGCGCTACGACCTGACCGTTCCGTTCGCGCGGTTCATGGCGGCGCACCTGCACGAACTCTACCTGCCGTTCAAGCGCTTCCACATGGCCAAGGCGTTTCGTGGAGAGAATACGCAGCGGGGCCGCTACCGCGAGTTCATCCAGTGCGACTTCGACACGGTCGGCACCGATTCGGCAAGCGCCGACTTTGAAATCGTGTTGATGATCGACCGCGCGTTCGCAGCGATGGGCGTCAACGGGGTGCACGTGCACCTGTCGCACCGGGGTCTGTTCAACGCGCTCCTGCGCGCAATCGGCGCCGGCTCCAACGGAGAGGAGGTCCTGCGCATCGTCGACAAGCTGCGAAAGATCGGCCGCGACCGCGTCTCGAGCGAGCTCGACGCGCTGATCGGAGCCGAAGCGCGCGACCGGGTACTCGCGTTCGTCGACGCCGGCGCAACCGGCGCGGGACGCGACGTCAACGCCAGGATCGTCGATGAGCTCGAGCGACTGGTACCCGACGCGGGGGCCGAGATCGGGCGCCTGCGCGCCGTCGTCGAGTGCGCCGGAGCGCTCGGCATCGCCGACCGGATCGTCGTCGACCCGTCGATCACGCGCGGGCTCGACTACTACACGGGAATCGTGTTCGAAACGTTCCTGGACGATCTGCCGCAGATCGGATCGGTGTGTTCGGGCGGACGCTACGACAACCTTGCGTCGCTCTACACGAAGGAGCGCCTGCCGGGGGTCGGCGCGTCAATCGGACTCGACCGGTTGATGGCGGGGCTCGAAGAGCTTGGCCTCGCGTCGTCGTCGACGCGCGCCGCCGACACGATCGTCCTGTGCACCGATGAAGCGCTCCTGTCGCGCTACCACGCGATCGCCGACGCGCTCCGGACGCACGGGGTCGCCGTTGACGTCTATCCGGAGGCGCGCAAGATCGGCGGGCAGTACGCTCTGGCAGAGAAGAAGGGCATCCCGACGGCGATCCTCACCGACGCCGACGAACCGGAGTCGGGACGCGTGACGGTTCGCGTCCTGTCCGAGCGCGCGAACCACGACGGCCTGTCGATAGACGAAGCGGCGGCGCTGATCGCGCGCGTCGTGCAGGAGCCTTCCCGATAGAATCGGGCTCGCCGATAGAATCGGCCTCCGCTCTAGAACCGGTCCCACAGAATCGTCGACGGCTCCTGATCGGGGAAGAGGGTCGGGGCGAGCCACCGCGCGTCGCCGGAAAGCGTCGCGCCGGTCTGCACGCAGATACGGTCGGGATGATCGTCGCCGACGAAGAACCGCACCAGCGCGTGCCCGGCGTCGACGACGCCGCCGCACCCGGCCACTGGTCCGATCGCTGCGTCCTTGTGGTCGACCGGCTCGATCCGGTCGACCGTTCCACCGGAAATCTCCAACGCCACCGCCTCATCGTGACCGCAGAGGACAACGGACCCGGAGTAGCCGCCGACGCCCTCGCCCGCCGCGGCGAGTCGTTCGTTGAACACGGGGATCAGCTTGCCCGCGAGCGCCGGCAGATTCACCAGCCGGAACATCGGCCCTCCGCTCGCGTTACGCGACAGCGTGAACCGGTGGCTGAGCGTCTGCACGTACTCGCCAAGCCGGGAGCGGCGCGGCAGAAAGACCAGCGATATTTCAGCGCAGATCTCGCGAACCGCGAGATCGCGGAGGATCGCGACGATCGTCGCCGGATCTCCGGCGCAGTCGGCGAGCTCGATCGCATCGCGGACGCGACCGGCAATCACGTAGCCACCGTCGAACGCGTAGATCCCGAACGTCTTCGGCTTTCTGTTCAGGCGGTACGTCGGACGCACGTACGTCCCGGTCACCCGCTCATTCTCCGCGTTGTACATCGCGGCGAGCGACGCGACGTCGCCGGTGTACGGCTTGTACTCAGGCGCACGCTCGGGTACGGGGAGGTCTCGCGTGGTCAGCGTGAACGTACCTTCGCCGAAACTGCGCACATACCCGAAGCGATGGTAGAAGCCGGGAATGCCGAACAGCAGTGACAGATCGTAGCCTGCGCCGCGCAGACCCGACACGCAGTCGGCGGCGGTCTGCGCCATCAGACCGCGCTTGCGGTACTTGTCGTGCGTTTCCACCGCGCCGATGCCGGCCATCCGGCACGCGACCGACCCGATCCGCATCCCGAAGTCCCAGACGCCGAAGTGGGTGACGATCCGGTCGTCTTCGACACCGATCCGCGACGCGGCCCAGTCGTACGAGCTGTCGGTGATATAGCCGTCGTGCACGTAGCGGCTGCGGTCCCAGTAGTCGGAGAAGGTCATCGCGAACAGGTCGGCGAGCGCGTCGATCCTGTCGGGTTGCGGTGCTGTCAGTTGCATGCTTCTTTATACCAGCCACACCGGCCGCGCGCAATGCTGACTCGCGTGGCCGGGCGTGGTAGTCTCGTCTGCATGCACCCGCACGACCTACCGGTATACGCGCAACGCGACCGAATACTCTCTGCGCTCGGATCGCATCAGGTGATCGTGGTCGAAAGCCCGACCGGGAGCGGCAAGACGACGCAGCTGCCGATCATCCTGCACGAGGCCGGGTACGACCGCAACGGCATGATCGGCGTGACGCAGCCGCGCCGGATCGCGGCGGTCAGCGTGAGCGAGTTCATCGCGCGGCAGCTCGGCGAAGAGCTCGGACAGACGGTCGGATACAAGATGCGGTTCGAGGACCGAACGGGTCACGACACGCGCCTGAAGATCATGACCGACGGCATCCTGCTCCAGGAGATCAAGCTCGACTACGATCTGCTGCAGTACAGCGTGATCATCGTCGACGAGGCGCACGAACGAAGCCTCAACATCGACTTCATCCTGGGGCTCCTCAAGCGGGCGCTGCGCCGGCGGCCCGAACTCAAGGTCATAATCAGTTCGGCGACGATCAACGCGGAGATCTTCAGCGAGTACTTCGACTCGTGCCCGGTCGTCCGTATAGACACGCCGATGTACCCGGTCCAGATCGTCTACGATCCGCCGGCGCGCGACGGCGACCCCGAAGCGCTCGTCGACGCGGTCGTGAAGGTCGTCACGCGTCTGGCCGACGAAGAGCGCGCGGGCGACATCCTGATCTTCCTCCCCGGCGAACGCGCGATCAAGGACACGTCGGTCGCGCTCGGGATGCAGCCGTACCACAAGCGGCTTCACATCCTGCCGCTCTACGGCCGGCTCAGCAAGGAGGAGCAGGAGGCTGTCTTTCCGCCCGCCCCGGCGGGCAAGACCAAGGTCGTCGTGAGTACGAACATCGCAGAGACCAGCGTGACGATCGACGGCATCACGAGCGTGATCGATTCGGGCCTGGTCAAGATGAACTACTATAATCCCCGCACGTACACGAGCTCGCTTGTCGAAGGTCCGATCTCGCGCGCCGGCGCGAATCAGCGCAAAGGCCGCGCCGGCCGGACGCAGCCGGGAACGTGCTACCGACTCTACCGGCGCGAAGACTACGAGCGGCGGCCGCTGTTCACGACCGAAGAGATCTACCGGACCGACCTGTCGGAGGTCGTGCTGCGGATGGCCGAGCTCGGGATCACCGACTTTCAGCGCTTCGACTTCATCAGCTCACCCGGCGCCGCCGGAATCGCCTCCGCGGTGGAGAGCCTGCTGCTGCTCGACGCGCTAGAACCCGACAACACCCTCTCCGATACCGGACGGATGATGGCCGAGTTTCCGCTGCTGCCGCGCCACTCGCGCGTGATCGTGGAAGCGATCAAGCGCTACCCCGACGTGATCGACGAGGCGGTGACCGCCGCGGCGTTCCTGTCGACCAACACGCCGTTCCTGCTTCCGCTTGGTGAGGAGATCGAAGCACGCCACGCGCACCACCGCTATCGCGACGACCTGGGCGACTTCGTGAGCTACCTCCGCCTGTTCAGCGCGTACGTTGACGCGCCGCACAAGGAGAAGTTCTGCGACAGCCGCTACCTCGATCCACGAACGATGGCCGAGATCCGCAACGTGAAGGAGCAGCTCGACGAGATAGTCGGGTCGCTCGGCGTCCCGGTGACCGGCGGCGGTGCATGCGCCGACTACCTGTGCGCGGTCGCGAAGGGGCTCATCCAGTTCGTCTGCGTTCAGAGCGGACGCGACAGCTACAACAGTCTGACCGCCGATCGGATCCTGATCCATCCCGGGTCGGTAATGTTTCGCGAGTCTCCACGCTTCATCGTCGCCGGAGAGATCGTCAGAACCAGTCGGACCTACGCGCGGTCGGTCTCTCCGCTCCAGGAGAACTGGGTGCGGGCCGTGTCACCGTCGCTCGTCGAAACGCTGCTGGAGATGGAGTCGGGATCGGGCGGACGAAAGAAGGGACCGGCCAGAAAGCAGCGCGACACGAGCATGACGATCCGGATCGGGTCGCGCGACTTCCCGCTCACCGCCGGCAAAGGCAAGGGCAAGAAGAAGATCGCGGTCATCCACTGGGACAGCCTGCTGGAAGCGCTCCGCGACGAGCCGACGGTGCTGCCCCACCATCACGCGATGAAGGGGAATCTTCTGGACGGAGGACGAGTCATCCTGTCGGGCGCGCGCGTCGCCGACATCATGAAGATCGCGCGTCATATCGATCCGCGCAACGACCTGGTCAGCGACTGGCCACGGACCGCAAGCTACGCGATGCCAGGCGACGCGACCGCGCTCGTCGGCGACCTTGGCTTCCTGATGAAGATGACCCAGACCAAGAAGAGCGGTCGAGCGGTAGGCTTCCTGTCGCTTCAGACCGACGGCGACGGCCGCTACTGGTTCAAGCCGCTTCGCGACTTCTACACCGCGGTGTCGGAGAGCCTGGGATCGCTCGAACAGTGCGCCGATGGGATCGCCGAGCTCCCGGTCGATCACGAAGCGCTGAACGCGGCGTACCGGCTGCTCGCTCACATCATCGAAACGGCGTAGCGCGCGCGGCCGGCGCGGCCGGCGCAGTACCCCGGCAATGCAGCGCCCCGCCGACGCGCCGCTACCGGCGGTGCGTGTGCATCCACTGCGCCGCGAAGTCGACGGCTATCCGCTGCCGGAACAGGTGCGATTCTGCGTTACCGACCCGGCCGATCCGCACCTCCTGCTTGTGGCGCTTCACGAAGGCCCGACCGATCTCCGCGAAGTCATCGGACTCGTAGTTGATATCGCGAAACGTCTTCCAGCGCCGATGACCGTCGATCATGACCGGAGCCCCGATCAGGACCGTCTCCTTCTTCGCGTAATCCGCGCGGTACTCGGCAAGGTGAAAGCTCGTGTTCGAATCGAATCCGGCGCCGATCAGAAGCACCCACGCGTCGGCGTCGTACAGGCGCGCAAGCGGAGAGCCTTCGCCCAGGCTGAACTCCAGATCGTGGTCTGCGACGATGTCGAGCGCGTGCTCGCCCCACGCCGCGAAGCTCACGTGCGGGTGGTTACTGCGCAGGACCAACGGCAACGTGCGAAACAGATCGGGAGTCCGCCCGACGCCGCGGGTCGGTGTGACTTCGGGCTCGTACGCGGGCATCGTGTCGCGGATCGTGTCGCACCACGACGCGGGTACCGGAGGGTTCTCCCACGTGGCGGGATCGGTCAGTCCGCCGCTGTGCGTCGGCATCACCAGCGTACCGAACCCGCGAACGCACTCCTGAAGCGCGCGGATCACCGCGAGCGCATCGCCGCAGACCCAGCCAATCGCGCTCAGCCGCGTGTGGACCAGCACGATCGCCCCCGGCTCGATCCCGAGCGCGCGCAGGTCGTCGATGATCACCTGCTCGGTGATCGGTCGGTCGGGAAACTGCTCGATGACTCGCAGCTCGCTCACGCACCCGCTCCGGCAAGCACCGAATCGACCGCCCGCCCGTCGACTTCGGTGACGATCGTCTGCCCGAGCGATCGCTGCAGCACGAACCGCACCGACGCGCCGCGGCGCTTCTTGTCCTTGCGCATCGCGTCGGCTATTCGTCGCGCCAGTTCGGGAAGCGGATCGATCCGGTACCCGTAGGAGCGCAGGAGCGCCACGACGCGAGCCGCGTACGCCGCGTCGGTCAGCCCGACCGCCCGCCCGAGCTCCATCGCGCGCGCGATCCCCCACGCGACCGCCTCACCGTGGCTCCATTCGCCAAGCCCGGCCACCGACTCGAGCGCGTGCGCGAAGGTGTGCCCCAGGTTCAGGTGCGCCCGGACGTTCTGTTCGGTCAGATCAGCTTCGACGAGCGCCCCCTTCACCTCTATGCAGCGCCAGACGATTTCGGTCAGCAGCGCATCGTCGCGACCGACGACCAGATCGCGGTGCTCCTCAAGCATCTGCACCAGCGGCTCGTCGCCGAGCAGTCCGCTCTTTATGACCTCGGCCAGACCGCTGGTGTACTCGCGATCCGGAAGACCCGCAAGAAGCGGCGTACATATCCGCACCTCTCGCGCGGGATAGAAGGTGCCAACCATGTTCTTGTACCCGCCCAGGTTGACCCCGGTCTTCCCGCCGAGCGCGGCATCCACCATCGCAAGGAGCGTCGACGGGACCAGAACCAGTCCGCACCCGCGCATGTAGAGGCTCGCGGCGCACGCGGCCAGGTCGCAGACGACGCCACCGCCAACGGCGATCACCGTCGCGTCGCGCGTCAGATCGGCGTCGAGCATCGCACCAAGCGTCGCGTGCAGCCGTTCCCACGATTTCGCAGACTCGCCCGACGGAAGCACGACCGACGCGCTCCCCGACGGAAGGAAGCGCGCGGTGTTCGTGTCGGCGATCGTGAACGCGTTCTCTGTGCTTTCGGCGATCGCGTCGCGCGCGACGACGCGCACGCGACACGCGTACGGCCCGAATGAGAAGGTCTTGTCCATACCCGACTATAGCATCGGACTAACCCGGTGTCTCCCGCGGTGTCGAAACCCGGGCCAGCGCGCCGACGCGTAGCCCGCGCGCCGACGCGTAGCCCGCGCGCCGACGCGTAGTCCGCCGGCCGATCGCGAGATTGACCGGCGGAGCGTCGCGCTGGTAGAGTACTGGGCATGAACACGCTCCGGTTCCGGTGGCTCGTCGCGGCCACGATTTTCCTTGTGCTGGCTGTGACACCGCTCTTCGCTCAAAGCGAAGTCTCACGGCGCATCATTCATCAGGACGACTATCGCCCGACACCGGGGGACGTCTATACCCTTGTGATCAGCTTCGGCATCAACCCGGCGGTTGGTCGGACACAGGAGAGCGAGTCGATTTCGCTGATTCTGCGCTCCGACTATGTGCTGGAGGTGCCCTACATCGGCGCGGTCAACGCGTCGGGCTTGACCTACCTGGAGCTGCAGCAGACGGTGACCCGCAGGGTGCGCGAACGGCTGCTGGCCTCCTTCGTGAGTCTCACGCTCACCGCACCGTCGGTCTACGACGTGTTCATCTGGGGCAGCGTTGCACGACCCGGCTTCCACACGCTGACGTCGCTCACTCGACTGGTCGACGCGACCGCGGTCGCAGGCGGCATCACCGGAGCGGGATCGAACCGCAGGGTCGAACTCCACCGGGACGATCAGGTGCTGCGGTTCGACCTGGTGAGCTATCTGATGAACGGCGATGAGCGGCAGAACCCGTCGATCCGCCCGGGCGACCGGATCTTCGTACCGATTGCGACGACCGGAGTGGAGATTCGCGGCGCGGTCGTTCATCCGCGCAGCTACGAGACCGTCGGGTCGGAGACGATCGGCGACATCATCGCCCTGGCGGGAGGGCTGCTTCCGACCGCCGAGTTCGACCGGCTGACCGTGCGACGGATCGACGACGCGAACCGCTATACGATCCTGGATCGTTCGGGTGAGGATCCCGCGTCGATCGCCGTACAGAACGGCGACATCATCGTGATCCCCGCGTCGACGACCACCGCCGATACGGTGCTGATCGAAGGTGCTGTGCACAGGGCACCCGCGACCGACGGAACGCCGCGCGCGATCCCGATGGAGCCGATCCTGATCGAGGTACCGTTCACGCCGGGCATCACGGTGCTGCGCGTCCTTGAGCAGTTTGGCGGGCCGACAAACTTCGCGCAGCCCGAGCGTAGCTTCCTGATCCGGGCCGAAGACGGTCGGCGCGAGCCGATCCCCGATCTGGGAGAGCTATGGGAGCGACGGCAGTGGGATCGGGACATATCGCTACGGCCTGGTGACAGGCTGGTCGTGCCGATGAAGCGGCTTGTCGTCGCTGTCGGTGGAGAGGTGGGCAACCCGGGAGCGTTCCCGTTCACGTCGGGATACGTCGTACGCGACTACCTGGAGCTCGCGGGGGGCGTCTCTGAGGCTACCGGAAACCCGAACCGGCTCTACTTTGCAGAGCCCGACGGGAGCCGTACGCGAGTATCGCTCGACACGCCGGTCCCGATCGGCGCGACGATCTACGTCGGCCGCAACCTGATTGCGCAGGGTTCATTCGTGTTCAATCGCGTATTCACGGTTACCGGATGGGTCACAGGCGTCATGGGGGTCATCACGACGGTCCTGGCGTTCATGGCGCTGTTCTAGGCCGTCTGCCCGTTCACGCGTCGCAGTCGATCGTCGCTACCAGATCGCGCACGAACGGATCGACTATCGAGTAGATCCTGCGATTGCCCTGAACCTCGCTCTTGACGATGTTCCGGTCCTTGAGCACCGCCAGATGCTGCGACACGACCGGCTGCGGCTGCTTCAGGCAGACCCACAGCTCGGAGACGCACGGATCCTCCTGACGCGCGATCATGCACAGGAGCTTCAGCCGGACCGGATGGCCCAGGACCTTGAGCTTGGTCGCGTACGCCTCAATACGTTCGTGTGTCTTCTGTTCGTCCGGATCAGCGGTGACCGGGCGATCCATTGCGTCGATAGTCATACTCAATAGAGAATATACTATATAGCGACTTATCCAGCAACGTTCGACGTTTCGGTCTTCGTCGACTTGGTCGACGACGTATCAGACGAGGTCGTACTCGCGGCCGGAGTGTCGCTGCTCGTCTTCGCGGGCGTATCGGCGGTGCCGCTGTCGCTCGCCTTCTTCGCCGCCTTGCCCGACCCGGTCGACTTGCTGTCGGTCACGTAGAAACCGCTGCCCTTGAAGATGACGCCAAGGCCGCCGCCGATCAGCCGGCGGAGCGTGTTTCGCCCGCAGCTCGGGCACTTGCGGAGAGGCTCGTCCGACATGGATTGAAATGCGTCGAACGTGTGGCTGCATTTCGTGCATTCGTAATCGTACGTGGGCATTCCTCTTCTCCTGCTTTCCCCGGTAATATACGGTTCGATCGGCTTACAGGCTACGCCGGACGGGTATTCCGGACGCTGCGACGTGTTTCTTGATCGACTCGATCGAAAAGTCTCCGTAGTGAACCATCGACGCGACCAGCGCCGCGTCGGCGTGTCCGTGATCGAACACGTCGACCAGGTGCTGCGGCACGCCGGCTCCGCCGCTCGCCACGACCGGGACCCCAACGCCGTCGGCCAGTAGCCGCGTGACGGTGAGCTCGTACCCGTCGCGTGTCCCGTCGGCGTCGATCGAATTAACGACGATCTCCCCCGCCCCCAGATCCACCGCCTTGCACGCCCATTCGAGCGCGTCGAGTTCGGTCGGCACGCGCCCGCCGTTGATCACGACCCGATAGCCGCTCGGCATCGCGGGGTCGGCGAGCGCGTCCATCGCCAGAACGATCGCCTGGTTTCCGAAGCGCATCGCGCCGTCGGTGATGATCGACGGGTTGCGGACGGCCTGGCTGTTGACGCTGACCTTCTCCGCACCGGCAAGGAGCACCGCGCGCATGTCGTCGACCGACGCGATGCCGCCACCGACGCAGAACGGGATGAAGATACGCTCGGCGACGCGGCGCACGACGTCGATCATGATGCCGCGACCCTCCGCGCTCGCGGTGATGTCGTAGAACACGAGTTCGTCGACTCCATCTTCGTAATACTTCGCGGCCATCTCCACCGGATCGCCGATATCGACGTTTCCGGCGAACTTCACGCCCTTCGTCGTCTTGCCATCGCGTACGTCAAGGCAGACGATCACCCGTTTCTCCAGCATCAACGCCTCTCCAGGAAATTGGCAAGCACGCGCAGCCCCACCCGACCCGACTTCTCCGGGTGAAACTGTACGGCAACCAGACTGTCGCGTTCGAGCGCCGACGCGAAGTTGATCCCGTACTCGGTGTGCGCGATCGCGTCGGCCCCGGATGCGGGATCGGGATAGTACGAGTGCACGAAGTAGAAGCTCGAACCGTCAGCGACACCGTCGAACAACCAGTGTCCGGGCCGACCGGCTACCTGGTTCCACCCCATGTGCGGGATCTTCAGCCGCCTCTCCTTCAACCCGCCGGTGCCGTCGTCGAACAGGAACCGCCGTGCGACCCCCGGGATCAGGCCAAGGCAGACCGCATCGTGCTCCTCCGTGCGATCGAGCACGATCTGACAGCCGACGCAGATCCCCAGGATCGGAACGCCACCGCGGAACGCGTCGCGCATCGCGTCGACCAGACCGCGATCGGCGAGCACGCGCATCGCGTGCGCTCCGTCCCCGACGCCCGGAAAGACGATCCGCGACGCGCGGCGCACGAGGTCGGGGTCGCCGGTCACGGTGAAGTCGGCGCCCAGGTGCGCGAGCGCGGTCTCAACGCTGCGAAGGTTTCCGGCGTCGTAGTCGACGACGATCGTGCTCATCTGGCTCCTCCATCGGTCGGCCGGCCTGGACGCGCGAGCGACCGGATCACCGCGACCAGCTCTTCCGGCGTCATCGGGATCCCGGAGAACTCGACGCTCGTTCCACTCACCGCGATGCGGGTCTGCGCCTGCGCACTCGCCGCGTCAAGCCCGAGCGCGCGCACAAGCAGCACGACGAACACGCGACCGACGCGCGCAAACAGCGCCGCGTCGCGCTCGTTACGGAATACCAGATCGCCCGACAGCAGGAGCGGCCCCGTCCCGGCCACGGCCACCCCGCGATCGGCACCCGGCGCGCCGGCAACAGAGAGCGCGACGGTCGTGATCGGCAGGAACGGCGCGTCGACGCCGAGCGCGGACAGGAAACCCGCACCCGGGTCGGTCAGCACTATCGTCGCAAGAGGCCGACCGGGAGAACCGACCGCGGTCAGCCGCTCGAACACGTCGGGGGCAATCGACAGTTCGGCGGGTGATCTGTCGGCGAGCATCGTTTCAATCAGCGGCGCGCGCGCGGCGACGCCTCTCGTCGACCCGATCGCGATATAGACGATCCCGCTTTCGGGGAGCGCGATCTGCAGCGCGTTCGCGTCGCCGCGGTCACCGCCGGCGGCGCCGGCGTCACCGCCTGCGTCACGACCGCCGGAATCGGTCCGTTCGACAAAGTAGACCCTGCGCGCCCCGTCAATCGTTGCTGTTTGTCGCGCGACGCTCCGGTCGAGCGTCAGACCCATCTGCGCCCCGCTGCGCGGGAAGGAGCCCGACGCGATCGCGAACGCGGTCGGCGGACCACCGATGTCGAAGCGCAGGCCGCCGGTGATGCGGTCGGTCCGGCCGAGCAGCCGATCCTGATCGACTTCCAGCGCACCGAGCACGTAGGCGAGGAGCGCGCGGTTTCCGGCGACGTCGGCGGAGAAGTACGCGGGGTACCCGGGCAGGAGCCGCGACTCTATCGGCCGGATCGCGCGATCGGGAGCGGTCGCGCACGCGGCAAGAAGCAGCGCAGGCAGAAGCGCCGCGAACCGGACGCGCGTGCGACCGGATGGCAGCCCCCGCGGTGACCTGGTCACAGCCGGCGTCAGTCGGCCTTCGCGACGGAAATGCTGCATCGTCCCTCACCGACTGCGACGTCGACCCCGCGCGCGTCATCCGACCAGTCGAGCGATACCGACAGCGTTTCTCCCATCAGGTACTCCTCGTTCGCGTCAACCGCCGCGCGGACCTCGGCCGATCCGGCCAGGGTGAGTCGGATCCGGTCGGTCACGTCGAGGCCCGACTCCTTGCGAACGTTCTGAACGTGTCGGATCAGGTCGCGCACGTAGCCTTCGTGCCTGAGATCCTCGGTGATCTCGGGGTCGAGCGCCACCGTCAGCGACCCCTCATTGAGCACCTTGAGGTTCTCCTTTTCGCTGCGCTGCACGATCACGTCGTCGGCCGACAGGTCGAGCGCCCGACCGGCGACGTCGATGCTGAGCGTCGTGCCTTCGATCAGTCCGTGGATCTCAGCGGCCGACAGCGACTCGATCTTCGCCGCCGCCTCGCGCATCGCCGGACCCAGTTCGCGTCCGAGCTTGCGGAAGTTCGCCTTCGCCGAGTATTCGACCAGCTCTTCCTCGTTCTCCCGGAACACGACCTCTTTCACGTTGAGCTCGTCACGAATGAAGTCTTCCATCTCGATCAGGATGCGCCGTTCGGTCGCATCGCGCGTGACCAGATGGATCGCCATCAGCGGCTGACGGATCTTCAGGTTGTGCATGCTGCGGATCGCGCGCCCCATGCTGACCGCGTGCTTGGTGACCGCCATCTTCTGCTCCAGATCGTAGTCGCGCCGCGACCGGTCGGCGACCGGGAAGTCGCACAGGTGCACGCTGATCGGAACGTCGGCTCCCCCCGCCGACCGATCCGACCCATTGTCGGCCTGACCGGTCAGGTTGCGGTAGATCTCGTCGGTCATGAACGGGATGATCGGTGCGGCGACCTTCACGAGCGTCAGCAGCACGCTGTAGAGCGTGCCGTACGCCTCGTGCTTGTCGGCGTCGTTTTCGCTGCGCCAGAAGCGGCGGCGGCTGCGGCGGATGTACCAGTTGTTCAGCAGGTCGATGAAGTTCACGATCGGGTCGATCGCTCGCTGCAGGTCGTACCCGTCGAACTGCACGGTGACTTCCTCGACCAGGCGCTCGGCCTCACTGAGGATCCACCGGTCAAGCGGGTTCTGCGGCGAATCGGGCGCGTGGGTAGGCGTTACCCGGTCGATGTTCGCGTAGGTCACGAAGAAGCTGTACGAGTTCCACAGCGGGATGATCACGGTCTTCAGCACGTCGCGCACCGTGTCGTCGGAGTACTTCATGTCCTCCGCCTTCACGACGTTCGAGTACATCAGCGACAGGCGCAGCGCGTCGGCTCCGAACTGGTCGATCACGTCGGTCGGCGGAGTGTAGTTTCGCAGGCTCTTGCTCATCTTCTTGCCGTCTTCGGCCAGGACGATCCCGTTGACGATCACGTTCTTGAACGCCGGCTTGTCAAAGAGCGCGGCGGCCAGCACGGTCAGCGTGTAGAACCAGCCGCGCGTCTGGTCGAGCCCCTCCGCGATGAACTCGGCCGGGTAGTGCGCGTCGAACCACTCCTTGTTCTCAAACGGGTAGTGGTTCTGCGCGTACGGCATCGCTCCCGACTCGAACCAGCAGTCCAGGACCTCCGGGACGCGGCGCATCGTGCCCTTCCCGTCGGGACTCGGCCACGTCAGTTCGTCGACGTAGTGCTTGTGCAGATCGGTCACCTTCGCGCCCGACTTCCGCTCCAGCTCTTCGATGCTGCCGATGCACTCGACGTAGTCGGACCCGTCGCACTTCCAGATCGGAATCGGGTTGCCCCAGAAGCGGTTGCGGCTGATCGCCCAGTCGCGCGCGCCCTCGAGCCACTTCCCGAACCGTCCCTCCTTGAGGTGCGGCGGCATCCATGCGATCTCGGCGTTCGCGGCCAGCATCGACGCCTTGACCTTGTCGATGTTGACGAACCAGCTGCTGACCGCTCGGTAGATCAGCGGCTTCTGCGTCCGGTAACAGAACGGGTACGGGTGGAGGTAGTTCTCGCGCTTGACCAGCCTGCCCTCCTCCTTGAGCCGCGCGATGATCGGTTTGTCGGCGTCCTTGACAAAGAGGCCCTCAAAGTCAGGCACCTCCGACGTGAAGCGACACTCGGCGTCGATCGGGACCGGCACCGGCAGCCCGCTTCCCTTCAGGACGTTGTAGTCGTCTTCGCCAAAGCCGGGCGCGATGTGGACGATCCCGGTGCCGTCTTCGGTCGTGACGTAGTCGGCGACGTGCGTCCGGAACGCTCCGTCGGCGTCGAGCGCCGCGAAGTACGGAAAGAGCGGCCGGTAATGAAGCCCGGCCAGATCGCGCCCCTTCTTCGTCCAGTCGATCGTGTACGCGGCAGCGTCGGGGTAGTACGCGTCCAGCCGGCTCTTTGCCAGGATCACGTGCTCGTCGCCGACGGCGATCTTGACGTAGTCGATGTCCGGCCCCATCGCCAGCCCCAGATTGCTCGGGAGCGTCCACGGCGTCGTTGTCCACGCCAGGATCGACGTTCCCGGCTCGTCGGCCAGCTCGAACCGCACGGTGATCGCGGGGTCGGTCACGTCGTGGTAGCCGCCCAGGTTGACCTCGAAGTTCGACAGCGGCGTCGCCAGAGCCGGGCTGTACGGGAGGATGTAGAAGCCCTCGTACACGTAGCCTCGGTCCCACAGCTGCTTGAAGACCCACCAGATCGATTCCATGTAGTCCAGGTCCATCGTCTTGTAGTCGTTGTCAAAGTCGACCCAGCGACCCATCCGCGTGACGACCTGCCGCCACTCGGCGGTGTAGCGCAGCACGATCCCGCGGCACGCCTCGTTGAAGTTCGCCACACCGTACTCGTCGATCTGGCTCTTGCCCGACAGCCCGAGCTCCTTCTCCATCTCGTACTCGACCGGCAGGCCGTGACAGTCCCATCCGAACCGGCGCTCGACCTTGCGCCCCTTCATCGTCTGATAGCGCGGAATGATGTCCTTGATCGTGCCGGCCAGAATGTGCCCGTAGTGCGGAAGCCCGGTCGCGAACGGAGGTCCGTCGTAGAAGACAAACTCGTCGCGCCCGTCGCGGTTCGTGACCGACCGCTCGAACACGTCATTCTCGTTCCAGAACGCAAGGATGGCCTCTTCCATCTTTGGAAAGCTCACCCGTGCATCAACCGGCTTGTACAAAACGCCCCCCTCATCCGGACATCGGACAATGAGTGCTTAGTGTAGAAAAAGCGACACCGCCGGTCAATCTGCGGTCCGGGAGGCGCTTCTCCGACCGGCGTGCTTCTGCGATGATGGGCGGCGGGAGGCCGTGATGGATCTGCGCGCGATGATGATCGGAGCTCACCCCGACGACCCGGAGGCGAGCGCGGGCGGCACGGCGCTGAAGTACCTGGACGCCGGATGGACGGTGATGTTCGTGTCGCTCACCAACGGCGATGCCGGACACCAGACGATGGCGCGCGCAGAGCTCGCCGAACGGCGCAGGCGGGAGGCCGACCAGGTCGCCCGGATAGCGGGACTGGAGTACGTGGTGTTCGACGAACACGACGGCGAACTTCAGCCGACCCTCGACGTGCGCCGCCGGCTGATCGGCGTGATCCGTGCGTTCGCCCCGGACATCGTCTTCTCGCATCCGCTGGTCGACTACCATCCCGATCATCGCTACACGTCGCAGATCGTGATGGACACGGCGTATATGCTCGGCGTACCGGCTGCGAACACGGTGGTTCCGGCGATCCGCAAGCGCCCTGTCTACGCGTGGTACGCGAGCGGCCGGATGCCCAGGGTTGACGCGTTCACCGTCGCGGTCGACACGACCGACGTCTGGGATCGCAAGATCGACCTCCTGGACGCGCACGAATCGCAGATGTACGAGTGGCTGCCCTTCGACGCCGGGGACCTGGATCAGGTTCCCGCGACTCCGGAGGCCCGCAAGGAGTGGCTCTCAGCGCGGTGGCGCGTCCGCGCCGGCGCCGCCGCGACGGCGTACCGCGACCGGCTCATAGCGGTCTACGGCCGACAGCGCGCCGATCAGGTGGCGACCGCCGAAGTCTTCACCGCCTCCCCGGTATCGCTCCAACTCACCGAGGCGAACTACCGCGACTACTTCCCCTTCCTGTGACCGGGGCCGCGCACACGCCGCACGCCGGTCAGCCCGGCTACGGGTAGACGGTGAGATCGATCGTGCTCTCCATTCCGCTGCGCGCGCCGGTTCCGCGGAAGTTGCCGGTGACGGGGGCGGCGTCCTCCGGGTGCGCGGCGGCGGCGAGCGCGACGTGCTGGTCTGCGACGACCAGACCCAGAGTCGGGTCGTAGGCACGCCAGCCCGCGCCGGGGAGGTACGCCTCAACCCACGCGTGGAGATCGCGGTCGGTCTGACCGGGGTCACCCGCCTGGTAGCCGCTGACGAAGCGCGCGGCGATGCCCCGGACGCGACACGCGGCGATGAAGAGCACCGCCAGATCGCGGCACGACACCTCACGCGTGTCGAGCGTCGTCTCCGGGTCGTAGGGCGGACCCTCGGGTCGGACGATCGACGTGTGTTCGGCCGCAAGCGCGACGGTCATCGCCGCGAGGAACTCGTGGGTGGACGGCCCCGCCGAGGATCGCGCCCCGGCGGGCGGTGACGCCGACGCCCCCGCGATCCGGTCGGCGAAGCGCTCGACCGCGGGTGACCGATCGACCGCAAGGCAGGCCGACAGCGTGGCGAGTTCGGTCGGACTGTAGCGCGGCGGCAGCGCCTGAACCGGTTCGTCGACCAGGTAGTCGAAGGGGTTGGCCCGGAGCGCATCGCCCTCGGACTCGCTGTCGATTCGCAGCGTGTCGGTGAGCCCCGAGAACCAGAGGCGGTGAACGGTGTTCCCCCACGCGTCGAGGCCAACGCTCGCGCCGGCAGGCGTCGGCATTACCACAAGGCGATGGCTCACCAGGTGAAAGGAGCCGTCGCTTCGAGGCGTCAGCCGTACGGTGTGCGGTTCCAGGAAGATGGGACGGTTGAAGCTGTAGCGGGTTACGTGGCGAATGCGAAAACGCACCGGACTGCCGCCTTCCGAGCTCACGAGACCGGCGCTGCGGCCGAACCGCCGATCCGTGAGAACGCGGCGTCGAGCCAGTGATCGGGCAGCGCGCGGACCAGATCGCGCAGCTTCTCCTGCCACCACGACGTGATATCGGCAAGATCCTCGGCGTCGTAGCGATGCTCCACGATGGAGAAGGTGTCCCGCCTGTAGAGTGCGACATCGATCGGAAAGCCCACGTCCGCCGCACTGATCCGCGTCGAATCAAACGCCAGGACGCCCACCTTGAGCGCGGTCCGCAGGCTGTCCTGATAGGTAAGAACGCGGTCAATCACCGGCTTCCCGTAGTGCGCGGTGCCGATGATCTGATACGGCGAGCCCTCGCCCACCTCGATCCAGTTCCCCTGCGGGTAGATCAGGAAGAGCTTGTGCGTCGCATCGGCGCGAAGCCGGCCGCCGACGATCGCGTGGCTGTTGAAGCTGAGCCCGCTCTGCTCCAGGTAGGTCTTGTCTTCATTCGCTACGCGGCGTATCAGCTCGGAGAGCCGGTTGACAACCTTGAACAGCCGGTCGGCGGGCTCCACTGCCGCTTCCTGTAGTTCGCCATAGTAGGTCAGCACCTTGTCGCGCACCGATCGCAGTCCCGACGTCATCATGAAGAACTGGCAGTCGCCTTCGCGAAAGACCGAGAGCTTTCGGGCGGTGATACGCTCCGAACCGGTCGTGATACGGGTATCGGCGATCGCGACCAGGCCGTCAATGACCTTGATGCCCAGACAGAAACTCATGTGCACTCCGTTCTCGCCGGTAGGCTCACTCATTGGCTGCCGGCGTTATGTCGTCGGTCGCCGCGGGTCGCAGACCGAAGAAGGTCTTCTGGATGCCGGTCCCAACCCGGCCGAACTTTGTCTGCAGCTGATCGAGATACTCGTGCAGGCCGCCGCTCATGATATCAGATGCCTCGGAAAAAGCGAACTCACCGCGCAACCGCCCGAGTTCTCGCTCCGCGGCGTTGTGAAAGGTACCGACCGGCGAGCCCGAGACGTGGTGCAGCGATTCGTCGGCCTGGATCACGCAGTGGTGCGTGGCGCGCGGGAAGTACCGGTCGAGCAGCAGGAACTCGACGACTCGTTGTGGTTCCACGCGCCCGTGGCGCTTGCGGTACATCTCGAAGGCGCTCGCGGATCGAAGCACCGCCGACCACTGGATGTCGTCGACGGTCGAGCCGATGTACTCGGGCGAGGGCAACAAAAGGAAGTACTTGGTATCGAGCAGACGCGCGGTCTGCTCACCGCGCTCAAGAAGTCTGCCAAGGCGAGCGAAGTGCCACGCCTCCCCGTGCGACATCGTCCCGTCGATCACTCCTTCGATCAGGTGGCTCGAGATCCGCACCTGCTCGAAGAACTCGGACGGCGCATCGATGGCGGCGCTATACCGCGTGTTGGTGACCAGGAGGTAGAACCGGTTGATCTGCTCCCACACCTCTGACGATATGATCTCCCTCACCGAGCGGGCGTTTTCGCGCGCGGCACGGAGGCCCCGGTAGACCGAGTTGGGGTTCTCCTGGTCAAAGACCAGAAAGTCGATCACCGCATCGGCGGTCGGACACGGATGAACCGCTGTGAACGCGTCGATGTCTCCGGTCGTGGTAACGACCGCGCGCCACTGTGGCTCGGGCTCATCGGGAAGATCCAGGGTAAGGGTGAGGTTCACGTCTATCAGCCGAGCGACGTCCGCCACGCGCTCAAGGTAGCGCGCCATCCAGTAGATCGCGTCGGCGACCCGACTAAGCATGCGTTGCCTCCCCGGGAACGATCCACGTGTCCTTGCTGCCGCCACCCTGCGAGGAGTTCACGACCAGCGAGCCTTTCTGCAGAGCGACTCTGGTGAGTCCGCCTGGCGTGACGTACGGCCGATCGGTCATCAGGATGTAGGGCCGAAGGTCGACGTGCCGCCCCTCGAAGTGACCGTCGCACAGAACAGGAACGCGAGAGAGCGCGAGGGTCGGCTGGGCGATGTAGTTCCGCGGGTTGTCCGAGACGCGACGACGGAACTCTTCGCACTCGGCGCGCGTTGAGGCCGGCCCGACGAGCATTCCGTACCCACCCGACTCGTTGGCGGCCTTCACAACGAGCGATTCGATGTTCGCCAGGACGTGCCGGCGATCGACGTCGCGCCAGCAAAGATAGGTAGGTACGTTCGGAAGGAGCGCGTCTTCGTCAAGGTAGTAGCGGATCATGGCGGGAACGTACGCGTAGATGACCTTGTCGTCGGCGACGCCGGTCCCGGGCGCGTTCGCGAGCGCGACACGCCCGCTGCGATACACCTCAAAGAGCCCCGGCACGCCGAGCATCGAGTCGGGCCTGAACGCCTCTGGATCGATGAAGTCGTCGTCGATCCGTCGGTAGATCACGTCGACCCGTTCAAGGCCGCGAGTGGTCCGCATTCTGACGTAGCCGTCGTCGATCACCAGGTCGGAACCCTCTACCAGATCGACTCCCATCTGCTGCGCCAGGAACGAGTGTTCGTAGTAGGCTGAGTTGTACATGCCGGGCGTGAGCACGACGATCCTGGGGCTGGGTAGCCCGTCGGGGGCGAGGTATTCGAGCGCGGACCTGAGACGGTTCGCGTAATCGGCGACAGGGAGTACCCGTGCTGCCGAGAAGAGCCGGGGAAAGGTGCGCTTGATCACGACACGGTTGCCGAGCATGTAACTCGCGCCCGACGGTGTGCGAATGTTGTCCTCCAGGACGTGGAAAGTCCCGTCGCGGTCGCGGACCAGATCGGACCCGGTGACGTGGCACCATACCCCTCTGGAAGGGTTCAGGCCGACGCACTGAGGCCTGAACCCGGCCGCGCTTGCAATGAGATCGGCCGGAACGACCCGATCCTTCACGATACGCTGATCGTGGTAGATGTCGTCGATGAAGTGGTTCAGTGCGGTCACCCGCTGGGAGAGCCCGCGTTCAACGGCGAGCCACTCGGCCTGCGGAACGATCCGCGGAAGCGCGTCGAACGGGAAGATCCGCTCCGCCCCGCCTGAGTCGCCGTAGACGTTGAAGGTGATCCCCATCTGCAGCAGCACCTTCTCCGCCGCATGCTGTTTGCGCTGCAGGTCCCCGACGTCGAGCGCGTTGATCGCATCGACAACCAGCCGCGCGTGATCGCGCGGCAGGGACACATTTTCGAAGTACTCGTCAAAGAATCCATCCGTCTCGTAGGCTTGAAAAGTCATTTCTACGAATATGTAGCAACTCAGCGTGATCGGCAAGTAGTGTCGGCTCACGGTTGGACACGCGCAACCAGAAGGAGTAATTTGCAGGCACCAGATGCACTAGCGAGCGTCGGTCTGCCCGGTCAGGCCACGGCTGGATGACCGGGTTTCGGGGCCGGGTCGCTGAGTGTCCCGATCGTATCACTCAGGAGGCCTACATGGTTTGGATTATCGTACTCGCGGTTCTTGTCGTACTCGTCGTAACACTCTGGAGCCGCAAGCGATTGGAAGTGCTCAAGAGAAAGGCTCAGCTGGAACAGACAATCGAAAGTGTCATCACGTCGTTCACCGACCTGAAGGCCCGTGTGAATGAGCTCGATCTTCGTGACCACGAAAAGAGAATCCTGGTTGGGAACATCGAACGGAATCTGGAAACCCTTGAGCGCTGGAAGAACTCCGCTATTCCGAACATCACGTTCTTCAAGAACCACACGCTTCCTATCGAACGAGAGTTCGACGAACTTCGTGAGAGTGTAGCCAAAGACCTCTCCAAGTACGAAGGGCTCCCGAAGCTCCCGCTATAGCCTCGTCGACCGCACGTTCGCGGAAGTGCCCGCGACCGCCCGGCCCAGGGGAGAGACCTCTCCCCAAAGCCGCGCCGGATCAAAGGATTGGCATCGGCTGTCAGAGGGAACGAAGCGCGACGTGGCCGCCTTGGGCGTACTCGTGGAGGCGTGGGTCGGCAGTGATGAGCGTGCCCCCGAGCGTGCGCGCGGTGGCGACGATGAGCCGGTCGACCGGGTCGCCCGGGAACGAACCCGGCAGCCGGGCACCGTCGACGGCCACCGCACCGTCGATCGGGTGCACGACCAGCCCTGGCGTTGACGTCGCTTCACGAAGCCACGAGTCGATCGGCACGCTGAGCCGGATCCGGCCGAGCCGCTCCATCGCGGCGATCTCCCACAGCGACGCAGCGCTCACGTAGAGGCACCCGGCCTCCGCAGCGTTTTCAATCTCACCGACAAGCTGCGCCGTCAGCAGCGGATCACCGTCCATGAGCCACACCCAGACGTGCGTGTCCAGAACCCTGGTGTCAGCGACCCTGGTACTCGGCCCGTGGGCCTCAGCGCTGCCGTTCATTCCCCAACCGCCAGCGCGCGGGTAGCGGAGCGACGATGTCGATTGCCGCCTCTACGCGTCCCTGAAGACGACCGAAGACCGGCTGAGGCTTCTCCCGCTCCACTGCGGTGAGCTGCGCGACCGGCCTGCCGCGCTTGGTGATGACCACGCGCTGGTGCGTGTCGTGGACCAGATCCATAAGCTGAAGACACTGCGCCTTGAACTTGCCGGCCGCAATCTCCATCAACTCCCTCCCAGTTCGGATCTGATCCACGGCGTACGCTCCGCGTTTTGTATGACCATGGTTATATTATCATGGTCATAACGCGTTGTCAAGAAGTATTGCGTCGAAACCCCGACTTTGTTGCCGCTCCGATACCGGTGGTGGATAATCCGTATACTTGAGGGGTCCGGCCCGATTTGTGCGCGGCCGCAGGAGGAACCATGAGACGATCATTGAACGCGCTGCGGCTGATCACCGCCGTCGCGCTGGTCGCCACGATTGGATCGTGCGCGCTTTTTGTCGGCCGGGCGCCCGAAGCCGTCGACCGACCGGCTTACACTCCGCCCGTCATGGACGCGCCCGATCGTGATTCGGCCGACCGACCCGACGACGGGTCGGACGCTGTCGCGATCGTGCCCGGCGATCGCACCGAACCGGCGACAACGCAGCCGCCGCCCGTCGACCCGGACTGGCGCGTTCTGGACGCAGGCACGAACAGCGCGGTCCGGATCCCCGTCGCGCGGGCAGTACACGACGCGTCGGTCTGGACAGAGGTCTGGGCTGCAATCCACGCGAACATGATCGATCCACCGGCTCTTCCGACCGTGAACTTCGCGAGGGAGACCGTGATCGTGCTTCTGCTTGGAGAACGTCGAACCGGCGGATACTCGGTGCGCGTCGACGGGTGGCGGACGACCTCCAGCAACCGCTCACCGGCCGTTGAGGTGACCATCCACGTGACCGCACCGGCCGCGGGCGACATGGTCACGCAGGCGCTGACGTCACCGTACGAGCTGTCGGCAATCCCGATCGCGTCGGCGGCGGTGACTTTTGTCGGGGATGACGTGGAGCGGGGTTTCGAGGGTGACTGAGGCGGCACAACCATCGCCCCCTCACCCTTCATAAAAAAAGGGCCGCTCAACTGATGAGCGGCCCATGGCGGAAAGACTCAGCCGCTAACGCGCAGCTCTCCACGCATCAAGCTGACGCTGAAGCTCCGCGATGATCCGCTCGGACCCGGCGGCCCGGAGCTTGTCAAGCATTTCCTGATAGTCGGCGATTGGTCGCGTTCCATCCAGAAGACCAGCGACGTACTCGTCTGATACCGACCGCGTCTGGCCGATTTCCGACACGACAGCAGTCGGATCGAAGTTGAATCCCAGGTCGGGGCTCTTGCGGGCGCTCGCGTTCAGCTCCCTGGTTCGCTCCCAGACGTCCGCCGGCTGACCGACACTCGGGACCTGCTGGAACTGGCTTCCCATCGACCAGGTCATCGAACGCGTATACCCGGCTCCGGGAATGGCCCGAAGGAATCCGTCCTCGATCCTATGGTGCGTGCCTTCGATTCCAAAATGAAACAGCATGTAGATGCTGTCGTCGGAGAAGACCGCATTCAGGTACTCAACTGCCTTTTCGATGTTGCGCGACTGCGAGCTCACGGCGAGCATTGTCGCAACGATTCCGCTGGTCGTAAGCGTGGCCGGAGTCATCTGCACCTGGTAGTAGAGGTGCTCCCAGCGAATCTCCTCCTCCTCCTGACCTCCCGGCTTGAA
>RECL01000314.1 GCA_007694025.1 Spirochaetaceae bacterium
GGCGCGTCTGCGACGACCCAACACGACCCTGATCCCGATGAGACACCTGAGCCCGACGAGCGGACCGTGGAGGCGGCGCGCATCGCGTGCGCGCTCGACTTCATTGGCGAGAAGGAAGACGGGTGGAACGAGCACGTCGGCGAGCGCGGTACCGGACTGTCGGGCGGACAGCGGCAGCGGATCGCGATCGCGCGCGCGATCCTTGCCGACCCCGATGTGCTGATCCTCGACGACGTGACGTCGGCGGTCGACGCGAGCACGGAGAAGAAGATCGTGTCGAACCTCTACCGCCACCTGCGCGACAAAACGGTCGTCATCATCAGTCAGAAGATCAACACGATCATGCTCGCCGACCGGATCTTCGTGATCGAAGAGGGACGCATCGCCGGAGTCGGCACGCACGAACAGCTGCTCGCGACGAACGACACCTATCGCGAGATATACGAGACGCAGAGCGCGGAGATACGGGTATGAGCGACGGAAACCGAACACGTGGTGGCGCGCAGCCGGAAGGAAGGAGCGCGAGCGGGCAGTCCGGCGGCGGCCGACCCGCTGGCCGCGGTGCAGGGCCGGGGCCGGGGCGGCACGGCGCTCCGATCGAGAAACCGAAGGACTTCCGGCGCGCGGTGACGCGCCTGGTGGTCTACTTCGGCCGCGAGTGGCCGTCGTTGATCGTCGTCACGATCGCGATCGCAGCCGGAGCGGTGCTCCAGTCGATCGCCCCGGCTGCAATCGGCGGCGCGATCACCGAGCACATCGAGCGCAACCCCGACGCGGTGGCGTTCGTGAGCCGCATGCTGGTTGTGGTCGCGATCTACGTCGCGGCGTGGCTCACCGAAGCCGTCAACGGCGGGTTCATGAACCGCGTCGGGAACCGACTGGTCTATCGCCTGCGCAAGGACTCGTTCGCGCACCTGCAGAAGCTGTCGATGGCGTACTTCGACCGGCGCGGCGTCGGCGACATCGTGTCGCGCGTCACAAACGACATCGAGATGATCTACAACGCGCTCACGAGCGGCTTCGCGAACCTCCTGGGCGGGCTCGTGTCGATCGTTGGGATTCTGATCGCGATGTTCGTGCTCGACGTTCCGCTCAGCCTGGTGATACTCGGGCTGCTGCCGATCCTGGTGGTCATCACCGCGATCATCGGCCGGCTTGTCCGCCAGGCGTTTCGCGCGAACCAGGCACTCGTCGGGCAGGTGAGTTCGATCGTCAACGAATCGGTCGCATCTGCGCGACTGATCCAGACCTTCCATACGCAGGAACGCACGCTCGAGAGCTTCCGTGAAGTCTCGGACCGAGCTCGCGTTGCGGGAGCCAGGGCGGACATCGCCGGGTTCGCGGTCCACCCGGTCATGCGGATCATCAACGGCCTCGCGGGCGCTCTGGTCGTCGGCGTCGGAGGATACCTCGCGGTCACGCGCGGCGACCCCTACACGATCGGCCTGATCACCGCGTTCGTGCTCTACGCCCGCCGCTTCTTCGAGCCGCTGCGTCAGGTTACCGAAGTCTACAACCTGATCCAGTCTGCGCTCGCCGGAGCCGAGCGCGTTTTCGACATCCTGGACACGACGCCTGAGATCGTCAGCGCCGACGGCGCGCCTGCGATCGTCGACATTGCGGGCGACGTGTCGTTCCGCGGCGTCAGCTTCGGCTACGAACCCGAGCAGGTCGTCATCCGCGACATCAACCTGGAGGCAAAGAGTGGCCAGGTGGTCGCAATCGTCGGCCCGACCGGCGCGGGCAAGACGACACTTGTGAACCTGCTGTCACGATTCTACGACGTGCGCGACGGCAGCATCCTGGTCGATGGAAAGGACATCCGGGACCTGGAGCTCCACTCGCTGCGGCGACGGATGGGAGTCGTGCTGCAGGAGCCCTACTTCTTCGCCGACACGATCATGTACAACATCAAGTACGGGAACCCGGCCGCCACAGACGAGCAGGCGATCGCCGCGGCAAAGACCGCCGACGCCGACCACTTCATCCGAAGGCTTCCCGACGGCTACGACACGCTCCTGATGGAGCGCGGCGCGAACCTGTCGGAAGGCGAGCGGCAGCTTCTGGCGATAGCGCGCGCGATCCTCGCCGACCCGAAGATCCTGGTGCTCGACGAAGCGACGTCGAGCGTCGACAGCCTCACGGAAGCCACGATCCAGAAGGGGTTACTCAAACTCATGGAAGGAAGGACGAGCTTCATCATCGCTCACCGCCTGTCGACGATCCGCAACGCCGATCAGGTCATCGTGCTCCACGACCGCGGAATCATCGAGCGGGGCACGCACGACGAACTCATGGCCGCCGACGGCTTCTACGCGCGCCTCTACCGCATGCAGTTCGAGAAGCCCGAGATCACCGAGGAGATGACGATATAGGGCGAACGAGCGTCGGCACGAGTCGCATCAGGTACTCCCAGTGCCGCGGATCGGCCGCCGCATCGCGCAGCTCGCCCGGAGGCAGGAAGCGCTCGATCTCGCCGATGAAGCTCGCGCGATCTCCCGCCGCCGCGGTGACTCGGTCGGCGACCAGCTTCGCAATGGTCGCCAGAGATCGACCGCGGTCGGCCGCCTTCTGCTCGATGAGCGATCGCGATACAGCCACGTCGTGCTGGACGAGCCACGCGACGTCCCACAGATCGCGCCACTTGATACGGTTGCTCCGAAGCGCGATCGCTATCAGCTTATCGGCTAGAATCTCCGCAAGAGAGGATGCCGATAGAATCAGCCCCGCCGTGCCCATCTCGACTCGATAGGGATTCCGGGGAAGCATCGGCTGCGGGTCGCGGGCGGGTAGTGCCTGCACATCGATGTGAATCCGCTGCGCCGGAAGGTCGGGACGCTCGGGGCGGGTGGTGATGCGTACCTTCCAGGTTCTGACGAGCCCCGCCTCGTGCTTCGGATCGCTCACCTCAACGGGCAGCTGGTACTTCTCGTGAAGCGATCCTTCGAGCGTGCGCGCGAGGCGGGAGAGGTGCCCCGGTATGACGTCCGGATCGATGGCGGTCGTGAAGTCGAGGTCCTCACTGAGACGGGGTGACCCGTAGCAGAGGCGGAGGCACGTCCCGCCGATGAAGACCATGTCCCGCAGTAATCCCGCCTGCCCCATCTCCCTGAGGATGTCGTGGTGGAGCAGTTCCTTCTCCACGGCGGCGCGAAGCCCGACAAGGTCGGGCCGAGACAAGAGCGCCTCGCTCACCAGCGCGTCAAACCGGCTCATACACCGCACTCCAGTCTACGAGATCGAGCGATCGACCCACGGCGCGCAGGTCTCGGATCGCCAGTTCCGGCAGAGCGCGCCAGAGCCGGCACGGCGCATCGTAGACCAGCCCGGGCGATATCTGGTCGGGCGTTCGCTCGGTGTGTCTGAACTCGATTTCGCCAAAGCGACCGCACGAAACGATCGCCGTCCGACCAGTGGACATCAGCGTGATCCGTCCCACGGGCACCTGAGAGATGGCTCCTGCGTCGCTGAGTGCGGTCTCCAGGCTGATGTAGGTCAGCGTATGCGCGCGGAGTCGGGCCGCGGCGTGAAACAACTCGTAGCCGCGCTCGTACGGTACGCCGGGCACGATGTAGACTCCACGACACACCCGCTCCAGCACGCCGGCCTCCGTCGCGCGACTCAAGAGCCGCCGAAACGCGTCGTACGACTGCCGCGCAAAGAGCGCTCTGAGGTCGGTCGCGGAGAACAGGTAGTGTTCGCTATCGGCGAGGCGCCCGAGCGTCGTCCGCAGCATGGCAAGCGGTTGCATACTCAAAGAGTATACACAACGTGACGCTTTTCGTCACATTGTGTGGACCGGGTCCGCCCGGCCGATCACTCAATCACGACCATCTGATGGCACGTGAACCGGTCGACCGTGAAGCGCACGCCATCGGGCGTCTGGGTGAACTCGACCGGCACACCCTGGGGCTCGAGCCGGACCGCGGTG
Organism: Spirochaetaceae bacterium; assembly: GCA_007694025.1. Lineage (GTDB taxonomy): Bacteria > Spirochaetota > Spirochaetia > DSM-27196 > SLST01 > SLST01. The sequence goes on from RECL01000314.1 coordinate 3,932, forward strand.
ACGACGTCGAGCTTCACGGTGACCTTGACGTCGTGCAGCGGAACGAGCTCTTCGATCACTTCGACCGTTTTGGGCGGATGGTTGCCGCCTGAGACGATGCCCGATGCGGTCGGAGCGTGGTTCGCGCCGCGCGTGATCGTATTCGCGTACAGCAGATGGAGCACGTGCCGATGCTCCGCGCTCTGGTGCATGAGCGAGACCCGCGCGGTCGACGGCATGTTCGTCGAAAGCCGTTTGTCGTCGCCGAGGAGCCGGTCGATCACGCCGGTGATGTACGACTTGTACGCGACCGCGCCGTACATGAAGTAGTGGCTGAAGACCGGATGCGCAAGGTAGGCGACGTTGCCGTGAACGACGCCCGCGCTGAAGCCCGACGGCTCGATCTGGTACGGCGTGTGCTGGTGGCTGCAGAAGTGCGCGTACGTACGATTGAAGTAGGGGTCGTGCACGTCGCCGAGGCTCTCTCCCGAGTCGACAACCAGGCGCTTGCTGCGCGTGTACATCACCACCGGCGAGTCGACGAGGTCGGGACGCAGCCCATCGGACGCCAGAACGAAGTCGGGCGAGAACGGCGAGTCACCCTCGACCCGCGCCCCGATCGGAAACACAGGATTCCCGTCCGCGTCTAGCCCTGACGCGCCGGTCATCAGGAGCTTCCCACCGGCCGCCAGGTAGGCATCGAGCTTCGATCGAAGCGTGTCGCCGACTACGATGTCGTCGGGCAGGATCACGAGGCGGTAGCGCGAGAGATCGGCGTGATCGTCGATGACGTCAAAGAGGTAGTGCGATTCAAGCAGCAGGCGCGACGCGCCGGTATCGGCGGGGTTCTCGCGCGAATGCGCGTACGCCGGGTCGTCGACGTGGTTGCCCGCGCTCGAAAGCAGCCCGATGTCGGCGACCGTTCGCGCGCCGCGGCACCACGGCTCCTTGACCTCGACGTCCCTATACGCTTCGCCGATCACGCGGTAGGTCGACAGGTCGGCCTCACCCGACGGGTGGAGCTGATCGCCGACGCTGCACGCCGAGCCGAACGCGATCATCGCCGCGCACTCGTACCTGAGCGCGTTCGGATGCTTGTACCCGCCGAACTCGCCCCACGTCGTGTGGAACTTCCCGGTCATCCCCAGGAACGGGATATCGAGCCCGGCAACGTACTTCGCCGAGACCGGGAAGTGATCGTACCCCCACCCTCCGGTCGGGAGCGACTCGAGTTCGAGGTGGCTGAAGTACGGCAGAACGTCGCGACGGCCGATCGTGATGTGCCCGCTGTTATGGAACACCGGCATATCGGGATCGACCGCCTTGCACGCGTCGGTCGCGCGGCGGAAGTAGTCGAGCAGGACACGGCGAGCGTTCTCGATCCGGTCGTTCGCGTTCTCCGGGTCGAGCCCGACGGCCTTCATGCGATCCATGCACCAGACGCAGCAGCACGGTGCCTGGTGGATGATATCCAGAAAGATCCCGTCGGCCTCGGGGAACATCGTGACGGTCTCGGTGATGCGCTCGACCAGGAAGTCCATGTACGGCGTGTTGAAACAGAGCGTCTTGAAGCCCGCCACGATCGGGCTCCCGGTCCAGCCGATGATCTTGCCGTCTGCGCCGATCTCCCGCCATTCGGGGTGCTCTTCGGCGGTGATGTTGTCCACCCCCGCGGTCATGTAGACCGGCACCTTCACGCCGATCTCTGCGCACGCGTCGATCTGCTCGCGGAGCAGGTTGAACGCAAGGTTCGGATGCGTATGCGCGACCGTGGTCGGATGGTAGCTCCAGCCGTGATGGCACGACGAAAAACACGTGATCGAATCGACGTGCCCGATCGTGAGCGCTTGCTGGAACTGCGCCTTATCGAACCGAGCTCCGATCTCTGGGATCGCGGGAGAGGTGTGGAAGTCGAGGTGGATCTGCCGGAAGCGGAGTTGTTTCTGTTTCAT
>RECL01000317.1 GCA_007694025.1 Spirochaetaceae bacterium
ACGGAATGGGATCCGACCTAGATATCATGGAGTACCGCGACGGCCGGTTTGAGAGGATCCTTTGGGGACCTCCCGGTGGTGGGATAATCACCAAGATCGAACTCGTTGGGGATATTGATGCTTGTCCGTGTGGGATCCGGTTGTATGGGATCGGGTCGGAGAGTATTCCTGTGGGAATGCGCGACTGGTACGAGTACGCGTGGGACGAGGCTGCCGGCGAGTTCGTTCTGGTCGACCAGGGAACTGAAGAGTGGGATATGGAGTGGTGGTGACACGCCTCTGGACAACCAGAAATCAGGCAACGGTCGTGACACCGAGCGTCGCCGTCAGGAGGTTCACGGAAACCGGAATCGATCCAACGCATCGACGGCGCGTTGCAGACTCGGGGAGTTGGACACAGCTCGGTCGCGTGACCAGTACTCGTTCACCATACCCATGAGCGCACCGTTGTAGTCCGGACCAAGCCGGGCGGTCCGATCGATCGGCAGGATCGATTCTCTGATGCTTCGTCTGCGGGAGCGCCTGACCAGATCGAAGAGCGACCGTTTCGGGTCGGGGAGATCGTCCGGCTCGGGTGGGATCACCGTCACGGCTACCCCCAGATACCGAGCGAAACCGTCGCGATCCGCGAGTAACCAGCTCTCGACTTCTCGGACCGCGATCCGCAGGATCATATACCGCTCGGCCCCGCGCGGCAGAAGCGCATCCCGATAGCCCGGCGCGCAGGAACGTTCATCAAGGTCAAGAATCACGACGAAGGGGGCATGCCTGGCAGCGTCGTTGAACGAAACCAGTTTCTTTTCGATCTGTCCTGAACCCGCCGCGAAACGTGGATTGTCGAGACCAGGTAGTTCACGTTCAACGCTGTAAAGCGGCGACGCTGCTCGAAGCAGGACGCGTGCCACATGGCTCGACAGTGCATCTTCGGTGACGAGAGTAACCGGGATCACGTCAGTCCGGCTTGAAGAGCGCCAGCTGGGACGCGCCTGGCGGGGCCGTCGCCGGGATCACGACCTCCGCGGGCGAGAGGCCACTCTCAAGGAGGACGCGAATCTCAGGGATATCGGCGGCCGGCTTGACGCTGGTGCCCTCCGCGCCGGGAGTGAGGAGAAGTATCTCGCTTGCTGCGATTCCCGAGTTGTCCAGCAGATCCGGGCTGTGCGTGGTCGTGATTACCTGTGGCTTACGCTTGGACTGACGGCTCACCCGGTAGATCAGCGGCGCGAGCTCGCGCACCAGCGCCGGGTGGAGCGAGAGTTCGGGCTCCTCGAGCAAGAGTACACTGTGTGAGTCCAGGATCGACCAGAGGAGCCCGATCAGGCGGATCGTGCCGTCGGAGAACTGCGACTCGCGTTGTTTCCCGGCCTTCGGTCGCCAGTGGTCATAGAGTGCTTCCAGGTGCGGAACGCCCATGGTGTCAGGAGTGAGCCTGAGGTTGCTGAGCTGCGGTACCGCCAGCCGCAACGCCTGTTCGATCTTGCCCAGGCGAGCCTTGCGCGTCTGCTCCGTTGCGTCGCTCAGATGTTCGAGGAATCGAAACCCGAACGCCTCCTCGTCAGAGGTAACGCGTCCGCCGAAGAACACCTCTGGCTTTCGGATGAGCTGCGGTACGAAGTGCACGTAGCGCGTCTCGCGCAGGAACTCGGCGACCGGCCGAAACTCCTTGTTGGAGGATATCTGCTCCAGGTGAGTCTGAGAGAGCCTGAGCGGATCAATGCCGTCTTCCTCATCGGGCCGCCTGAGGACCACGCGTCCCCTGCGCTCAACGATTTCCTCGGTTATGACCGGTGAGTGCGCTCCGGCAGGCTCCTTGGCAAAGGCCAATGTGTAGCTCCACTCCGGGTCAGCGTCTTCGCTTTCGGTAAGGTCGACCGTTATTTTCACGTCGGTAACACGGCGGGCGGCGAGGCAACGGATACGGGTGACGCCACCGCGCTTTTCTACCGCTCCGCTGAATCCGTCTCCGCGAGCGAGATCCCGCAGGAAGCGGATCGCATCCAGAAAGTTTGACTTGCCCGATGCATTCGGGCCGACGACAAACGCACGCTTTCCGAGCCGGACGTCCACGGCGGTGAAGTTCATCCAGTTCTGCAGCCTGATTCGTGAGATATACATGGATCTGCTCGATGATCGCCCGTAGATGGCGTCACGGTCAAGCGACCGCCTCCGTCACTCCAGAGCCGGAAGCCTCTTCGTCGAAACGCCAAGGTTGTCCAGGTACTCTCTTGCGCCCTGGAGGTTGGTGGCGAAGTGGTCGGGGAAGTGCTCTTTTACGACTCCCAGCATCGCGATCATGCACTCTTCGACCAGGTCGAGTCGCTCGTAGGATTCGAGCCTCTGTGATGCCTGCAGGTAGAGGTCGACCAGAGAGTGGAAGTCCTGTTCGCGCTCCAGGAAGCTTACGCAGATCCCCAGCAGATCGCGGTAGCGCTCGATGTCTCCATCCTGGCCCTCGTTGGCCAATGGATCCAGGATCGACATCTCCAGGAGATAGGCCCGGTGAAGGTCACCGTCGTTATCGGTCGCACGGAAACACTCCTGCGCCTTGTGCAGTAGCTCGAAGGCACGCGGTGAGTCATACATAGAGTACCGTGCCGAGTGCGCCTGGGAGAGATAGATCCCTCCGGCGGCGTCCCAATCCGGAATCGTGATCGCCAGCTCCAGACACTCCTGCAGCACGCGGTCGGTCTCGTCTGACTTCCCGGCGATCTTGTCCCAGGCGTTGGTAAGCCGTACGCCCAGAGTGATCACATCGTTCGCCAGCCCCCCGTTCCTGTGCTTTTCGTACAGCGCCTGGTAGAGCGAGGCAGCCCGCTCAAGAAGCGTCCACGCGGTGTTCTCCTTGTCGATACTCCTCAGGAACCCGTCCTGCTCGTCCCAGTCGGCAAAGGTGAGGTAGTGGCCCGACAATGGTGGCTCCCGATTCAGCTCGAAACACCACAGCATGTAGCCCGCGTCGTAGTAGAGATCCGCTTCCTCAAGCGTTCCGACCTCAGCCTTTCTTCGCTCCGCTTCGAATGTGCTCACCAGAGGAATGGTACGAGAACCCGACACCAAGCGCAAGCGCGGGTGACGCGTAGCCGGAACACCAGCCGCGTAGCGCGTGGACCGGAACGAGTTGGCGTCGGTCTCACGCCACCGTGACTGAGACCGCCCGATCCGGTAGAATTGCGTCGGTCGAGGAGGTAGCCGTCTGAACGCAATAGTCACTGTCGTGGGCAACGACAAGGTCGGGATAATCGCGAACGTCAGCGCATTCTTTGCCGAACGTTCGATCAATATAGAGGACATCAGCCAGACCGTGCTGTCGGGCAACTTTGTGATGATGATGATGGTCGATCTGGCCGACTCCACCAAGCCGCTGGCAACCGTGAAGGATGAGCTCACCGAGCTCGGTGAGTCGATGGGCGTCGCGATCAGTTTGATGCACGAACGGGTCTTCTCGGCGATGCACCGGATTTAGCGATGCTGTTCACCGCGCATGAGATCAAGGAGACGGTGGATATGTTCCTCCGTCACAAGCTCGATATCAGGGCGATTACCCTTGGCGTATCGCTGCTCGACTGCGCTGCGGCCACCGGTTCGGCGACCCGCGATCGGATCCGCGAGAAGCTGCTCCGCGTCGCTGGACCGCTCGTCGCTGTGGGTCGGGCGATCGAGACCGAGTACGGGGTGCCGATCATCAACAAGCGCGTGTCGGTCACACCGATCGCGCTCGTCGCCGCGTCGGCCCGCGAGACCGATCTTGCTCCCTACGCGACGATGCTCGATTACGTGGCGCGCGAACTCGGCGTCGACTTCGTGGGCGGCTTCTCCGCGCTCGTGCAGAAGGGATACGCCGACGCGGATCGGCGGCTCATCGAATCGATACCCGAAGCGCTCTCTTCGACCGAGCGCGTATGCGCGTCGGTGAACCTTGCGAGTACGGCCAGCGGCATTAATATGGACGCGGTGCGCCAGATGGGGGTGATCGTGCGTGAGGCCGCAGAGCGAACCGCGACCCGCGACGGGATCGCCTGTGCGAAGCTCGTCGTCTTCTGCAACGCTCCGGAGGACAACCCCTTCATGGCCGGCGCGTTTCACGGCCCGGGCGAGAGCGAATCGGCGCTCAACGTAGGTGTCTCCGGTCCCGGTGTCATCAAGGCCGCGCTCGAATCGTTTCGTGGCGCGGGCTTCGACGAGGTTGCCGACGCAATCAAGAAGACCGCGTTCAAGATCACCCGCATGGGACAGCTCGTAGGATCGGAGGCCGCGCGACGACTCGGCGTGCCGTTCGGGATTCTGGACCTTTCGCTCGCACCGACTCCCGAAGTCGGGGATTCGGTCGCGCGGATCATTGAGGAGCTCGGGATAGAGGCCGCCGGCACACACGGGTCGACTGCGGCGCTCGCGCTCCTTACGGACATGGTGAAGAAGGGCGGGGTGATGGCCTCCACGCACGTGGGCGGGCTTTCGGGCGCGTTCATCCCCGTATCTGAGGACGAGGGGATGGTGGCGGCCGTCCGAAGCGGCGCGCTTACGCTGGACAAGCTTGAGGCTATGACCTGCGTCTGCTCGGTAGGTCTCGACATGGTCGCGATCCCCGGCGACGTGAGTGAGTCGACGATCTCTGCGATCATCGCCGATGAGATGGCGATCGGCATGGTCAACGGCAAGACCACCGCCGTCAGGATCATCCCGGTTCCCGGGAAGAAGGCGGGCGACTGGGCCGAGTTCGGCGGGCTTCTTGGCGGTGCTCCGGTGCTCCCTGTTCACCCATTTTCGAGCGACGCGTTCATCGCGCGCGGAGGCCGCATCCCCGCGCCAATTCACAGCTTCCGGAACTGACGCGAACAGCGCTTCGATCGACGGATCGATGTCGTCGAAGTCGTGCCGCATTCTGACTCGACCCTTCCAGGCTCCGGGTGAGGGCCACGACTTGCGCACCGGGCAGAGGCGTGCGATCACCGTGCCCGACCGTGCGATCAGCACCTCTTCTCCTGCCTCTACGTCCGCAAGGAGTCGCGACAGGTGAGTCTTGGCCTCATGGACGTTTACCGTGATCACACAATTAGTTTAGCCGCCAACTTATCGTCGTCAACACGGACCGGTGGTGCTCGGAACGCCCGTAGCCCAAATCGGTTATACCCCAATCGCGGACAATGGTTTACGCTATGGCACCATGCAGAGTCTCTCGCAGTTCTACGATTTCATGGACTCCACTCAGACCGTTCGGCGGATGATCACCGGCTACTGTCTGATCCAGGCGCACCATGGACGCCACGTCGAGTCGCTGGAGAACGCGTTGGCCGCGATGGACAAGCTGCCCGGCGAATCGATCGACAAGAGGCTCGATGCCGCAGGGCGCACCGTCACCGTGACGATCGATTACGAGCGAAACGAGCTGGAAAAAGACATCTATTTCCTGACCCACTCGGACGGAGAGTTCCTGGACTATCTGTCGCGCCTGCACGACGGATTTGCTGACGAGGTTGCGCAGACCCTACGGTTTCTTAGGGCCCACCAGATCCGCACGTTTGTGAGCGACCGTGACGGCACCGTCAACAACTACTGCGGGCGCTACCGGTCGAGCCATCAGTCGGTCTGGAACGCGGTCTATCTCACGCAGTTCGTGAGCGCCGTTCCAGCGGCTCCCGTGCTGCTCACCTCCGCGCCGCTGTTCAACGGAGGGCTGATCGCGATGAGCGCGATGCCCGAGCACACCACCCACTACGGCGGAAGCTCGGGGCGAGAGTTTTGCGATCGCGACGGCAACCGCGGAGCGCTCGATCTCAGCGATGATCAGGCGCGCGCGATTGAGAAGCTCAACGAACGGATCGACCGGCTGCTTTCAAGGCCCGAGTTTGCGACGT
>RECL01000318.1 GCA_007694025.1 Spirochaetaceae bacterium
GGCGGCGTGAGCGCGGTGCCGGCGGTTACGCATCGCGCGCCAAGGCCGAGTCCCGTCGGCGCGGTCAGGTAGTAAACGAGATCGCGGTCCATTGCGCTCGAAATCTACATCCAACCGCCCGATCCGTCCATTGTGTGGAAAGGTCGATGAGGCCATAATGAGGGTGGAGGCATCATGAGCGACCAGAAAACAACCCAGGCGTACCAGCTCGCGCGCGAAATGTACGCGGCCGTCGGCGTAGACACCGAGGCGGCGATCGCGCGAATGGCCGAGATCGAAATATCCATCCACTGCTGGCAGGGCGACGACGTCACCGGGTTCGAGAGCGCCGGCCCGCTGACCGGTGGCATCATGGCGACCGGTAACTACCCGGGCAAGGCTCGAACCCCTGATGAGCTGCGCGCCGACTTTGAGAAGGCGTACGCGCTGATTCCCGGCACGCACAGGTTCAACCTCCACGCGATGTACCTTGAGAGCGGCGGCAAGAAGGTCGACCGGGACGAGGTGCGTCCCGAGCACTTCCAGCGCTGGATCGACTGGGCGAAGGGGCTCGGCATCGGGCTCGATTTCAACCCGACGTTCTTCTCGCACCCCAAGTCCGACGACGGGTTCACGCTGTCGCACCGCGACCCGAAGATCCGCGCGTTCTGGGTCGAGCACGGCAAACGCTGCCGTGAGATCGCAGCCGCGATGGGCCGCGCGCTCGGATCACCGTGCATGAACAACTTCTGGATACCCGACGGAGCCAAGGACCATCCGGCCGATCGCCTTGTGCATCGCGAACTGCTGATTGAGTCGCTCGACAAGACGTTTGCCGAAAAGCTCGATGAGAAAGAGACCGTCGACGTGGTCGAAAGCAAGCTCTTCGGCATCGGCTCGGAGACCTACGTTGTCGGATCGCACGAGTTCTACCTGGCGTATGCGCTGTCGCGCGGTGTGACGCTCTGCATGGACGCCGGGCACTACCATCCGACCGAGTCGATCGCGGAAAAGGTCAGTGCGCTGCTGCCGTTCCTGCCGCGCCTGCTCCTCCACGTGTCGCGCCCGATCCGGTGGGATTCGGACCACGTCGTACTGTTCGACGACGAGACCCGTGCGATCATGCGCGAGATCACGCGCGCGAACGCGTGGGACCGGGTCGACGTCGCGCTCGACTTCTTCGACGCGAGCATCAACCGCATCGAGGCGTGGGTAATCGGTACGCGCGCGGCGCTCAAGTCGGCGCTGTTCGCGCTCCTTGAACCGACCGCCCGACTGATCGACGCCGAGACATCGGGCCGCCTGGGCGACCGGCTGGCACTGATCGAAGAGGCAAAGACGCTCCCCTTCGGCGCGGTCTGGGACGAGCACTGCCGTCGTAGCGACGTTCCTGTGGGCGTGGCGTGGATCGACGAGGCCAACGAGTACGAGCGGACGGTTCTGCGGTCGCGCGCGTGATGGGCGTTCGCGACGTCGCCTTCGTGCGGGGCGTGTTTCGCAACCCCGCCGGCTCGTGTCTTGCGTCGTTCGGCGACACAAAGGTCTACTGCAGCGCCACGATCGACGAGTCGGTACCCGGCTTCCTCAAGGGGAGCGGCCGGGGGTGGTTGACCGCCGAATACGCGATGCTACCCGGAAGCACGCCCGGGGGACGCAAGCCGCGCGAAATCGGCAAGCGCGACGGTCGCAGCACCGAAATCCAGCGGCTGATCGGCCGCAGCCTGCGCGCTGCGATCGATCTGGCGCGGCTCGGAGAGGTGACGATCACGATCGATTGCGACGTGCTCGAAGCCGACGGCGGCACCCGCACCGCGGCGATTTCCGGCGGCTGGGTGGCGCTCTACGACGCGCTTGGCGTGCTCGCCGCGCGATCGGGCCAATCCGGGCCCGACGCGTATCTGCTGGGCCAGGTCGCAGCGGTCAGCGTCGGGATCGTAGACGGACAGGTGGTCTGCGACCTGGACTATCGCAATGACTCAACCGCGGACGTCGATATGAACGTGGTCAAGCGCGACGACCGCCTTATCGAAGTCCAGGGCACCGGTGAGCGGAACAGCTTCAGCCGCGACGAACTGGCGCGGCTTCTGGACGCGGCGGATGAGGGCATCGCGACGATCTTCGCCGCGCAGCGCAGCGCGCTCGCAGGCTGAGCGCCCCGGGTAACCCGCGCCGCGGTTCACGCGCGCCGCGGATTGCCGCGCGCCGCGGTACACCGCGGCAGAGCTACACCCGCAACGCTTTCAGCAGCGTGCGCGCGCCTTCCTCGATCGCGCGCGCCGCGTTGTTGTACCTGAATCCGACGTAGATCCCGAGGCCCGCGTGCAGCGAATCGTGGAGCACGTGCGTCAGGAGCTTCAGGTACGCGTTCTTGTTGACGCCTCCGTCGGCGCTTCGAAGGAGAAGCTGCTGCCAGCCGTCACAAGCTTCAGGTACGCGTTCTTGTTGATGCTGCCATCGGGGCTCCGCAGAAGGAGTCGCTGCCAACCGGCAGCGTCGACGAGCCGGTTCACCTGATGGACGAGCACCGGGTAGAGCTTGCGGACGAGCGCGAAGTAGCGCCGGTGGTACGTGTCGCTCTGCACGATCAGGTTCGCGATCTGCGTCCTGCGATCGCGAACGATCGAATCTCCTTCGCGCCTGCGCGGGATCACACTCAGGATCAGATTGCGCACGACGCTCGATTCGGCGATCAGCAGGATCGACAGATAGCACAGGATGACCCCTCCGATGTTCCGTTCGAACGCGTTGCGTTCGCCGGTCACCAGCGCGTCAAGCAGCGACCGGATCGTCCGCGCGGCTATCTGCAACGGCCTGCGCTCGGCGGTCCCCGGGGCGAAGACGCGCTGCTGGTCTACCACGTACTCGGTTGCCGCCTCGATCGTGCGGATCGCGTCCTTTATTGGAGCGACGAGCGGGTGCGTTGCGTAGCGGTGGATGAACTCGTCGACTCCGCGCGCGTCGAATCCGCTCGTCGACTCGGCCGCGCCGCGCTCGCTCTGCCTGAGAACCGCGAGCGCCTCGTCGGATAGCTCCTCGGGGGCGAGCGACCCCGACCGGCCCCCGAGATAGAAGCGAAGCTCGTTCGCGGCGTCGGCACCGAGCGAACCGTTGGCCTCCAGCGATGAGATCACCGACTTGTGGAGCATCTGGACCGCGTCGAGGAGCTTGCCGAGCACGTGCGCTTCGACGCTCAGCGTCTGCTGCAGCAGGTTCAACGACGGATCGTCGGGAACGGTCGCGACGGTGCGCACGCGCGACGCCGCGTCTTCGGAAATCCGCAACTCGTCGTCGACGTACCGGTTGTAGTTCGCGATCACGTCGGTCGGATGAAATCCGCCCGGGATCACATCGCGGTGTCGGTTGTGCCAGAAGAGGATCGGAAGGTCGGGCTCGATTTCAAGCGCCACCCGGATATAGCCACCCGCCGACACGTGACTGGTCGGTTCGGGGTTCGTGACGACCAACAACGAACCCACGTGCGGTAAGAACGCCAGATTCTCGGCCTTCCCGATTCCGGCAGGCATATCGAGCACGATCAGGTCGTACCGACCTGCAAGGTCGGCCGCAAAGGTCTCGAACAGGTGCGAGCGAAGCCGGGTGCTCTCGTCACGAGCAAGCTTCGGCCGCGGGAACAGCAGATCGAGCCGCGGGAAGAGTTCGATCCGATGGTCGTCGAGCGTCGTCTGCTCGCGCTCGATGCGCTCGGCGACGCGCGACAATCGCTCTTCGCGGATGTCTAGAATCGTCGCGATGTTGGAAAGCGGATCAAGATCGATCAGCCCGACGCGCCGGCCCGCCTTGGCCGCAATCACTGCCAGGTTGACCGACGTCGTCGACTTGCCGACCCCGCCCTTTCCGGAGCCTACCGCGACCGTTCGCACGCGTAGCGATGCTCGCTGCTTTGTCATGCGTCGCGGTTTCCGATCCCGATTGCATCGGCAACGGGTATGGCGGCAAGCAGCGGGTCGATGCGCGCATACCACAGACGCGGGAGTAGCGCCAGCAGCACCATCTCTGCGTAACCTGACGGCAGCTTCGGCGCGGCCGGGACATGGTGGAGCACCTGATACCGATGCTGCGGCGATGCGTGATGATCGGCGTGGCGTTGCAGGTTGATCAGCAGGTAGTTCGTGAGTCTTCGCGGAGAGTCCCAGCTGTGCTCCACTGCAACGCGGGCATAGCGCCGGCCGTTGTGCGAGCGCTCGAGACCGTAGTGCTCGATGTAGTTCACGACCTCAAGCAGCGAAAACGCTAGTATCGCCTGCCCGACGAACGCCGCCAGACCGACGGGCCCGAGCCACACCGCGACCACAATCGTGATCGCGACCTGCAGGAGCGCGTACCCGATCATGCGGTTGCGCAACGAAACCACACCGCGGTCCATCCGCGACAGGCGTCGCGCCTCGATCTGCCAGGCGCTCTTCACTCCGCCAAAGACCGATTGCACCCAGAACGAGTAGACGGACTGGCCCCTCCGCGCGGTCGCCGGATCGAGCGGCGTTCCGACGTTTGCGTGATGCCCCTGCACGTGCTCGATCCGGAAGTGCGCGTACCAGACGGTCGACAGCAGCGCAACACCAACGGCACGCTCGAACCGGTTCGACCGGTGGATGAACTCGTGCGCAACGGTGATCCCGATTGCTCCGTTCATCACGCCAAGCCCCGCAGCAAGCCCTATCGCTTCGAATCGAGGCATCACGCCAGTGGCCACTCCAGACGCGATGCTCCAGAGCACCCAAGCCAACACGACGATCTGAACCAGTGCGTACCCGATGAGCACCGATAGATGCGGCACGCTGACCTCATCGCGCCCACTACGCTCGGGGTTGAACAAGGTATCCCCGATCAGCCGGTCGGCAATCGGGACCACGATGAACACATACACCGGGACGGCGTACGCCCATCCGCCGCCAAGCAACACGCCGGCAGCCAGCGCGGCCGGAACCGAAAACACGAGCACGAACGGGGCGCTGTTCATGCACGCACTGTATCGGAAACGAGCGCGAGGATCAAATCTGAATCGGAAGGATCGCGCTCACAGCTCGGGAAAGACCGCTCGGATCGCACGGATCGACGCTTCGAGCTCCGTCGGAAGCAGGGGGTCCGAGTAGTCGCGGCCGAGCTTTGGACCACCGATCTCCAGATACCCGACGACCAGGTTGACCGGGAAATCGGCTGATCGTCGCATCAGGATCGACCGAAGTTCGGTCAGATCGATGATCCCGCGCTCCTCGGTTCCGGGTCCGAATCCGAAGGTCGACCCGTAACGAGCATCGGTATTCTTGAAGTGGAACTCCGCCATCCGCGGGATCTCCATCTCAAAGAGCGTCCAGTGGTCGTGATCCACGACGCCGGCGGCGTCGACCAGGCCGTGCGAGATGTCGCCGCAGAAGTAAACCGGTACGGTAACTCCGGAGTGTTCAAGGTGGTACCGTGCCGGCACGTCGCCAAACTCGCGAATCTCTTCCGGGGTACTCGGTGGCTCAAATCGCGACGACATCGGCTCGATCGTCAGCCCGCGCAGCCCGTGGTCGTGCGCGTGATGCTGCAGATCCGTCAGATGATCCAGGTACGTCGCGATGCCGGCGTCACGCTCCCCGGGCCGATCACGGTAGACAGCGCCCGGGTTGCTGCCGACGTAGTCGACGCCCAGGATGCCGCCGATCTCGATCCACCGTTCGTACGCGCGCCGGGCGACCCGATGCGCGCGCGGATCGGGCCAGAAGAAGCCACCGAGTTCACGGTGCGCGGTGAAGCAGCTCTTGATCGTGATCCCGTGCGCATCCGCCGCCCGCCTGAGATCGGTGAAGTACGAATCGTCGATCGAAAAGAACTCGAACGAGCTGCCGAGCTGGAGATAGTG
>RECL01000300.1 GCA_007694025.1 Spirochaetaceae bacterium
GTGCGTGACCGAGCTCCTTGCACAGCGCCTCGTACTTCTCGAGCTGCGGGCGCTTCGCCTCGACTTTCTTCACGAAGTCTTCGTTCGCGCGTCGGCCTTCGGCCAGCTTCTGGAGCGCTCCGCCGAGCAGCCCCCCGCCGAGCGGGCTCCACGGAATGAGCCCCATGCCGTAGTGGCGGCACGCGGGGACGACCTCGAGCTCGACCATCCGGTTGTCCAGATGGTAGATGCTCTGTTCGCTAACCAGCCCCATCTTGCCCAGGCGCGACGCTTCCTGGCACGCGGTCGCGATGTCCCAGCCGGCGAAGTTGCTCGACCCGACGTAGACGATCTTGCCCTGGCTCTGGAGGCTCCCAAACGCCTCCCAGATCTCGAGCCAGCCTACCTCGCGGTCGACGTGGTGCATCTGGTAGAGGTCGATCCAGTCGGTCTTGAGCCGTCGCAGGCTACCGTCGGCGTGGCGCTTGATCTTCATCGCCGACAAGCTGCGCCCGTCGTGGTTCGGCTCCGCGCGTTCGTCGGGGTGGTTGGCCGGGTTGTACACTTTGGTCGCGAGCACTACCGCGTCGCGCCGACCGCCTCCCTGCGCGAACCAGTCGCCGATGATCTCCTCGGTCTTGCCGTGGTACTGCGACCAGCCGCCGTACACGTCGGCGGTGTCGAAGAAGTTGATGCCGAGCTCCAGCGCCCGGTCCATGATCGCGAACGATTCCTTCTCATCGGTGACCCAGCCGAAGTTCATCGTGCCCAGGCACAGGTTGCTCACGAGCACTCCGTGCCTTCCCAGTCGCCTGTGTTCTACTGCCATTCCGTTTCCTCCTGATCGTTTCAGTCTACTACGATCGGGGGAGAGTGGTAACCGTGCGCAGGGGGGCGTCTTGCCCGCGCTATCCCGGCGCCCCCAGGTAGCGGATCAGCGCGTCGATTCCGCGGTACCAGTTTTCGATGTCCTGACTCTCGTTCGGAGAGTGTATCCGGTCGTCGGCGAGCGCGAAGCCGGTCAGGATCGACGGCATGCCGAGTAGCCGCTCCAGATCGCCCGCGACCGGCACGCTGCCTCCGTTGCGCGACAGAACCGGCGGTCGGCCCCAGACCGCTTCCAGCGCAGCCGCAAAGGCGATGTGAAAGCGTGAGTCGGGATCGCAGATGTACGCCGGCCCGCCGGCCAGCTGCGACAGCTCCCATTCGATCGTCGACGGCGCGTGCGTCTCCAGATAGACTGACAGGTAACCGGCCGCGTCCTCGTGCCGCTGATCGGGGACCAGGCGCATCGACAGTTTTGCGTGCGCCTCAGCAGGGATCACCGTCTTGGACCCCTCTCCGGTATATCCGCCCCAGACGCCGTTTACTTCGAGCGTCGGGCGCGCGCCGATTCGTTCGACCGGGGTGTAGGCGGCTTCTCCCCAGAGCTCCGGAACGCCCGACAGCGCCTTCACGTCATTGTCGGTGAAGGGAACCGCGGATGCCCGGGCGCGCTCTGCATCGTCTATCGTTCGGACCCGATCGTAGAAACCGGGCAGCGCGACCGATCCGTCGCTGTTGTGCATTCCCGCGATCAGCTCGCAGAGCGCCTGGAGCGGGTTGTGCACGACGCCTCCGAATGCCCCTGAGTGCAGGTCGTGCGACGGACCACGGACCGTCACGTCGAAGTACGCGAGTCCTCGCAGCCCGTACCGGATCGACGGAAGCGTCGCGTCGATCATCCCCGTGTCGGGGTTCAGGCAGACGTCGGCGCGAAACAGATCCGCGTGGCGTTCGATCGCCGCCGCCAGGTTTGGCGACCCGATCTCCTCCTCCCCCTCGAGCAGGAAGCGTACGTTCGCGCCGAGCGTTCCGCATTCCACGGCCGTCCGCACCGCCATTATGCACGCCATCACCTGCGCCTTCATGTCGGAGGCCCCGCGCGCGTAGAGCCGGCCGTCGCGTTCGGTTGGCACAAAAGGGTCGGTGTTCCAGAGTTCGATCGGGTCGACCGGCTGGACGTCGTAGTGGCCGTAGATCAGGACCGTCGGCGCGTCTGCCGTCGGCGCGTCGGTCGTCGATGCCGAAAACTCGGCCCACACGATCGGATGGCGCGGGGTCGACAGCAGCCGAACGTCCTCTGCGCCGTATTCGCGCAGCCGTTCGGCGATCCACGCGGCGGCCCGCGCAACGTCGGTCGCGCGCTCGGGATCCGTCGATATCGACGGGATCGATACGAGTTCCTTCAGAAGTGACAGGTGCTCTGCGCGCCGATCTCCGGCCACTTCGCACGCGTTCTGGATACCCTGCATCACGTCCTCCGACGGACGCTATGCTATCACGGATCGGCGTTTCGGGGCGACCCGTCGCGGATCGGAGCTACAGGCTTCCTGCGATGTAGTGCTCGAGCTGGTCGATCATGAACTCCTGCTCGTGGATCAGTGCCTTGACAACGTCGCCGATAGAGATCAGTCCGCATAGCTCGCCGTTTTCGACGACCGGCAGATGCCGACAGCGCTTGCGCGTCATGATCGCCATCGCCTCTTCCACCAAGCTTTCGGGCCGGACGATTACGACCTCACGCGTCATGATGTCGGTGACCGGCGTCGCGCGCGAAGATCGGTCGCGGAGGATCACCTTCCGCGCGTAGTCGCGCTCGGTCAGGATGCCGGTCATCCTGCCGTCCGATCCGACGACGATTACAGCGCCGATGTTGCGTTCGTCCATCAGCCGTATCGCGTCGAACACCGTGCACGACTGTGGAACGGTGTGCACGTCGCGTCCCTTGTCATCCAGGAGATCTCGTACCGTTTCCATAGTGCCTCCACGGTAATTGTCCGGGCGGACTCGCAGGGCTGTCAATGGCAGGATCGGCAGGCGTGATCGAAAGTACCCCGGCCGCGAATCGAACGCGGGACCTACTGCTTAGGAGGCAGTCGCTCTATCCCCTGAGCTACCGGGGCCTGCGACGCCGGAGCGCCGCCTGCACTACCGATACCGCGAACGCCCGCGCGTGTCAAGGTTGTGCCTTGCGTTCGTCTCGTACACCGTGTTTCGCCCGTCGCGGCCGACGACCCGCAGCAGATCCATTTTCCGGAGCGTCGATGTGATCGGCTGAATCGTGCGGTAGGGAAGGCCGGCGGCGGCGATCACGTCTGCGTTCGTGAACCGAGCGTCGCGGAGCCGGGTCGGGAGCAAAGACAGGTAGTCCGCATCGGTGCTGAACCTGCGCATTTCGACGATTCGGGCCAGCGCCCTGCCTGCGATGCGCACGCCGCGGCGACGCCAACTTCCGGTTCCGTCGTCGATGCGCGTTTCTACGACATCTACGATCAGCACGTCGATCGTGACCGCAGGGTCGGGGAGCAGGTCGGCGATCGAAACGATCTCCCTGAACGCGTCCTCCACCCGACCTCGCTTCGGAGACCGACGGCTGCTGATCAGCTCGCCATCGGCGGAGAGCTTGTTGATCACCGTTTCGCGTGCGACCGGATGCACGATCCGGATCGGATGCTGAGGCGACAGCTCGACGATCTTTCGGCGGAGTTTCCCCAGCCCGCGCGTCTGCACCTCGATCAGCTCATCGTCGGTCACGACGTCGATGAAGAAGCCGCCGACCGCCTGTTCGGTCAGACCCGCTCCTTCGGCGTACGCGAGTTTGATCTGTTCGTGGAGCGTTGTCTCGTTCAGGTTGCCGATCATGTTCGTTCGGCGCCGAGTGCCCGCGCCGCGGCTCATCCTACACCATTGACACGCCCCGTGCGCGGGCCTACTGTCGATTCATGAACCTCAAGAAAGCGCTATCTCCCGCGGTTGTCCGCACCGGCATGGTCGGACGCACCAAGGAAGAGATCATCGATGAGATGATAGAGGTGCTCGCGTCGACCGGCAAGATCAGCGATGTTGAACGCGCGCGCGCCGCGATCCGTGAGCGCGAGCGCAAGATGTCGACCGGGATGGAACACGGGATCGCGATACCGCACGGCAAGACCGACGCGGTGACCGAGCTCCTTGCGTGCGTCGGCGTGACGGCGCACGACGTGGATTTTGGCGCGCTCGACGGCAAGCCGTCGCGGATCTTTATCATGACGCTCTCTCCGGTCGACCGGACCGGGCCGCACATCCAGTTCCTGGCCGAGATCAGTCAGCTGCTGCGCAGCGCCGATAAGCGGCAGAAACTCCTTGAGGCATCGTCACCCGATGCGCTGCTGAAGGCGCTCCTGGCGTGAGCCATCGAATGACGCTGCTGGTCCTGCAGCTGGCCGCGATCGTGATATCGGCGAAGCTGCTCGGCTATCTGTTCGAGCGTCACCTCCGGCAGCCTCGCGTGCTTGGCGAACTGGCGGCCGGCATGCTGATCGGCCCGTACGCGTTGGGGGCGTTCACGCTCCCACTCCTGCACGCACCGCTCTTTCCACTCGAGCCCGGTGCGCTGCCGGTGACCGCCGAGCTCTACGGTTTCGCGGTCGTCGCATCGATCGTGTTGCTTTTTCTGGCCGGGCTCGAGACCGATCTGCCGACCTTCCTGCGGTTCTCCGGGGTCGGAAGCGCGGTCGGGATCGGCGGCGTCGTCACGAGCTTCGCGTTCGGAGCGGTCGGCGCGTGGCTCTTTCTGCCCGGTGTCGACAGCGTGATGGACCCCGCGGCGCTCTTTCTGGGAACGCTGTCGACCGCGACCAGCGTCGGCGTGACCGCGCGTATTCTGTCCGAACAACGCAAGCTGTCGTCGCCCGAAGGCGTCACGATCCTTGCCGCCGCGGTCCTGGACGACGTGATAGGGATCATCCTGCTGGCCGTAGTGATCGGCCTTGCGCGCGCGGCCGCGCCGGGCGATGCCGGTGCCGTCGACTGGCGCCAGATCGGCATCATCGCCGGGCGTGCGTTCGGCTTCTGGGTCGGGTCGACCGTGATCGGTATTCTCATCGCACCGCGCCTGACGCGAGGTCTGAAGCGGACTCACTCGCTCGAAGTCGTCGCGTCGGTCGCGTTCGGTATCTCATTGCTTCTCGCGGGGTTGAGCGAGATGGCGGGGCTTGCGATGATCATCGGCGCGTACGTGACTGGACTCGCGCTCAGCAGGACCGACGTCGCGCACGAGATTCGCGAACGGATGGAGGGTCTCTCTGCCTTTCTGGTGCCCGTCTTCTTCTGCGTGATGGGGATGCTCGTCGACTTCACCGCAATTGGTCCGGTCGCCGTCTTCGGGCTGATCTTCACCGGCCTGGCCGCAGCGGGAAAACTGATCGGCGCCGGGGTGCCCGCGCTGATCTCCGGGTTCACGATGCGGGGAGCGCTTCGGATCGGCGCCGGGATGCAGCCGCGTGGAGAAGTCACGCTGATCATCGCGGGGATCGGACTGTCGGCCGGCGCGATCGGGCAGGACCTCTTTGGCGTTGCGATCATGACGCTTCTGATCACGACGGTCATCGCGCCGCCGGCGCTGGTCGCGTCGTTTCGAGGCGGATCGGGATACCGGCGCACCGTCCGCAGCGCCGACGAGGAGCCCGGCCGCCAGATTCGCATTCCGCTTCCCGGTGCCACTACCGCCGACTTCCTTCGCGGGCGGGTTCTTGGTGCGTTCAGAAGCGCCGACTTCTTCGTCACGCGCGTCGACTTCGCGCGACCGATTTACCGGATTCGCCGGGACAACACGATCGTGACGCTGGCGCAGGAAGACGGAGATCTGACGATATCGATGCGACCGGAGGACGAACACTTCGTTCGGCTCCTGGTTCTGGAGGAGCTTGTCGAACTCACCGACATGATGGAACGCCTGAAGGAGTTCCAGAGTCCCGGCTCGCTCGGCCAGTCGATCGTGCAGGGGCTGTTCGGCCTGCCCGACCCGCCGGATCCCGATGAGCCGGCCGATCC
>RECL01000391.1 GCA_007694025.1 Spirochaetaceae bacterium
TGGAATCGGTCGAAGGACAAGGACATCGGTGTCGTGGAAGGGCAGGTGCTTGCAGAGCCGTCGATCGACCGGCTCGTGCTGCCCGACCCGGATGATCCCCGCTTCTACGCGGGCATGGATTCGATCGCGACAGACGACGCGCGCGACGGGTTCCGGATCTACGGGATCGGCTTTTCGCTCTACGAGCGTGCGTGGACGCTCAGGGGGATGGAGCCACTGCTCATCGACTTTGCCGAGAACCCCGACTTCGTCGACGAACTCCTGGGCGCGATCGCCGACTTCAATATCGCCGTAGTGCGGCGCGCGGTGCGCTACGACATCGACGCGGTCTACTTCGGCGACGACTGGGGGCAGCAGCACGGCCTGATCATGGGGCCGGTCCTCTGGCGGCGTCATATTCTGCCGCAGCTCACCAGGATGTACGCGGCGGTAAAGGAGGCAGGGAGGCTGGTCTTCATTCACTCGTGTGGCGACGTGGATGAGCTGTTCGACGACCTGATCGCGATCGGGCTCGACTGCTTCAACCCCTTCCAGCCGGAGGTCATGGACGTAACCGATCTGCTGCGCCGGTACCGCGGCCGCCTGGCGTTCCACGGCGGGCTTTCCACGCAGCGCACGCTTCCCTACGGGTCGGTGGAGGACGTGCGGCGCGACGTATCGCGGCTTCTTGAGCTCGGCAGCGACGGCGGCTACGTGTTCGCGCCCGCGCACGCGGTGGAGGGCGACGTGCCGGTGGAGAACCTGGTCGCGATGATCGACCTGTTGCACGAGCACCGCGCCGTCAAAGCGCCGAGCGAACCTGCGCGATGAGATCCTTGCGAACCCTGCACACCATCGTGTACGCCGGGTCGAACACGTTGCCCAGGTCGTACTCGACGCACTGACCCAGGAGCGAGTGGCTCACGATCGGCGGTAGATCGTGTTCCGATTCCAGCCACCGGAGCATCTCGGTCGTTGCGTGCTGGACGCACTGGTCGAGCGGGCGAGCATTTCCGACCGTCATGAGCCAGGTGTCGTTCTGTGCGCGCGGCCAGTGGATCGACTCGCCGTGGATCACGTCGAGCCTGAAGGTCACGTCCATCGAGATCTCGATCCCGGTTCCGACGATCTCCCCGTCGCCCTGCGCGGCGTGGCCGTCGCCCAGGAAGAAGAGCCCGCCGGGCTCGCAGACCGGAAAGTAGACGGTGACACCGCTTGCGAAGCCCCGGTAGTCCATGTTCCCACCGTGCGGACCCGATGTCGCGGTCGAGATCGCCTGCCTTCCGGCAGGAGCCACACCGAGGCATCCTATCATCGGCGCCAGCGCGATCGGAACCCCGGAGAGCGCGGTTTCGGGCTCGATCATCCGCGCCGTGCCTTCGGTTGCGTCGACCAGCCAGCGACACTCGGATACCTCCGTGTGAGCGATCGGAGTTCCGGGATCGAGCACGCCCGGCGCGATCCGGGGAGAGGTGATTCCGTGAGCGCGGTTCGGGACGATCCGTTCGAGCGTCACCGCGAGCGTGTCGCCCGGCTCGGCTCCGCGCACGAAGAACGGCCCGGTCATCGGGTTACCGCGCGGCGCAACCTGCCTGTTGTCGCGGTCGTGCCCGCGTGCGTCGGCGGTCGACGTCGATACCGTGTCGCCTGCCTCCACGGTGAGTACCGGCTCGTGCGGCCCGAGCGTCGTGTGGTAGACCGTGGGTGTGAAATCGTGGTGGGCCATGCGCTCCTCCTGCTGTGCACTTCTCTTTTGCGAACGATACCGCTTTGTCGGTCGAACGTCCTCCTTCCCGGTTGCGGGGGGCCTTGGCATCCCCTATGATCGGTGTAGGGGGAACGCATGGAACAGAAGTGGACGTGGTCGACGACGGGGTACACCTTCGTAGGAGTCGCGCACGATGAGATCATCGAATCGTGTCGCGCGGCCGGCCTGTCCGGCATCGAAGGGGCCGCCGAGCTCTTCCCGGATGAGAACGATGCCGAGCTCGATCGGCTTGCCCGCCGCTACCGCGATGCGGGTCTGGGGATCGACAGCTACCATCTGCCGTTCAAGCCCGACGATGACATCGTCTGCTTCTACGAGACCACGCGACGCGCGGCCGTTGACACGATGATCCTCCATATGGAGCGCGCCGCGGCGTTGGGAGCCCGCACTGTTATCCAGCACCCTTCGACGAATCGGTTCAGCGTCGATGTCGAACGCTTCGACGCCTACCTGAGCCGGCTCGACCGCAGCCTCAAGGCGCTCCTGCCGCGCGCCGCCGCGCTCGGGCTGACGATCGCGATTGAGAACATGCTCCCCGGAGCCGATGGCCCGCGCGTCTGCTCCAGACCCGAACACCTCTCCCTGATTGCCGAGCGTTTCGCGGACCCGAACCTGGGGTTCTGTCTTGATACCGGACACGCGCTTGTCGCGGGTGGTCCAGACGGTGCGCACGAGTTCTTCCGCGCGATGAAGCCGATGCTCCGCGCCTTCCATCTTGCGGATAACGCCGGTGATCGCGACTCGCACCTGGCCCCGGGCCGTGGTCTGGTTGACTGGGACGCCGTGTTCGCCGGTATGGGGGAGATCGGCTACGCACGTCCGGCGTGCATCGAGACCCCGCCATTTGCGCACCGCCACGACGGTCTGTTCAGCCACGACGCGTGGAAGGCTCTCGTCGACGAGACTCAGTCGCTCGCGGATCGAGCCTTGCGGTAACGAGCCCCGGCAACTGCTCTTGGCCAGCCGCGGCTGCTCCGGCGTACGCCGTTTGTCGTCCTGACGAATCGTTCGAGCTACAGTGCCGCGAACCCGTACAACGGGCTCGATCTCATTCGCGGGTAGAACGGCGTGACACCTCGTACTCCTCGTACTCGGCGATCGTTACGAAGCCGGACTTCCGGTAGCACGCGATTGCCGCTGCGTTGTCGGCCTTCACGTTGAGCCCGACGTCGAGTCCTTCGTCGGCCAGGATCGAACACAGCATTCCGATTGCACTGCCCGCGTATCCGCGGCCTCTGTGCGTCGGCAGCGTCGTGATGTTGCCGAGCGCGGCGACCCGGTAGCGCGGCGAATAGACGTGGATCCCGGCGACGCTGACGATGCGTGACCCCTCACGGATCCCGACGTAGCGGCCAGTTTCTAGCATCCGCGCGTCGAACCAGTTGTCCGGGTACGCCTGGTCGTAGAGTTCCCTCAGCGCGGGCAGGTCCTCGGTCGACAGCCGAACCGGTGCCTGTGCGCCGTCGTCTTCGACGCTGTCGCCTCCGATGCCCGCGCCGGTGAGCGCCATCTTGAGGTGCAGACCGTGTGGCGTCAGTCGGAAGCGCTCTGCCAACGATGGCGCGACGCCGGGACTCAGGTGCGCGTAGAACCGTTCGGGAAGCAGGTGCGCGATCGATTCGATGAGCGACGACAGCGGCTCGTGGTCGGTCCCGAGCGCAAGAAGCGTCGGAGTCGAGCTCGCGACGTAGAGCAGCGTGACCGCTTCCAGATCTTCGGAACCACTCGAACCCGGGTCCGCCGATCGAAGCCCCCACCACTGCGTGTACGGCCAGAAGAAGTCGTCCAGATCGCCGAGCGCGTAGATGTGCAGCGGCACGTCGCGCTTCAGGTACCGCTCGATCACGGGCTTGTCGTGCAGGCAGATGTAGCGCATGTCAGGCACCGCGACGCGTCGCAAGCACGCTCAGCGCGAGCAGGACGCACGACGTGTAGTAGAGCGGATAGCAGACGAACGCGTTCCACCGTCCCGTATCCACGTACCTCCAGTTTGCCAGGAAGACATCCGACAGGTAGAACAGAATCGCCCCCGCCAGAGCCGTTCGCCTGCCGACGAAGCGCGGCGTAGCCCCGGCGAATACGAGCATGACCGTGATCACGACGGTGTACCCGACGATCTGTGCCTGTTCGCCCTGCGGAACGTGGGGGCCGAGCCAGAAGAAGAAAACGATCAGGCTGACTGCGACAGACGCCGCGGCGCTCAACGACAGGTTGCGCCGATCGACGCCCTGCGACAGGAATGCGCCGGTCACGCCGAAGTGCGCGATCACAAACGCGTAGAGCCCGAGCATGAAGTCTCCGGGGCCGAGCAGATCGCCGAGCATGCAGAAGAACAGCCCGGCGGTCATCAGTCGCCCGTACCAGGAGCCGAGCGCGCCCCCAAGAAGCGCGGTGATCACGAACGACGCCGACGCGATCGCGGTGAACGCCATCGCAAAGTCGCGGGGACCGCCGTGGCGCGACCAGAGCATGAGCCCTGCCGCAGCCAGTGAAATCACCGTGGTCGTGTACGCCGCGCGTGGTCGTGGGGTGACTATGAACGCTCGTAGGTCCATCGTCAGGATGATAGGCGCGATGCGGCGCCGATGCAACCGGCCGGAACCTACCCCGACGCGCCCGACCTCGATCCGGCGGGTCCGTGACCACCTGTCCGTGGTTGCGGTACACTCGATCCAAAAAGGCGTCGTCGCTCTGTCGGTCCGCACCGTGGACCGCGTTCGCGGCGACTACGGAGTACCACTTGGTTCACGCACCCGAAGCCGTCACACTCGCACAGACGCTCTGCGACCTCGGCGAGTCGGACTCGTCTGACCTCAACAAAGACCGATGGGACGAGTCGATGCGGTCGATGCCGGCGCGCATCCCGTTCCTCGACCCGACCGAGATCAGCTTTGCGCGCAACCTCTGCGGGCTTGACGCCGGTACCGATGACCTGCTCATACACTGCGCGGACCGAATCGCGTCGAACCGACCGCTCGCGCGCCTGGCCTGGCACGCGACCCGCTGTCTGTACGACTACCCGGAGCCAACCGATTTCACTCGGTGGCCACGGCTTCAGAGCGTCGCCGGCGCGCGCGCCGCGTCCGCTTCGGCACACGCTATGGTGCAGAACGAACCGGGCGCGTGGCTCTTGATCATCGCGCTTTCGATGGTGCGGCGCGTCATCGCTACGCACGAGCGGCTCGGCGTGTCAGCCGACGTGACCGCGCAGACGTGCCGACAGATCACGTGCTTCGCCGGCAACTACAGCACCGGGACGCGCGGTGGAGTTGGGATCTACGCGAAGCAGATGTTCTGGCTCCGTCACTACACCGAAGGTCGTCTCTTCCGGCTTGGCCGGTTTGAGTTCATGCTCAAGCAGCTGCACGACGCGATCGTTCTGTTCCGTCACCGCCGTACCGGTTATTACCTGGCGCTCGCGGCCGACGGCGGCCGCTACGATCGCGATGGGTACGCGGTTTCCGACTCGAAAGCCGACGCCGGCGCTTCCGACGCGTTCACCGCGAAGCTGGTGCTTGACCAGGGCTCGGCGACCGGGCACCCGATCGACCCCGCCGGGGTCGTGCTCCGCGATCCGGTGCAGGTGGACTACTCCGACTGGGAGCGTACGCTCGCCTCTGGCGACACGGTGATCGATCTCCATATCCCGGCCGACGGGCGGATGGACCCGGACGCGTGCGTCGAGTCGATGCGTCGCGCGGTCGACTTCTTCGCGCACCACTTTCCGGAGCGACAAGCCCGTTCGTTCTGGTGTTCGTCGTGGATCTTCGGGCCGCAGCTCGAGCGGATCCTGAGCGAACGCAGCAACCTGGTTCGCTACCTGAAGCAGTGCTATCTGCTACCCGTTCCGTCGACCGGCGGGAGCCTCTGGTTCGTCTACCTGGACGACCACGTCGACCCGAGCGCCGCGCCGCGCGAGAACTCGCTCCAGGCGGCCGTCTCAGATTTCCTGGCGGCGGGCGGCCGGTGGCGTGATGCCGGGATGGTCTTTCCCGTGGACCGGCTGGACGGGTTCGGGAGCGAACCCTTCCGGTCATCCTGGAGTAG
>RECL01000123.1 GCA_007694025.1 Spirochaetaceae bacterium
AGCGTTCGCTTCCCGACGCGCTCCTCCTCCTCTACCAGCAGCGCGTCCCAAGGAATCCGTCGCCGGTTCGCCGACGGATTCTCCTCCAGGTAGTCGTACTTCAGGAGACGGAGTTTGAGCCCGGCGTGGTGCCAGATAAGCAGACCGGTTATCCCGGGGATCAGAAGCGCCGTGAACACCGATCCGACGGCGATGACGATCGTCCCGATCGCGAGCAGGATTGAGAAGAACGTGTTGTCGAAGAACAGCACGAAACACTTGCGGATGATCTTGGGGATCTTCGTGTCGAGCTGCCCGCGGATCGGGAAATAGTACTGGCTGCTGATGCCCCAGATGATCAGCGCCCACATCAGGAAGACGATCGCCGCGAGTCCCAGCAGATTGCCCATGCCCGCGTAGACTGGAACGCCGAACCAGAGCACGACCACGATGCCGATCAGGATGGCTCCGAATACCATCGACGATTTCCACGACTCTTTCAGGTACTCAATGAGCTTGCCGAACTCCGGGCGCTGGTAGTTGACCATGTCGCGAGTCGCAAGCGACACCGCGCCGGCGTACACCACGACCAGTAGAATCCCTGCCGCCTGCGACAGGAAGGCAAGTGCCACGTTGAACTCGACGACAGCGGGAGGAACAAGAATCGGGATCGTCAGGAGCGCGATGAACCCCAGATTGAGCATCGCGACCCCAAGAAAGTGGTCCCACATGTCGAAGAACGCCTTCTTGATCAGGAACATGAACATGAGCGGAGTATACCGTCAGCGTGTTCGATTGTCAGCCGGCAGGCGCGAACCACCGCACGAGTTCGTCGGCAACCGTCTCTTTTTCGACGTGGTCACCGAGCTGGTGGTTGCTGCGGTCAAGGACGATCGACTCAACCCGCGCGGAGCGCGAACGCTCGCTGATGTAGTCGGCGACGCGCTCGGGAACGGCCCCGTCATTGCGCGACACCATCACCAGCGTTTCGGCGGTCAACCGCGGTAGTTCGCGCCGCCCGATCCGCTGGAGACGGTAGAACTCGGCCACGGTCGATAGGTAGTTGTATCGCGCGTACTCCTCGGCAATCGGAAGAACGCCCGGGTCGATTTCGTGGTCGGGCGACCAGTCACCCGGGATCCGGGTGACGACGTGCTTGAGCAGCGGAGCGACCCACAGCGATCGCTTGCGGGTCAGATGCGCCGGCGCAAGAAGCGCGATCCGGTCGACCCCGAACTGCGCCGCGACGATCGTGGCAAGGATCCCCCCCATCGATGTGCCGGCAACACGAACCGTGTGATCCTGACATAGATCGATATACGCATCGATCGCCCGACGTAACCAGTCGCGCGCGGTAGTCTGGCGCAGATCGGCCATCGACGTGCCGTGCCCCGGCAGACGCGGCACCGACACGGTAAGCCCCACCGCGGCCAGGCGCTCGGCGACGTACGCGAGTCGGCCCGGCCAGCCTGTCCAGCCGTGGAGCAGGAGCACCGCATCGCGTCCTCGCTCGTGATGGATCGGTCGACCAGGATCAAAGAGACGCGGCGATTCGGGAAGCCGTCTGAGGTTCATCGATCACAGCATCGTTTCAACGGCCGGCGTTGTCAACCATGGACCTACGTGGCAGAATGGATCATGCACGTAGGTTTCCTTGCCGACCCGACCCATAGCGAGACTGTTCGCGCGATCATGCGATCGATCCGCGACTATGCGATCCAGTTCACCGGCATCTCGGTCGCAGACGGGTGGGCCGACAGCGATGAAACGATGAACGCTCTCCTTGATCGCGCAACGCATCTGGTCCTTCTTCCACGGTCGGCTCAGATCGCGCCATGGATGGTCTACGCCGCCGGATTCGCGTCGGGGCGTCGGATCCCGCTCGCGATCGTAACCGAAGACGCGCTCGATGGCATCCTCTCATCGGCGACACCGCTTCGCGCCGACGCGGTGGAAATGTACCTGGTTTCCGAACGTGCGAGCTGGGAACAGCGCCATCGGATCGATCTGGCGCGCACCCGTCTGCGCGGAAGGGACCGGGACGCGTCGGCCGCCGTTGCCGCCGCGGCACGAGGCGACGAGGAGACGGTGGAGGATTACCTGCTGGTCGGGATGTCCCCCGACGCGCGCAGCGAACGCGGCGTACCACTGCTGGTCGGAGCCGTTCGATCGCGAGCGGAGGGCATCGTTCAACGACTGCTGGTCGCCGGCGCCGACCCGAATGCGGCCTGCGGTCACGACGGAACAAGCGCGCTCTGCGAAGCGGCAAGCATGGGCCTTGACACGATTGTCGGGATCCTGCTTGCGCACAACGCCGACCCGAACCGCCGAACAGCGAGCGATCAGACGGCACTGATGCTTGCTTCGTCGCAGGGGCACGCATCGATAGTACGCCACCTGATCGCCGCCGGCGGTGACGCAGACCTGCGCGACTCGCTTGGAATGTCGGCGCGTGAATACGCGCGTCTGTTCGGAAAGGGGGAGGTGGAAGACCTTCTTGCCCGCGGCGCATCGACCGACGGATCGCTCGTTTCTTGACTGCCCCCGGGCAGCACGCTACTTTGTCGCTATGGGTAGTGCCGGTGAGCCGATCTACGTTTTTCACGTGTATCGCAAGGACGGTGTCTCGCTTTTTCTTCACCCGTTTCGCAAGATCGAACGCGTACACGCGCTGTTGACCAAGCATCCGGTTGTAGGACACTACGGCCGTGAGCCACGCGTCGAATCGTTGACGCTCTTCAGGAATGAGCTTTACCGTATTGTCGAGCAGGAGGTGAAGGTCTGGGTTGCCGACGCACGGTTCATCCCTCGATTTCTCCTGTCGTCGGCGGTCTTCCTGGTTGCGTTTCTGTTCCTGAGCATCGTCGTGCGCGATCCGATTCCGGTGATCGACGAGCTCGTGATATCGCTCGCGGCGTCGATCGCCGTCTACATCCTGCTCGGCCGGAAGTACATGCGATCGGACGAGGCGCTCAAGCGGCGCATCGATCTTCGAACTCGAGTCGACCAGATCGTCTTCACCGAAAGCCCCTTCATCAAGTCCATAGAGGAGCTTCTCATCGAGTGCGAGGATGAGACCGTCGAGTCGACGGTCGAACGCCTTGTGAAGACCGGAGAGTCGCTGGGAATCGACGGGTACGACCCCGAGTTGCAGCAGATGACCGACTATCTCGATTCGATGCTGTCGGGCGACGAATACAAGCAGACCAGAAAACGGCTGCGCCGTGCGCAACGCGATAAAAGCACCCGCAGCCGCGACGGGCTGCAACGCTCGCTCGAGTCGAAGAAGATCGATGTCCCGCTGCTGTCGCTGTATAACAGGCTCACACAGAAAGCCGAACGCGGTAGCTGATCTGTGGTCACTCGACGCCGGTGCTGTCTTCCAGGCGGTCGGCGATACTGTCCAGATCTATCGCGCGCAGATCCTCCTGGAGCGCTCTGGTCAGCAAGCTGATCGCGAGTAGCTCTTCGGCCGGCGTGAAGCCGGGATCGAGTTCGAGCGCGCGCGCGCTGAGCTCGATCGCCAGGTTGAGATTACCGATCGCCGACGCTCGCCACGCGTCCAGGTAGTAGCGGTCCACCAGATCGCGCA
Source organism: Spirochaetaceae bacterium (assembly GCA_007694025.1). Classification (GTDB taxonomy): domain Bacteria; phylum Spirochaetota; class Spirochaetia; order DSM-27196; family SLST01; genus SLST01. The sequence goes on from RECL01000123.1 coordinate 3,572, forward strand.
GCGCCTTGCGTCCCTCGTCACCGAAGTTGATCCGGGCCTGTACGCTGACCCGGTCCAGATTGCGGAACTGGGTCGCAAGGTCCAGGTTGTAGTTGACGTCAAGGCTGAAATCGGCAAGTTCAAGCGACGCCCCCATCGAGAAGCGCGACCCTCCCCAGCGCAGGAGCATCCCGGACTGGACGGAGAGGAACGGGGCAACGCGGACCGACACTCCCGCGGCGCCCCCGACGCGTTCGGCGGGCACGCCGGGCGCCAACGACACGGGGACGATAAGATCGGTTGCGACCGTCACCGGCCGGATCGGGGAGTAGGCGACGCCGGTGACGATCTGCGACGGCAACGGCTCACCGCGGACTGGTGGTCCGAAGTTTCGAAGCGCCAGTCCAGCCCCGAAGTTAGGGCTGCGCGATGAAAAACCCTTCAGCAGATCGAACCTTGACAACACGCCGATATCGGCCGCCACCCCGACCGCGGACTGACCCGCGGCGATCTGTTCAGGAATCAGCCTATACGCTGCCTTCACCGTCGCACCGACCGATACTCCGGGGAACGCGAACGATCGCAGGAAGTTATACGATGCGTTGACGCCTACCGTTCCCTCGGAGTACCGCCCGCTGGCGCCCTGCCGCGTTGTCGTGGTGTACTCGGTGAACGGCACGTGGAGAAACTTGCCGCCGACGCCGAACCCGAAGTCGCCGATCCTGCGCGCGTAGCCGACGCCTTCGATCGACGTGTCGGCAATCCAGTTGTTGTGCACGAAGGTCAGTTCGGTGAGCGACAGCGACGCGCTCGCGGCCGGGTTGGCGTCCAGGAAGCTCGCGTCGCTCGCGACAGCGGTGTACGCCTGCCCCATCGCTTCAAACCTGCCCCCAGCGGGTATCAGCAGCGTCGGAAAAACCGTCAGACCGGTGTTCCGGACTCGATCGACACCCGATTGGCCGAGCGACGCGTAGATATCGGAGAACTCGACCGCAAACCCCGGAGCAACGGCGAAGAGCGACAGGAGTATGATCATGAACCGAGGTGTACGCATTCCCCTCACAATTATACTCCTCAGATCGGCATGAATCCATGTCGGGGTGAGTCTGCGATCGGGGGGACGGCTCAGCGCCGCGCTTTTTTTTGTCGATACCTGTAGTACTATCTAAGGGGAGGGTCTCCACTGCTCGTTTCGCGACGACGTCTGCCGTTCGTGCTACTTGCGCTCGTTTTCGTCTGCGGCGCGGTTCGTGTGTCGGCGACAGGCCAGCAGGAGAACCCCGACGAAGTCGCCGCGCGACTCGAAGCGATCGCGCAGAGTATCGAGGCACGCAAGGCGGCTGCAGACCAGCGTATACGCGAGCAGGACTACGACGCGGCGGTAGGTGATCTGATCCGGATCGTCGAAGACGACGAAGAAGAGCTCCCTGCGGCCGAAACTCGCTTCGAAGCGATCCGCCAGGCACGCCGCGCGTACGTCGAACGCGGCCGCGAAGTCGAACGCGAGCTACGGGCGCTCCTCGAAGACGACATTTCCCCCGACGAAGTCGTGCCACGCGCAATCGCCGCGCTCACGTCGATCGCCGCGATGCGCGACATCATCCCGAACCCGAACCCAGAAGACGCGGCGCTGATCAGCGAGCTGCAGTTCCGTGTGCAGCTCACAATCGATCAGCGACGCTTCCGTGCGCTGATGCAGATCGCGGCCGAGGCCTTTCGCGCAGGTGACTTCGTGACCGCGGTCCGGATCTACGTCGACGGCCCCGATGAGGAGTCGATCGCCCTGACTCCGGAGCAGCAGGAGTTGATCCGACTCGAAAGCGGGCTCGATCTGCAGCGGGGTCTGTTCGAGACCGTGCGCACCGGGCTTGACGCCGATCTTTTCGCATCCGCGCGAGAGACGATACGAGTCGTTGCTGCCGGCGGCTCCGACGGCGATCCCGCCGAGGCGCCATTCACGGTGGTCTCTCCGAACGCCCGCGCGCAGGCGGACGAGATGACCATCGCGTTCGCCGCCGGAGACTTCGCCGACGCCGAACGGCAGATCGCCGAGTACCTGCCGCAGCTGCGCGCGATATCGCGGATCTTCCGTGACGTCCGCGACGCGGCCGCGGTCATCGCGGAGCAGGAACGACTGAACGCCGAGCGCCTGCTCACCGACGACGGTTACGCGTACGACTGGCACATTCGGTTCGTGTCGGATCTGGTGCT
>RECL01000322.1 GCA_007694025.1 Spirochaetaceae bacterium
TGTGGCAGAGCCCGATCCAGTCGGCTCCGACCCGCCGGTCGAACCGTCGGGTCCGGTCGAATCGGAGTCGACGGACGCGGCTGAGACCGGGGATTCTGCGCTTCGGTCGTTCTTTGCGCCGTTGGTCGACCGGAACTTCAGGCGATTCGCGTTGACGACGGGATTGGTTCTCTTTTCGATAAATGTGTCGGCGCCGTTCATCGCGCCGTACGTGACCGATCCGACGACGATCGGCGCCCCGAACACGTGGCTCGGAATCATGTTCGTGATCTCGCAGTCGATCTGGATCGCGGTGTCCCCGGGGTGGGGTACCGTTATGGATCAGTTCGGTCGAAAGCCGGTGGTGATGATCGGTCTGCTGTTCACGGTAAGCTGGGTCGGTTACCTGGTGCTGTCGCCAACGAACTACTTCATCGTGCTGCCGATCATCGCTATGGTCGGCGGGCTGCTCGCTCCGGCGTTCTGGGATGGCATCAACCAGTTGATGCTGAGTCTGACGCAGGAGCGAAACCGGCTGACGTACATCGCATGGTACTGGACACTCATCGGCGTGATCTCGGCGGGCGGATCGCTCGGGGGCGGATTCCTTGACGATCGACTCCGCGGCCAGACCGTCCAGGTGCTCTTTGTGACGGTAACCGGGTTCCACGGCGTCGTGATCACATCGCTCTTTCTGGTAGCGATAAGCCTGCTTGTATTGTCCCGAATCGACGAAGGGCCGGTCAAGGACGTCGGGTTCGTGTTCTCGCGCGTCGCGACGCCGAGCATATTCCGAACCTTCATGAACATCGGCGTGCTCGCGAGGAATGACAGCTCCGAGCGTATCGCGCGCAGCTTGCGATCGATCGATTCGGCGAGCGATGACCTTGCTATGGAGCAGGTGCTCGGCCGCGTGCACGACCCCGACTCCGAGGTTCGAGAGGAGGCGGTCCGCGCGCTCGGCCGCCTGCGATCGCCGAAGGCGACCGACGCGCTGCTCGATCTGTTGAACGACCCGTCGGCGACCACTCGCGTGCAGTCGGCACGCGCGCTCGGTCGCATCGGTGAGAAGCGCGCCGTACCGCTTCTGGTCGACGCGATGGAGGGAGCGTCGGAAGAGCTGCGTGAGGCGTGTGCCGGCGCGATCGGGCAGATAGGGGGCGAGGCGTCGGTCGGTTTTCTGATCGAGCTTCTTCGCGCCGATGCGTCCGACAGCGTTGCCGCGGGAACCGCGACCGCGGTGTCGCACCACGGCGCGTTCGAGGCGGCGTGGGAGATCGTTCCCCGGCTGCACCGCACGACCAATCCGGTACTGCGGACGCAGCTCGCGATCGCGCTGGCAAATCTGCTCGGCCGCCCGGGCGAGTTTTACCGGTACGTGACCGGCGATGACGCGCAACAGCAGAGTCGTGTCCGGAAGCTGCTCCAGGACGCCGAGCGCGGCTTGCGGACGGTAGGCGGCAGCGTAGCCCCGCCCGTCGCGGAGGGAGGGCTCGGCGCGGGACGGTCGGCCCGCCCACCCGCAGCACCGTCGGTCGAAGCGAACGCGCAAGCGCACGCTGGAGCGTACGTGGCGGCGATCCGGGGCGAACGCTGGCGATCCGCGCTTGAAAGCCTGTTCGCCGCTGTGACCGAGCGGTGGAGGAGCGAGTTCGGACCGGATGTCGATCTGCTGAAGCACCTCTACGATCACAACCCCCGCACCGGCCTGTGGTACTGGTTCATCCGGGAGAGCCTGGCGCTGCGCGAAGGCTCTCCGGCGAACTCCAGGCTCGAACTACTCGTCGCGCTCTACTATCTCAGTACGGTCGGCCTTCGACCGGCTGGTTCGCGACCGGCTGGTTCGCGACCGGCCGGAGCTTCCCGATGAGGCGTAACCTTCTTGTGCTCATCAACGAGCTCGGAGGATCGGCGCTCGCGCGCCGGATTGGCCCGATCACCGACGCCGTGCTGTCAGATGCAGCGATCGAACACGAAGTAGTGTCGACTCGGTCGATGCGCGAGATCAGAAGGAGAGCGGCGTCCGCCCGGTCCGACGGGTTTACGGAGATCGTGTGCGTTGGTGGCGACGGCACGGTCGGGATGATCGCGAACGAGGTCGGAGACGACTCGATCGTACTTTCGGTGATCCCCGGCGGGACCGGGAACATCCTTGCGAAGCATCTAACGATTCCGACGCAACTGCGGCCGGCGCTCGCGGTTATCGTGCAGTCTGACCGCGTTGTCGCGATCGACGCGATCGATCGTGACGGGCGGTTGTACCTTCTCAACCTGAGCATGGGCTTGAGCTCCGCCGCGATGACCGATATCGACGGACGGATGAAGAGGCTGCTCGGGATGGCGGCGTACTTCCTGGGGGTGCTCGTTCACCTTGCACGTCGCGGCCCCGTGCAGTTTCGGGTCACCGTCGACGGCGTCACGCGGAGGGTCCGTGCGCGCGAGGCGATGCTCACAAACGCGGGTTTCAGTCAGACCGCGCTCGAGCCGCTGTTCGCGACCAGTCGCGCCGACGACGGGATGATCGAGTTGTCGGTTTTCCATATGGGCGGTGGTCGAGGTCTCCTCGCGTTGCTCTCCGATGTGGTCTTCAAGCGCGCCCGGCTGCGATCGCGCTACATGCTGCGACTCATCGCCGCCGAATCGATCGAGCTGTCGAGCGATCCGCCGCTGCCTGTTCAAGCCGACGGCGATCGGATCGGCGACGGAAGCGTGCGCGCGGTCGTACGACGCGGGGCGGTTCGATTTCGGGTTCCGGACACATACTGAAGAGTGACAGCGAGTCTGACGCGTTTTCTGCGTTGCCGGCCGATCAGCGGATGACAGGGGTGCGGCCGTAACCGCACCCCCTGGAATTCAGCAGAACTGTCCGACGCCCCCGCCCGTAGGCGGACGCCGTGCGTCGCGCGAACGACGAAGCCGTCGTCTCTATCGGTTCGCGAGGAACGCCTGAACCTGTCGGGTCAGCTCTTCCTCTACCTGCGTGACGCCGGCGTCGCGCAGCGCGGCCAGATACTCTGCGCGCAGCGACGACGGATCCTCAAGCCCGCGTATGATGATCGGGTTGTAGAGGTCCTTCACGTTGGAGATCGACGCAAGCTGCGTGCGGATCGGCTGCTGATCGGCGATGAACCCGACCACCGGTGACAGTTTCGCCGACTCGTTGAACGCCAGATAGTTCGCCCACTTGTTCGGATCCTCGGTCGGGAACAGGTAGGTCAGGAACTGGTTCTGGAGCGCCCACTGCATGTTTGGCGAGTACCCGCTGTTCGCGATCGATTCGATGACGCCGAGCTGCTCGTTGACGAAGCGGAAGTGCTTGCCTTCCACGCCGTAGTTCAGCAGGTTGTTGAACTTCCGATCGGTGTTCATCAGTTCGAGCACCTTGATCGACTCGACCGGCTTACGGCTGGTCTGGCTGATCGCCATCATCGACCCAAGAAGGATGTCGGTCGTGACGACCGGCTGCGACAGCGGGCCGGTTCCGACGATCGTGTACCCGTGCGCGGCCGACAGTTCGCCCGCCTTGCCCGGGTGGCCGACGTGGCTGTACGCGAACCAGTTTCCGTTCTGGAAGTAACGGTTGTGCTGGCTCTCTCCGCCGACGTCTTCTACCTCGGGCTGGAAGAAGCCACGACGGTACCAGTCGTGCATCCGCTGCGCGCGTTCCCAGCTCTCTTCACGGTGCCATCGGTACTGAACGCGTCCGGTGTCTTCGAAGTAGGTGAAGTCAGACCCGACCCCGATGCGATTCCAAACGTTCATCAACGTCGAGTTTGGCAGCTCACTGACGCCGTCAAGCAGGTAGGGGATCACGTCGGGTTCGTTATCCCTGATCAGCTGGAGGTAGGGCTCGAGGTCCGCCGGCGTCACGATCGACTGCCACGGGATGTTGTACTTGTCGGTCAGCCGCTTGTTGAAGAACCACTGTGAGGAGTCCGCGCCTTCCTTGACGGTTGGGATCGCAAAGATCTGGCCGTCGCGAACCGGACCTTCCAGGAAGAATCCGACCGCGTCGCGGAGTGCCGGCGCGTGCGTGTCGATCAGCTCGTTGAGCGGTCTCCACGCGTTACGGAGCACTTCCTGGTGGTAGTTGTTCCACTCGGCGGTGAAGACGATGTCCATCTCTTCGCGCGACTGGATCGCAAGCTGCTTGCGGTCGCCCCATTCGCCCCAGCCGAAGAACTGAACTTCCGGGTACGCGCCGATGATCGGCCCGGCGTACTCACGCGCTGCCGCGTTGACCGTTGCCTGGTCGTCCTGCGCGCCGCCCGGCAGCCATACCATGACCGGTACGGGAGCTCCCGCAGCGGTCGTCTGTGCCTGTCCGCCCGCGAAGGCAAGACCGGCTGATACCAGCACAAGAGCCAGCACCGTGAGGATTCGTGATCTCATGAGAGACCTCCTTCCAATATCTGTCGAACGCCCGCAACGCGGGCGCTTGGAAACCATGTCAGCGGCTGGGGGCGCCCTCCCAGCCTCATCCTTTGAGCGCTCCTATCGTGACTCCCTTGACGAAGTAGCGCTGGAAGAACGGATACGCGAAGATGATCGGTCCGATGCTGACGACGACCATCGCAAACCGGACGCTCTCCTGCGGAAGATCGCGGAGCCGGTCGATCACGTCGCCCGGCGCGCCCATCGTCAGCAGCCGTTGCATCATTTCGATCTGGCGAAGCGTCTGGAGCATCACGAACTGGAGGCTGTACATCCGGGGCTCGGTGATGTAGAGCAGGCTCTGGAACCAGTCGTTCCAGTAAATGAGCGCCGCAAACAGTCCGATCGTAGCCAGGACCGGCTTGGAAAGCGGAACGACGATCTGGAAGAAGATCCTCAGGTCGTTCGCACCGTCGATCTTTGCCGATTCTTCGATCGACGCTGGAATCGCCGTCGCGAAGTAGGTCCGCAGGATCAGCACGTGCCAGACGTTGAACATCAGAGGCAGGATCAGTCCACGGAACGCGTTCCTGAAGCCCAGAAACTGCGTGTTGATGATGTACGTCGATACGAGTCCACCGTTGAAGAGCATCGTGAAGAAGACGAAGACCGTGAAGAAGGTGTGCCCCGGCATCTTGGTCTTGGTCAGCGCGTAGCCGACGAGCGCGCCCAGGAGCACGTGCCCGAACGTACCGACTACGGTGACGATGATCGTGACCATGTACGCGTCGCGGACAAGCCGTGGGCTCTGGAAGAGGAACGAGTACGCTTCGGTGCTCCAGAGGCTCGGGATGAAGCGGTACCCTTCCTGGATCAGCGTATCGTTGTCGGTCAGCGATACCGTCACCAGCAGGAAGAACGGGATCAGAATCAACGCGACCGCAATCAGGAAGACCACATTGAGTACGATGTTTGCCGTCAGCGAGATTTCGTTCTTGCGCAGCTTCTTCGGCTGCGTCCGGCGAGTCGTTGCGGCGGAGTCTGCGGGTTCAGTGATCGTAGCCATGCATGCTCCTCAGAAGATCGACCACTCGGGCTTGAGCCGACGGACGATCAGGTTGACCGACAGAATCGTCACGAAACCGACGACTGACTGCAGGAACGCCGCGGCCGACGACATCCCGATGTCACCCAGACTGATCAGCGCGCGGTACACGAAGGTGTCGAGTACCTGCGTCGTTGGGATCAGCGGACCCGCCGCGCGCGGCACCTGGAAGAAGAGGCCGAAGTCGGCGTTGAAGATCCGTCCCAGGCTCAGGATGAACAGCAGCATGATCATCGGCAGCAGCAGCGGGATCGTGA